>NZ_JBFAHJ010000007.1:0-360948 GCF_040654115.1 Nonomuraea sp. NPDC050786
CCGGTACGCCGCGCGCGTGCGGGCGCTCGCGTCCGACGATCTCGTCGAGTGGGTGCATCGCGAGCCGATCGACTGAGATCCCCGTCCGGCGGTATACCCGCACTACCCAAAGCTGATCGTCAGCGCCGCCCGCCGCCCATAACTGCCGATCCGCGCTCGGGACAACATCAGGGGTCTGCGCCTCAACCGACGCCGGATTCGGCGATCGGGGCAGGGTGGCAGCGCGTCGGCTAGCGAATCTGGTCACACGCTGTGATGGCCATTGCGCCTTCTTTCTTGCCGCCAGCGGCCAGATCCGGATGGCCGCCGACACTGCGCCGCCGCCCCGCCCCTCCTCGGTGCGAATAACCGCGGGCCGGTGAGTGCGGTCAGCTCTCACGAACAACGGACCTGACTCCAGGCCCAAGATCGCGGTCGAAACTGGCGAGCAAACGCGGTCCGTTGTCGCGAACATAATCAAGATTGCGGGCTCGGTCGCGCATCTCATCACCTCATGCCCAGGCCATCCACGAGCGGGTCGTACTCCGGCCTCTCCCCCTGGTCCACGTGAGTTCGGCGATGCTCACGCACAAGAGCAATGTAGGTGGCGGCAGCTTTGTGCCGCGTAGCATGGCGGCTCTCTTCGTAGGAGCCTTTGCCGTCGGGACGTAGGACGAAGTATCGGCCGGCTCGGGACGCCAACTCGACGGCGCCGCAGCACGATGTGGCGGCGATGCGGAGGGTGCCGCCTCTGGCGGAGTTGTACGGCTCCCACTCCAGGTCGGCGATTGCCGGTTCAGCCTGTTGCGGTCGGTTTTCGGTCTGCATGTGCTTTCTCCACGCACGTCGTGCTGTCTGGTGCCGCAGGGCGAGTACGACACCGGCATCCATCGCTGATCCTTGAGTGAGTACGGCATCGTTTGCCCTGCTGGATATGGAGAGGAAGGCAGAGGACACATGGACGCGGTGCCCCTCTTGTCCGACTTGGGCGACCTGGTCAAGCTCGCCCAGTGGGAGGGAACCGGCGGGAATCTCGCGGCCCTCGGCTGAGGGTCTTGTCACCGTGCGATGCGCACGTGGCCAGCGACGGGCCGTTGAGTGAGATGGTGCATGATCTTCCTGCGCCCAAGTACGAGACGAGGCCCCTCGCCTACCTCTGGTACGGCGATGTGCTCAACCACGTCCGGCCTGATCATCCGGCCGCCCACCATCGATGGCCGGGAGACCTTCCTGGTGCGGAGTGGCTACCGCACCGTGGCCAACAGCGGAGGACTGGGCCTTCCACTGCGCTCGTACGGCGTCGCCCATGAGACGCAGCAACTCCTCCGGATGCTCGGCCTCGACCTTGATGCCACCTTCAGCGCAGGGGCCCTTGTAAAAGGCGACGAGGGATCGGCCGTATGGGGAGTACATCAGCCACCAGTCGGGAAGGCGGCGTTGGAGGCTCTCGACGTACCGCCTACCCGCCATGTCAGCGGCGGCATCGCGCTGATTGACCAAGACCATCGGATTCTCCGGCAGTGACACGTTGGGGGCGCAGGTCGAGGTCGGCGGCCAATAGGGAACGAACCCCGGCCTGCGCCAGAGATGCGGTGCGGCGGGGACAACGACACCGGGCCGCCCGCATGCGGTGTGGCAACGGAACGCGGCGGCTGCGCAGTTCCGCGTCCTAGCGACTGCCACACCACGATCACCAAGAACTTTTCAGCCGGACCCGGTCAGCCGAGTTAGGCCACGTCGGTTCAAACGGCCGGCAGCCTCGTGGCGCTTCGCCGATCAGAGTGAAAGAAGCTGAAAAGCACTAATAACGCTGACAGTGAGGCCGCGGGACCAACGCGACCCGCCAGCCAGACGGCCGCTGCCGTCGGCACAGCACCAGCCCCGCTCGTGTCAGCTTTTACAGCACTCCGGCGCGTCCTGGAAGTGCATGTTGTTCCATATGACGTCGGGCATCCCGGGCACCTTCGTGACGACTTCCGTCGATCCCTCAGTAAATCCGAGCGTCTTTCCTGCTCGCCAATCCCGGAGACCCGAGAGAAGAAAGCATTGTGCGAGCCAGCCAGTACTGCGGCGGAAGCTGGTGCGGCTGTCATCAGTGATACCTCTACTGAGTGCGGGATCTCTAACGCCGTGGCCCTGCGCTGCACTATCGCTACGGCGATGCATATGCAGCATCCGCCCGTTGAGGGCACGATGGAGGGGCACCGCATCCGTGCCCACATCGTGCCCACACGCCGACCGAAAAGGACTGCAAGGTGGAAGCGCCAGACCTGCCACTTCCGGACCTTCTCAAACACCTACGCAACGCCGCAAAAATGACCCAACAGCAAGTCGCGGACAATCTGTGCGATGTCACCGGCACATTCACGGTCACTCGACACGAAGTCGGTAGATGGGAGCAAGGCCGCGTCCGACCGACTTCTTGGCTCCCCGCTTTGGCAAGCGTTCTCAACGTGGATCTAGAGATCTTGGAGAAGGCGCCAGACAGGAAATCCTCGGCCGCTCCGTACAATGTCCCAAACGTCGAGATGGGGCAGGTAGGCGAGGTGCTACGTCGCACGTTCCTCAAGCACGGGATCACAGCCGCCGCCATGCCCGTCCTGCAGGCACACGAGAATCATCGGATCATCCAAGCCCTCGACGCCATAGCCAGTGATCGCCTCACCTGCATCGTGGACAGCCTCGGCGAGCTCATCGACCATTACGCCCTGACGATTTGCGCCCTTCCCCCTGCGGACATGTACGACGAACTTCTCATGGTCAGGTCATACGCCAGCGGAATTCTCGACCGCACTGGCCGCGTCCCGTGGCGCAAGGAGCTCATTCTCGCAACCGGCTGGATATCTCACCTGCTCGCCGTCGCCGCGTCCGACATGGGTGAACACGCAGCCGCTCGTGTCTGGTGTGCCGACGCCGAGCGCCGTAGCCGAGAAGTGGGACACCCTGAGCTGGCGGCATGGTCCTCCCTCACGAAAGCCATGATTGCCTGGTACCAAGGACAGCCCCGCCAGTCGGCGATGCTGTCTGCTCAGGGGCGGCAGACCGTCACCCCGGGGACGGTCGTCTATGCCAAACTCGCTTCGCAAGAAATGCGCGCAGCCGCAATGGCCGGCGACGTTGACCGTATGACACGCGCCAGACACAGTGCACGCCAGGCCATAGCCGCACTCCCCTCTGGCGCCCCATCCACAGGTGCCTTCTCCATCGCGCTAGCGGAAGATCCGCCCTACACCGCGACGTCCCTACTGTTCGTGGGCCGCTATCAAGAAGCCGTTACCGCGACCAATCAGGTCATCCAGACCGTCTACCAACCAGAGGCGCGCCAGCGCGGCGAGCACCCTTCCGGATACGCACGGTCTCTGCTGATCCTGGCACTAGCCCAAGCCGCGCTGGGGCAACTGGACGAGTCAGTGGCAGCTGGTCACGCCGCTCTATCGGGCAACCGTCCAGCGTGGCCGACCATGGTCCTCGCAGGCAAGCTCGACAAGGTCCTCACCAAAGACTTCGCCGACACCCGGCAGACAACGGAGTATCACGCGCGCTACCAGGCAACCATCGGCGCCTCGGCAGAAAATCGGCCACAACACCCCAGCCGCATAGAGGATCTTGGATGACCGAGGACATCAGCTCTGAGCAGATCGCCACCATCACGGCATTCGTGGACATCCAAGCCCCTCCGCCGGAAGGGCTACCGACCGCGCACATCCTCTTCGGCACCAACCAGAGCCAGCCCGCCGAGATCGCAGCTGCGCGATACCACCAAGGGCTCGCACCGCTGATCATCGCGACAGGCGGGGTCAACCGGCACAACGGGATCGTCGAGGCGGGCGAGTTCCATCGCCTCCTCGTCGAACGTGGAGTCCCCCACGAAGCGATCCGCTGCGAGGGTCGATCCGCGAACACCTGGCAGAACGTCGAGCTCTCGCTGCCGTTCCTCCATGAGGCGTTGAACCTAGGTCTGACCATCACGGCGGTCTGCAAGTGGTACCACCGCCGCGCCGTTCATGTCTTGAAGACCCTCGTGCCCGACATAGACGCCTTTCACGTCATCACCTGGGACCCCGTTTACGCCGGCCAGCCCGTCACCCGCGACACGTGGCCGCTGATCTCGGAAGGCAGGCGTCGGGTGATCCGCGAATGGGAGGAGGTACCACGTCGCGTCACCGGCGGCAGCTTCAAGGACGCAAGTCTTGTCAACGAGGCCTGGCGCTGAAGCCAATAGCCCATTTGAGCCCCGCTGGCGCGTCGACGAAACGAGGAGAGGGTTCGGCTCGGCCGAACTGGCCTGCTGTGTGCGTGTGTCCATGCGGGTGTCCCTTCGGTCACGCCCCCGGGCCCATCCGGGGAGCGGCCAGCACGATCACTCACCACGCCGCCCGAATTCCCCAACCCGCCACCACGCTCCCTCCGTCTCCACGCTCCGCCTGCTGGCCCGCATCTACAGCACCCGCCCCCGCCCATCTGCTCACGGCCGACATGCTGGCCACCTACGCAAGGCACGACCAGCGCATTCTTCACGAAGAAGGGTAAGCACCCGCCGGGGCACCGCCAGGTCTCCACTATCCGCCGCTCTTCGACGGGCCTGGCTAACGAATGAACCGCTCGTACACCTGCCGCGCCTGCGCACTCGGCACCGCGTCGATCTCCGCCAGCCGCTCCCTCAACAACTCGAACGAACGCCGTACAGCGGGCAGGCGCCCCAGTTCGCCTTGAACCGACATCAGCAGGCACCACAACGTCTCGCTGTACGGATCGATGCGCTCGACCGCCAACCGCAGCACGTCCACCGCCCGGCCTGGATCATCGGCTCGCACCAGCTCGGCCAGCCGCTCAGCGGCATCCGCCGCCTGCCGCTGAGCGGCCTGCCGCAACGGGAGCACCCACAGATCATCGCGCCCAGCCAGCAGCGCCCCCCGGTACAAGGCCAGCACCTCATGCAACGCCGCCACCCGCATAGCGTCCTCGGCCGCGATCGAGGCCAGCTTGCACGCGTCCTCGAACCGCCAAAAGTCCGCATCGAACGATGCCGCCGGCAGCAGTCGCCGCTCCCCGGACTTCAGCACGAACCGTACCCCGGCCGCACACCCCACCGCCTGCCGCATAGCCCGGTTGATCTCCCGTACCGCCGACTCCAACCGGCGCCCGCCAGCCTCCCCCGGCCACAGCGTCTCGGCGATCCCCTCCGCCGAAACTCCGTCCCGCGACACCGAAAGCAACGCAAACAACTCCCGCGCCTCGGCACGGCCGAAGGAGATCTCCGATCTGCCAAACGACAGCCGCGGTACCCCTAGCACCTCGACCTTCGCCTTCCCCGCCGCCGCTACGAATCCCGACCCCAGCCCGGCTGAAGCGCCTGGTACGAAGGGCGCCTCCGCCTCCGCCTCCGCTTCCGCACCTGCCTCTGCAACCGCCGGGCGGGAGCTGGGGTGGTCAATCTCAGACGTAGTCATCGCCCGAGGTTCACTGTCCTCAAAGACGGCAACCGACTCCGCCGTTACGCAGTCAAGCTCAGGCGCCTGCGCCCCAGCGGATGCCTGGACAACCGCCGGGGGTACTTCAGTGTCCTCACCATCGCGACCATCGATACCGCCTGGACAGGCGGCACCGCCAGACAGGCCCACGCCAGACGAGCCCGCGCTCGCCTGCACCGGCCAGGACCGTAGACGACCGATAAGCGCAGCGCTCAGGACCATGAGCATGAGCCCGAACGCCAGTGCAGCGCCCAGTGGGCCCCTCGCCTCAGACTCTGTCCTCGGCCTCACCGCATCGCCCAGTACGGGCACAGGGGAAGACGTGGAGGCCGATGCCGACGGCGTTTCCGATGGAGCCGGTGGTGTGAGAACCATCGTGGACGATGGCTCCCTACCGTCCCTCCGCGGGCGCTGCTGACGGTCGGCCCTTGCCTGACGATCTCGGTTCAGAACTCGATCCGGAGCCGGACCAGCTCCCCAGCCGCTTTCACGCGGCATGCGCGGTTCGGCACTCCTCCTACGAAATCTAGCTGGCTCAACTTCAGGCTGTTTCACAGTTGAAACAGCCACATCACGTGGCTTCGACACCTTCTGCGGCTTTGGAGAGAGCGAGGCACGCACCGAATTGCGCTGCGACCGTTCCAGCAACTCGAGGAGATCCAGCGCCCGGCCTTCCATCAGGTCGCCATACACCAACGCACAGAACTTCTCGATGTCGTACACCTGACGTGGCGCTCGGCCCACCTCCGGACAGTAGGGCTCTGCGTTAGCCAACGCACTGGCTGGCGAACTGACGCCAAACAGAATTGACGCCGCAACCGCTGCACTCAGCTTCCTCGCTACGTCTACGACGAGCTGCCGCCGCATACTGCCTCCCTGCCACTTCTGAGCCTTCGCACTGATCAGACCGTGCGCGGCACCGCAACAGGGGTGGTGAAACTCTCCACGGTAGCTACTGGCGGGGGCGCGGTGTCCGGGGCAACGAGAACGCCTATGACAGCGGGCCTCTGGGGCACAGCGCTCGATGGTGAGAACTCACCATCGCTCGGAACCACTCATCGCCCGACACGACAGAAAGGGCCATCACAACGCGTGTTAGGGCCACTACTCTCTGATCGGAGGTGACGGTGGACGGACAGGATCAGCTCAAAGCGCAGCGCCTATTGGAGGGCGTTGTCCCAGAAGAGATCTTCGTGTCGTACTCCATGCTGCTCACGGAGGGCGGCTGCCCTGAGGACGACGCCGCGTCCCTGCTTGGAAGCAGTGAGCAGGTCGCGGAACTTACCGCCCGCGGGATGGCGCATCGCCGGCCGGACGGCCCCTCGATGCCGCCGCGTCTCGTGCCCGCTCCCCCCGAGCTCGCGCTGCAGGGCGTCTTGACGGATCTTTCACGCCGTCTCATCAGCGATCAGGAGCGGTTGCTGACTGGACACAAGCGGCTGAGGGAGTTCCACCAGACGCCGGCCGCAGCGTCCTCGAACTCCGCGATGGACCGGCTCGTGCAGATCGTCACCGACCGGGACGAGATCAGTTCCCTGTCCTACGCACTCATCAACGCCGCACGGCACGACTGGCTCACGTTGGACAACTATGTCCTGGAGGCGCCCGTCGAAGACTCCACTGGGTACGCACCGCTGCCAGTCTTCGAGGGCCAGGTGCAATGCCGGGCGATCTATGAGACCCGCTGCGCAGAGCATCCGATCGGTGCGAAGACGATCGAGGCTGCGGTGGAAGCCGGGGAACAGGCGCGGCTGCTGCCTCGCATCGGGATGAAGATGAAGCTCGCAGACGAGGCAGTCGCGCTTCTTCCGTTGACACCGACGGGGATGGGAGGGGCACTGCTCGTGCGCTCGCCCGTCATCGTTGGCGCGCTGCGGGAGTACTTCGAGCTGCTATGGGAGAAGGCGATCCCGTTCGGTAGCGCCAAGGCCGCCGCGCCGCTCACGCCCGCCCAGTTGCAGGTGCTACAGCTGCTCAACCAAGGACTACCCGACGAGGCGATCGCCCGGCGGATGGACATCAGCGTCAACACCATGCGCAGACACTGGACCGCCATCCGCGATGAGCTGGGCGTGGAGACCCGCTTCGCCGCCGGAGCCGCAGCAGTACGCCGCGGCTGGATCGACTGAACTCGAGAGGTCTGTAATGCCCGGATACCTGGACTTTGTCCCCCAGCAGCGCTTCCAGCCCACCCTCGCGCTGTCCCCAGACGGCCAACTGGTCGCCTACTCCAGCCACGTCTCGGGGCACTATGACCTGTGGGTGGTTCCCGTCGCCGGGGGCAAGCCGCGCTGCGTCGCTGGCTTTGATGACCGCACAGTCCGGCAGATCGCCTGGACACCTTCCGGCACCGAGCTGGTCTTCACGGCCGACGAAAACGGGGATGAGCAGTTCCGCCTCTACCTCGTCGCCCTGAATGGCAGCGGCCTGACCGAGATCGGCCCTGGGGCGGACTGCCAGCGCGTCCTGGCAGGATCTCCGTTCGACCCGACCGGCCGCTTCCTGGCCTACACCGCCAACGACCGCGACGCCGCCGCCCAAGACTTGATCGTCCACGACCTGGTAGCCGACAAGCTTCGCCGCTTCATGCCACCTGAGGGCGTCGCGTTCGAGGCCGTCGGCCTCTCCCCCGACGGCCGTTGGTTGTTGTCGAGCGGCTTCCGCTCCAACACCGACGTATCTGCCTATCTCACCGACCTGAGCAACCCTGGCGCTGAGCCAGTCTGCGTGACATCATCCCTCGGTGAGGGCGTCTTCGACCCATGCGCCTGGGCAGCAGATTCCAGCGGCTTCTACTTGCTCACCGACTATTGGAGCGAGTTCACCGCCGCGGCCTTCTATGACCTCGCGACCGAGACCATTCAACCGATCGCCCGCCCGAACTGGGATGTCGAGGTCCTCGACGCCGCCGCAGGAGTCCGCATCTGGTCCATCAACGAGGCTGGCCGCTCCTGTCTGCATGCCGACCGCGACGGTTCCCCACTCCCGCTCCCCGATACCCCGCCAGGCGTCATCTCCGCCCTGTCCCTGGCGCCAGACGCCTCCCTGGCAGTCGTCCTCATCAACTCCGCGGCAAGGCCGGCAGAACTAGCGGTCTTGGACCTGGCTCGCCATGAGTTTCGCTACCTCACCGACACCCGCCCCCCAGCCTTGCATGTCATCAACCCCATCGCCCCCGAACTGATCACATATCCGGCACGCGACGGACGCGACGTCCACGCCCTGCTCTACCGCCCGGACGGCCCTGGACCTCATCCGGTCCTGCTTTCCGTGCACGGCGGCCCAGAATCTCAAGAACGACCCATCTACGCTCGCTCCGGCCTCTACCAGCACCTCCTCCACCAGGGAATCGCTATCCTCGCCCCCAACTTCGCCGGATCGACCGGCTACGGCACCGCCCACCAGAAACTCATTTACCGCGACTGGGGAGGCATCGACCTCGACGACCTGGACCACGCCATCCAGTACGTGCGCGCCCTCGACTGGATCGACCCGAACCGCCTCGCCGTCATGGGCGCTTCCTACGGCGGCTTCGCTGCTCTGTCCTGCTTGGCCCGCCTTCCCTACCCGTGGGCAGCAGGCGTCTCCATCTGCGGCCCCAGTAACCTCCTCACCTTGGCGAAGGCGTCACCCCCCACATGGAAGACGTTCGTCGCCACCGTCCTCGGCGATCCCGACACCTGCGCCGAACACCTCCTGGAGCGCAGCCCCGTCACCTACGCCGACGGCATCATTGCTCCCCTGTTCGTCATCCAGGGAGCCCATGACCCACGCGTCCCCCAGGCCGAATCCGACCAGATCGTCACCCGGCTACGCGAACGCGGCGTCGAAGTCCGCTACGACATCTATCCCGACGAAGGCCACGGCTTCACCAACCGCGCCAACGAACTAACCGCGTACGAGGCCATCAGCACTTTCCTTCACACCCACCTGCTTGCCACAACCGCCGACCGCTCCGCACCGCTCCACGTGGGCTGGCAGTTTCAAATGGAACAGTGCTACCCGTAAGACCTGATGGGCACTGCCGAGAGCCCATCCCACGCGATGTAGCGGGTCCGAGCCGGGGCGGCTGCCGTACGAGCGCAGGGTACAGCCACGGCCGTGGTAGCTCCTACGTTGCAACGTGGCCGCTGACGACCCTCGTAAGGGTGTCCAGGGTGAGCGCACTTTTCCGCGATGGCGACCGGGCTAAGGGGCGCCGAACAGCTTCAGGCAGGCCGGGGTGATTCCCCCAACTGAGATGCCCGGAGCGCGGTGCGGGGTCACTCAGGGTCACCCTGGAGCGTGGCCTTGCCGGGCAAGGCGCGCGGGCTGTCCTCACTTTGATGGACTGCGGCGGTGAGGGCGTCCAGATGGGTTGCTGGGAGGCTTCCGGCGCCGAACCCAGAGGCGGCGAGCACATCGGCGAATTTCTATTCCTGCTGGAGGGTCATGAAGGCGCGCGTCCCGTGGTGCCCGAGGACGTCTCGGGCAGCCGCGGGGTGCCAACGTCATGAATCTTCAAGGAAAATCAAAGCCCGCAGAATGCCCGAAGTGCCGCCGCTACGCTACGCGCCGTGACAATCAAGAGCATCGGGGAGCAGAGAGTTCCGGACAATGGTCCACGACCGCGTGGGCGAGTGTGTGCCAGGGCTCTGCTGCTGGCGGGCGGAGCCACCGCTGTCGTAGCCGCCGCAATAGCGCTGGGCGGCGCTGGGACCGTCAGGCCCGGCGGCCAGCAGCACTCTTCACCTCAAGGCGTAGACACTCTGCGAGCCCTCACCGGCCACGGTGTCGCTACGTCCTCCCTGTCGTGGCACAAGTTGAGCAGCTCATACACCTTCCCAGCACCGGTATCACTGGCCCTGTCCTACAGGATCGGAGAACAAGACGACGGCAGAGGCGGTACCAAGCACGTGGGCACGGCCAGAAACCGTACACACATCAATGAGTCGCACGGCCGCCACGAGCTCCTACACCCACGGCCGCTGGCCGATCCCACAGCCGACGGCCACACTCCACGGTGGAGCCCCCGAGCAAAGCGCGCACCAAGAGATTCGCGCCCAGCCTCGCCGCACACCTCCGGACACGGTAGGAGCCCATCACTGATCGCCATGAAGTGTGACGAGTTGTTCCCACCCCACAAACGGGAGTTCCGGCTGCGGAACATCGCATGCCATCGTGTCATCGGCTAACCCAACGTACTTAATGTCCCAGTCCAACCCCGTGGCAGTGCCAACTTCCGTCGATGCGGTTTAGCGATCCAGTGACATTTCGCGATCTTGAGGCGTTGGGGCACATGGCAACGGCCACCGCGTGATCATCCGCAGTTTGTGAGGACAACAAAAGATCGTGCGGTGGCCGCGAGCCACAGCGAGACCCCTGACGGCTGGATAGTCACCTTCAACGAGCTGATGCTCAGATCGCCGGCCGGTTCGGCCGCATCGAGCCACGTCGCGCCGCCGGTGCTCCGCTTCGCGGGACTCACGCGGCTGTGGAACGCCGTGAAAGGAGAGCCCCAACGGAGTACGCTCACGGAACGTGAGCCAGCGGATCGACTACTACAACGACCCGAACGCCCTCGCCCCCAACAGCCTCGTTCCTTCCGTGAATGTCGTGGTCACCAACAAAGCCGGCGAGCTACTGTCGGCGTACAGCTCGGTGTGCGCCATCGCGTACAGATGAGAATGCGCCATTCGCATGCGGTGACTGGATGATTACTGAGAGTCTTGCCGTGCTCTGTTCAGGGTTGGAGGAGGGCGGCTGACGGTGGTCTTGGATCCGCATCGCTGGTTGGAGCTGAGGCGGTTTCGCGCTCTGTATGAGTCCGGTGCGATGAGCCTGCGGGAGATCGCGGCCGCGACCGGCTTGAACCGGCGGACGGTAGCCAAGTACCTGACCGGCGAGGTGGCGATGGTTCCGCCGAAGCGCTCCCCGAGCAGCCGGCCACGGCCGCGAGTCATCGACCAGGTCGCACCGCTGATCGACGCGATGCTGCGGGCCGAGATCCTACTCAAAGGCGCGGTCATCCACGAACGGCTGGTCGCCGACTACGCCTTTACCGGCGCCTACCAACGGGTGAAGATCTATCTGCAGGAGGCCCGGCCGCGGATCGCGGCCGAGCTGGGCATCAGCCCGCACGAACTGGCGGGACTGCACCGCCGCTTCGAAGTGGTCCCAGACGCTCAAGCCCAGGTCGACTGGGGCGATGAAGGCAAGATCTTGGCCCATGTCGGCATCGGCAAGGTCTACTCCTTCCACATGACGCTGTCGTACTCGCGGGACCCGTTCTGCTGCTTCACCACCAGCCAGGACCTGGCAACCTTCTTCGACTGCCACCGCCGGCCGTTCGAGCACTTCGGCGGCGTGCCGATGTCGATCGTCTACGACCGCACCAAGACCGTGGTGCGCCGGCACGTGGCCCCGGGCAAGGCGGTCCCGCTGCATCCCGAGGCGGTCGCGTTCGCGGGCCACTACGACTTCGACCCCGACGTGCTGGCCGCCTACCGGCCCACCGGCAAAGGCCGTGTGGAGCGGCAGGTCGCCATCGTCCGTGACCATGTCCTGGCCGGGCGGGCGTTCTCCTCGATCGAGGAGATGGACGCCGCCTTCGCTGCCTGGGTTCCCCTGCGGCGGGCCAAAGTCCACAGCACCCACGGCGAGATCATCGGAGTGCGGGCAGTCCGTGACCACACTGCGCTGCGGCCACTGCCAGCCGCACCCTATGTGGTGGCGCAACGGCACCTGCGCTACGTCGGCAAAGACTGCCTGGTCGCCTTCGACGCCAACCTCTACTCGGTGCCGGCCAGCCGCGTCCAGCCACGTCAGCTGATCGAGGTCCGAGCGACCAAAGCCCAGATCAGTCTGCACGCCACCACACCCGATCACCGAGGCGAGACCCTGCTGGCCACCCACCCTCGGGCGGTGGGCCGCGGATGCCGCGTCGTGAACGAACGGCACTGGGACGGCCTGCCCACCGGAGCCGGACGCCGCGTCACCACCAGCCACGACGACCCGCCCGCCGCCAGGCGCCAAAGCCGCGGCAACGATGGTCACGAGCCCGCGGTGGGATCCCTGCAAGCCTTGCTCAACCGGGCCGCGGCCGCCCAGGTCGAGGTCAGCCGCCGACCGCTGTCGGTCTATGACGAACTGACCGGCACCCGCCCCTTCACCACCGACAACCCGACGAAGGAAGCCCGTTGAGCGAGCTGGTCTCCACCCGCATCCGCACCACCGCCGCCAAGCTCGGCCTGCCCCACCTGGCCGACGCCTTGACCCACTACACGCAGCGAGCCGACGAGGCCAAGATGGGCTACCTGGACTTCCTCGACCTGGTCCTGTCCGAGGAACTCGCCGTCCGCGAGGACCGCCGCTTCCGCACCGGTCTGCGCATCTCCAAACTGCCCCACCACAAGACCCTGGACGACTACGACTTCTCCTTCCAGCCCGACCTGGACCCCCGCAAGGTCAAAGACCTGGCCACCCTCGCCTTCGTCGAAGCCAAGGCCAACGCTGCGCTGCTCGGGCCGCCCGGAGTCGGCAAGGCCCACATCGCCGTCGCCCTGGCCGTCGCCGCCTGCCGGGCCGGCTACTCGGTCTACTTCACCAGCCTCGATGACATGGTCGCCAACCTGAAGACCGCCGAGGCCTCCGGCAGCCTGAACCGCAAACTCGGCACCTACCTGCGGCCAAGCGTCCTGGTGATCGACGAAGTGGGCTACGAGATCCTCGAACGCGGCGAGGCCAACCTGGTCTTCCAGGTGATCTCCAAGCGCTACGAGAAAGGCTCGATCATCCTGACCTCGAACAAGAGCTTCGGCGAATGGGGCCAAGTCTTCGCCGACGAGGTCCTGGCCACCGCCATCCTCGACCGGCTCCTGCACCACTGCGACGTGATCTCCATCAACGGCCCCAGCTACCGACTCAAGAACCGCCTCAAGAACATCGAGCGAGACACCAACGTCGCCTGATCTGGTGCACATAACTCCGTACTAGGTGGAGCACCCATAGGAGTACGCCGACAGCTGCTGCTGATCCGCCGCTCCGACAACGACAACTGGGCCCTCCCCGGCGGCGCCATCGACCTCGGCGAGTCCATCCCTCAGGCAGCCATACGTGAGACTCTCGAAGAGACCGGCATCACCTGCGAGATCACGGGTCTGGTTGGCACCTACAGCGACCCCCGCCACGTCATCCACTACACCAGCAACAACGAGGTCCGGCAGGAGTTCTCCCTCGTCCTCATGGCCCGGGCAGTCAG
Source organism: Nonomuraea sp. NPDC050786 (assembly GCF_040654115.1). NCBI lineage: Bacteria > Bacillati > Actinomycetota > Actinomycetes > Streptosporangiales > Streptosporangiaceae > Nonomuraea > Nonomuraea sp. NPDC050786. Next base: position 13,690 of record NZ_JBFAHJ010000007.1, read on the forward strand.
CGGCCGTCCGACGCCGAGCACGGAATCCCAGGAAGTCCGCTGGGTATCCCTGCAAGAGCTCGACAACTACGGCATGCACTCCTCTATGCGCCTGAGGATCAGCCACTACCTCCAAGGAGGCAGCCTGCACATCGGCTGAACCAGCGATGGCAATAGTGCGAGCCTTTCCCCAGGGCGTCACGCGTCCATGTCGGCGGCACTCTGGGCAAGTCGGGCCATGACCTGCACCGGTGAATAGATGCCCGTTGAACGCGCTGCGGTGACCGGGAACAGCTCTGCCCACCGGCGGCGGTAAGTCAGCCGTGACAACGCTGCCGGCCAGAGCCGGTCCCAAGGCCCCACCGCGGCTGGCCACTGAGCTGACGGCGCAGCATCTGGTTCTCATGGCGGAGCACCAGCAGCTCAACGTCCTGGACAGATCAGAGCGGACCAGCACTGTCAGCAGGTCGAACCAGCCCCTCACCAACCGGCAGACAAGCGAGAACAGCGCCTCTCGCTGGTGCAGCCACCACCCTGATCGCGCAGTAAAACTTAGTTCACATTACGAAATTATGTTTCCAAGTGGGACGGGCGGTGAACAGACCGCCAGCGTCGCTGTCACCGAGGCATCAAGTGAACCCGACTAACAGAACTCATTCTGTGAATTCAAAAAGTTTCTTCCGACTTAGACTGATAAGAGATTCGCCCTGCTTTGATACCATTTCTAGCTGCTTCTCCAGGGTTTCGAGCCTTCGAAAGGCCTCACCAAAGCGTTGTTGCTCCTTCAAAGGCACCCGCGGAATCTCCACTCGGCGAATGTCCGAACGAGACGTTCCCGACTGCCCCCGCGTCTGCGCTCCCGAGAGCTTCAGGAAACCCGCCAGGCACGCCGGATCTATCCGCTCGCGATCCACGCGGAAGAGCTGAAGTCCAGGCCCCAGCGCCATGCCACCCGTCTCCGCCACCCGGGCGATCATCGCCCGGCCGCCGGAGGGAACCACCACGTCGCCAGACTCGACCGTGATCATGTCGGAGGTCGCAGCCGTTCGCCCAGTCGGGTCAGCGCCTCGGACAACGTCCTCCAATGTAAGAACCGGTAGTTTCCCCGACTGCTGCTGCGTCTTCGGTGCCTGTACGACAGTGATCGCCCCTGCCCTGACCTGCTCCGCGATCGTGGTCATGGGCAGGTCCCTCTGCAGCGGGGAGAGCTCACGCAGGCTTTCCACCGCTCGGAGGAGTTCGGCCAGGGAAGCATTCAGCCTCTCCAGCACCATCGGGAACGCTTCTGCCTCGTCACGGCGCTCGGCGACGTAACGAGCCGGGGTCAGGTCGACATCCTCGTCGAGCAGTTCGATGAGCGGTACGGCTCCAGCCACGGATTCCCGTTGAAAGGCGTCCCATCGCTCAAGGATCATCGCTGGCAGTTCGACGAGGGGAACGTGGGAAGCATCCACCATGAGCACGTGCGTGGGCGTGGGATCTCCAGGTTCGGGTCGCCGCAGGATCCAAAGATGTGGTGCTGCTAGGGAGCCGGGAGCGGTTCCGGCAGGCAGAGTGATCACGGATCGGATAGCACCCGTGCGGATCAGCTGACCGCGAATCCTCCGGCCCGAGCGACGGTCGGCCGCGGCCTGGGGCATCAGGACGGCCATGTATCCGCCCGGCCTGAGGTGGAACAGTCCGTGTTGCACCCATGGGAGCTCCGGCTCGCCACGCGGCGGCAGGCCGTACTGCCAGCGGACGTCACTGGCCAGCTCTTCGTAGCCCCAGCTGCGCTCTCCGAAGGGCGGGATGCAGACGACCGCGTCGGCCTGGGCAGAGCCAAAGCGATCGTCGCGAAGAGCGTCCCCTGTCTGGATCGTGGCGTCGTGCCCGTGAAGGCGTAGGCGTGCGGCGGCCACCCGTGCTGCCGCTTCGTCCTGTTCTTGGCCGAGCAGGCGAGTGGCGCCAGATCCGGCGGCGGTCAGGAGCAGTGTTCCGAGGCCGCATGTGGGATCGAATACTGTGCCGCCACCCGCTGACGACAGCGCGACCATGAGTTCAGCAACCTCGGGGGCGACGACGTCGATCCTTCGAGAGTGTGCTTCCAGATAACGCTGGTAAAGGAATTCGAAAATGGACTGCGTACCCTGTTCCTCTGCGAGGTCGGCGATGGCCCTCAGGATGGAGGCTGCCACTCGCACGGTTGATACGCCGGGGAAGATACCTCCGATGACCTCCAGGTCGGTCTTCTTGGTTAGGCGCCTCCACTTCGTCCCCGATGTGCCCACGAAGACGAGGAACTCACCGATCTCTCCCAGCGCCTGCCCCAGGTAAAGGTCGTCGACCGTCGCCCTCAGCTGCTGCCAGGCTCGTTCATCCGCGGGAACTACTGAGAGCTTGCCCTGCCGGCGGAGCCACTCTTCGACCTCTCCGAGTGAGAACAGCGGGCTGCTCGATGTTCCGCCGACCGGTGCCGGGAAGTCGTCGAACCGCCGGCGCCAGTTGCTGACGGCGGCGCGCCCGACCCCCGCCAGCCTTGCGATGTCGGCCGCTGCGACCGTGGCGCTGTCTTGCATGGATGTCCCCAAGTTCACTTGCTGACGTGCTGGATGACCGCGGCATACATGTGGACCGGGTCGTTGGAGAGGTCGCTATCGACCAATCCGGGTATAGGAGGAGGCTGTCTGACGAACGTTTTCAGGACATCGAAGACCTCGATCGCGCTGGAGGGGCGCCTGTCAGAGGACTTGTCGAGCAGCCGCAACGTCAGCCTTTCCAAGTCCCGTGGTACATCGGCCCGTCCGATGGCGGGTGGGTCCTCGAGCCTGCTTCGGTTTATCTCGGTCATCAGGTCTATCGACGCGTACGGCCGGGCCCCGGCGAGCAGTTCGTAGAGCAGGCACCCGATCGTGTAGAGATCGGTGGAACGGCTGGCCCGTGCTCCGTCGAAAAGCTCGGGCGCCATGTAGTGGGCCGAGCCGGGTATCTGACCCGCCTGGGTGATCTGGGAGAACTCCCCAGCCCCGAGGGATGTGGCCACGCCGAAGTCGATGACCTTCACCGTGGCGTTGGGGCACATCACCAGGTTGTCTGGCTTGATGTCCCGGTGAATCAGTTCGGCCTCGTGCGCGGCGGTGAGCACGGCGCAGACCTGAGCCGCGATCAGAGCCGTCCACGGGACTGGTAGTGGATGGTGTTCGGCGACCAAATCGGCGACCATGTGGCCTTCGACATACTCCATGACCATGAAGAGTTCGCCGCCGTCGCTACCGAAGTCGTGAACCACCGGAACACCGGGGTGTCGTAGCCGCGCGGTGATCCGGGCTTCGCGGTAGAAGCGACGGGTGGCGTCGTTCCGGTCGGCGAGGTCGTTCTCGTCAATGAGTTTGACCGCCACCTGGCGGTTGAGACGCAGATCTGTCGCCTGCCAAACGGCACCCATCCCTCCCCGGGCCACGGGGGTGGTCAGCATGTAGCGGTCGGCGATGGTTTTCATGGCAGGAATCTGCTCTTCCGCCCGTGCCAGGAGATCACCAAGGTATCGCGGGCCCGGGTGGCGGCGACGAACAGCAAGGACCGGGCGCGTTGTAGTTCGCGCCGGTAGCGCAGGGGGTCGCTGTCCTCGTACTGGGCCACCCATCGCGAGGGCACCAGTCCTTCGGACACACCGGCGATGATCATCCGTTGGTATTCGAGCCCTTTGAACCGATGCATGGTCCCGACGTGGACCGCGTCGTGCATCTTGGGTCCGTCGGGTCCGATCGCCGCCGCGATGATGCCTGCCTTGCCAAGGCGTTGCTCGACATCAGCCACCATGTCCCGTTCCGGGACGCAGATCGCGATCGACGAAGGCGACACGTCGTTCCATTCACGGACTCGGTCGACCAGCCCATCCAGCTCAGCATCCCAGGTGGTGGCGCGCCGGAGTTCGGGGTTCAGCCCGTGCAGCACAGATCGGTATCCGCGCAGGTCTTCCTGGCCGTCGTCGAGGTCGTCCCATTCCTCCTGGCCCAGCAGGGCGATCGCAGCGTGCAAGATCTCGGCGGTGACCCGATAGCTGAGCGTCAGTTTCGACGAGCGCCCGCGGATGTTGATGCCGAGGCTGCCCAGGGACACGTAGTTGCCGTAGATGCGCTGGTGGGTGTCGCCCGCGATGAACAGATCGTTTCTGCCTTCGGGCACCATCGCCCGCAGCATCTTCCAGTGGGCCGCGCTGAGGTCCTGTGCCTCGTCGACGACGATGTGCCGGTAGCGCGGGCGATGCCAGATGCCGGACTCCCGCTGCAGCTTGATCGAGCTGGCCTGGTCGGCTTCGTAGGAGGCGTTCCTGGCGGCGCGCTCGATCTCCAGGCGGGCGGCCCGCTCGGCGACCTGCCTATAGGTCCACACGTCCTTGTCGTCGAGCCGTTTGACGTAGCGTTCGACCAGTTGCCAGATGGCGGCGCGGGCTTCCCTACTGATGGTCCGTCCTCGGCCGGCGCGGCGGGCCCGGAAGTAGTCGGCCCGGGAGACGATGGCCTGTCCGAGGATCACGTGGGACCACTCGGCGTGCATGAACTCGGCGTCCCAGCGTGTCTCGCCCACCTCGGTGAGCAGGTCCTGCCATTCCTGCAGCGCTTTGGTGTCGTCGATCCAGCGCCGTCGCCCACCCGGTTCAGCTTCGGCGACGATCTGGGTGGCCAGTTTGTCTATGTTGACGATCTCGACTCGTTTAACCATCTCGGGTCCGGCCAGTTCCAGCAGGCGCTGGCGCAGGTCGGCCGCGAGGTTCTTGTTGAATGTGGTGAGCAGGACGTCCTTGCGGTCGCCAGGGCCGAGCCGTTCGACTAGGTGCCGGACCCGGTGCAGAGCGACGATGGTCTTGCCGGTGCCGGGGCCTCCGCTGACCCGGGCGGGACCGCTGTAATCCCGTTCCACGACCTTGCGCTGTGTGGGGTGCAGGAAGACTCGCCACCGTTCGAAGTCGCCCTCCAGGACCTCCTGGAGTTCGGTGTCGCTGGTGGTGACCTGGGTGGCGGGACGGGTCAGGGCGGTCTGGTAGTCGTCGGCGTCGACGGGCTCTTCGACAGAGACTGGCGTGGTGACCTGGTCGAGGACCTCTTCGAAACTTCTGCCCTCGTGCAGCGCTCGCAGGACCTCCCCGGTGAGCTGCGGGGCGCATTCGACCAGGCTGCTGAGTTCGTCCTCGCTCGAGATCTTCGCGATCAGGTCGAGCAGCGGCTCTGCCACGCCTAGCCGCAGGAGTTGCTGCGGGGTGAAGGCCCGGAACAATCCGGTGGGGGCCTCGCCGATCCGCTGTTCAATCTCGCCCAGGTCGGCGAATTCGATGCCGCCGGTGACCGGGTTGATCTGATAGGCGAAACGATCGAGATTCTCGCTTAGGTCTCGGTGGGGCTTAACCGCTACCAGGATGTAGTCGGTTTCCCCCGCGTGGAGAAGTATCGCCCCGTAGTCGTCGTCGACCTGCGCGGTGAGCAGTCGCGGGCTGCCGGTGAGCGGGGTGAGCTGGAGTTCCGGGTCGGCCGGGTTCCGGCGGAACCTGTGCTGAAAGTCGTAGATTGCCCCGCGGATGGTCCGGGGTAGTTTGCGGATCTCCTGGTCAGTCTTGTCGAGCAATCGCAGTGTGGCGTCGCCCTGCATGGTCACCGTCCTCCGATCCGGTCCGCCAGCTCCTGCGGAGTCCAGCCCTGCACGTTGCGTACGTCCCATCCGGCATCCGTGTATGCCGCGTTCCGCTTGCGCGCCTCATCGTCGTCTCCGGCGAGCACGATGCCCACCTTCACGCCTGGCCAGGCGATTTCGGCCTGCCACGCCTGGTCACCCAGTTCGAATCCGACATCATCGACGGCAGGAGCGGGTACCCCGAGATCTGCAAGGAGACGCACGAACTCAGCCAGGCCAGGCTCCTCCGGGTCGAGCAGGTCGTAAACCTGTTCCCAGCCCGTGTCGCTCTCCATCGGTACAGCAGGCGCAGCCTCGGGTTTCCGCTGCACTGGCACGGTTCGAGTGCCGGACGTGCTCTCCTGGGTGCCGTCGTCATCCTGGAGGTCCTCGTCCAGCGGCAGCAGGCTCAACGCAGACAGGAGGCCCGCACCACCCGCCGCCGCGAGCAGAGAGGGATCGAACGCGTCCAGTCCCGTGAGCGCGAGTTGGCCCCCGTCCCCGGCTCCCGCGTCAAGGAACTGCAGGATGTTGCCCCAATACAGCCAGGCAGCCCAGCGTTTCCTATGCGCCGACTCATCCGCGACGATCGTCGCCTTGGTGTCGTCGATGACCGCGAACGCCGTCCAGGCGTATCCGGATCGCTGATCGACCACCACCGCGACAAGGCAGCCATCGCTGTCCGAAGCCCTCATGATGGCCAGCTTGCCGGGGAGCGAAGCAGGCAGCGGCTCACCACGCAGCGCGGCGATCAGCCGTTCGGGGACGCCATCGGTCCCGCTGACCGATGGCGCCTGTGCCAGGCGCAGGAGACCGGCTGTCACGGCTTCGGCGCGTCTGAGCCACAGCTCCAAATCCGGGTTACCAAGGAACGCCAGCAATGTGTCGACGGGGTTGGTCCACATGGTGCGGACCAGTTCGTCGGGGTCGCGTCCGGGGCTGAACTGCCGGTAGGTCTGCCGTGCGGCAGTCCGGGCGTTCCCCTGGTAGGGGGCTCGGAGCGGTTCGCCCGCCGGGACGGGTCCGAAGCCACGCCGTTCCCATTCGTCGATGTCGTCCCACGTCAGCTGGAAGACGACGCGCCCGTGCGCGCGCAGCATGGCCCGCTTCGCGGCATCGCCCGCTAGGCGGTTCTTGTCCGGTGCGGCGTGGTAGCTGTAGCCGTCGAGGTAGACCGCGACCTCCAGAGGAGCGTCGTCGAGGCGGCGGAACAGCACATCGGGGCGGGTTTCCCTGATGGTGTTCTGTAGGATCATCTGCCAGTGCACGATCGCCCCGTCGGGGCCCTCGATGCGCAGGTCGGCGACCCTTTTGCGGTTGATGTGGCCGGCGCGAGCGAGCGTGCCGGGAGTGTCCGCCTGGCGTGCCCACGCTTCCAGACCTCCCAGGAAGCGGGCTTCCAGCTCGCTTTCCACTTGATCCCACAACGAGATCGCGTCAGTGGTGGCGACGGCCTTGGTCCGCCAGTCCTCCAGCAGATCCTTCAGCATGGCCAACGCCTCGGCCCTACTGACCTTGTCGTACTTGCTGCCGGGCACGTGCGAGAGCAGGCACCTGTGGCAGGCCGCCTTGTTCGGGTCGGTGGCGCAGACGCAGGTGGCGACGATGTCGAACGCCGCCTTCAGCACCTGGTGGAACTCCTTACGATCGGACAAGCGTTGGAGGTAGCCGGTGCCTCGCGGAAGAGTGTCGTGCAAAACGAGGAAACGTCGCTGCCGTCCGGTATCCGGGTCGGGCATGGTGGCCGTGACGATGGCGAGATGGGAGGGGTCACCGCCGTAGCACGCTGCGACGCCTGCCATCAGGGCGGCCTCGAACGAGACCATCCGCTCCTCGATCAGCAGCGTGGCAACGGGCAGCAGGATGCGCAGCGCCTCGGTCTCCAGCTCGTGAGCGAGGATCAGCTTGACGTGCTCGACGTCTTCCGAGGCCCGCCGGTAGGGGCACCATTGCCGGTGGTGCTTGCGGGAGGGGTCGGCGAACGAGGAGGCTACCGGCCCGACAGTGGCGACCATGGCCGGAGGCCCGTCCCAGCTCGTGCCGCCGCAGGCCGGGCAGGTGTAGAAGGGGTTGAGCCGGACGTCCTCCCCTGCGAACCTGCCGGTGGCGGGCCGGTCGTGGCGGGTGGTGCCCAGGTTGAACCGGCGGATGATCGCCTTGCGGGTGAAGTCGACGCCGAAGGTGGTCCTGGCGTGACGCCAGGAGCCATCCTCGATGTCGGCGGATTCGATGTCGACCGCGACTGCCTGTTCGTAATACCGGCGCTGCCGGTCGTCGTGGTCGTCGCGGATCTGCGCGTCGTCCCTGCGGTCATAGGAGGTTACGCGGGTCGGGCGGAGCACGCCGTACAGGCATTCGCGGTCACCGATCGCCTGGTTGCCGCAACGTGGGCACGGGCTGGTGTCCTCGGCCGCCAGCGTGGTGCGCACGTAGCCGCAGTCAGGACAGACCCGCCAGTGTTGCCAAGCGGGACGGGCTGGGGTCCCTATGTCCAGGCCGGTGACCTGGTGCTGGTAGCCCTGCATGTAGAAGGAGTTGCCTGGGGCGAGTTCGGTGAGCGCGAGCCGGGCCGGACGTGGGTATTCACGCACCTCGCTGTGGTAGCGAGCGGCGGCATTCGGTGATTCGTCCTCCCACGTGAGGGTGGCCTCCAGACTGGTCGTGGAGTCGATCAGCGAGTAGTTGGGCAACAGCCCGAGCTCGACAAGGGCGCCTTGGGCATTCTCTCTGCCGATCTCGCTGATACGTTTGGCGATGCCTCGGCGTTCAGCCCCCAGCGCACGTTTCTGAGCCCGCTGGATGGGGTCGGACTCCACGAGGGGTTCGATTGCCGCGTCGATGGCCGCCAGCCGGTCACGGAGATCGGCCAGTCGCTCGTCCCAGGTCAGCGCCGCTTCCTTGATGTCCTGGGCAAGACCTCTGATGGCGAACTCGCGGAGCTCTGCGGCAGCGGCACTCTCGGAGACCGTCGCGTCGAACAGGGTGAGGAATTCTGCCACGAGGGTGGACCCGTCACGCAGGGCGGCCGCCGAGAACGCCTCCAGCCAGCCGGTGTCGCCGAACAGGGCGGAGGCTCGCTGGGGCAGCGGTGCCGCGCCCTGGAGACGTCCGCGGGCGCACAGGTCTACAAGGTGGGCGACGTACTGCCGGCGGAGGATCTCCACCGCCTTGAGGTAGCTGCCAGGCGGGATGATCTCACCCGCTATCATGTCGCGGGGTTCGCCGAGGAAGTACAGGTCACGGGGAGCGCGGCCGACCAGGGTGACCAGGAACGCGTTGCCGGTGCGGCGGCCTGCCCGGCCGACCCGCTGCACGTAGTTGGCGGGGCCGGGCGGGAGCGAGGCGAGGACGACGGCGGACAGGTCGCCGATGTCGATGCCCAGCTCCAGGGTCGGGGTGCAGGCCAACACGTTGGGGTCGTTGTAGCGCTCGCCGTCACGGAAGCGTTGCTCGACCTGTTCTCGTTGCTTACGGCTGAGTGCCCCGGTGTGCTCGGCGGTGACGACGCGGAAGGCGCCTTCGCGGCCGAGGTAGAGCTGCCGATAGTAGTCGCGCCGGTAGTCGGTGTCGGTCCGCTGGGTGAGACTGCCGGTGCAGCGGTAGCGGGGGCAGGGGTGACCGTGCCAGCCGTCGATGAGGTCGGGATGGACAGTCTGCTCCCAGGCACAGGTGTCACAAGCGACACTCGCCTGGTCGGCCTGCGCGTTGTCCAGCAGTCGCACCTGAATGTGGCCGGGCTGCAGGCCGTAAACGCGGGTGGAGCCATCGTCGGCGGTCCGCGCTGACACGACGCCTTCGGCGGCCAACACGGGCAGGATCCGGGCCAGGTAGTCACCCGCCGTGCCCTTGCCGAGACCGAGGCAGCGCTTCGTCCAGTCCTGGTACCAACCCTGCTCAGCGTCGATGCGGTCGAACTCCGAACCGGTCTTCTTCCGGTCGAGCAGGAACATAGGGGCTGACAGGCCGCGGGGGAAGGCAGGCATACCTTCTGGGCGCTTCCCCCAGATCGCCGTGTAGCGTTTGGTGCCGGCCACGCCGATCCACCGGTCCAGCCAGACGTGCTTGATCGCGCCACGGGTGCGGAGCCGTTCCAGCAGTCCCCTGAGGTAGGCCAGGTAGCGGTCGTCAGCGGCGAGCTCGACCAGCCCCTGCACCTCCAGGTGCTTGTCGCGGGCGAGCGCGGTGACCCTCTCGGGGTCGGGCAACACGACGTCGACGGCGGCGGTGTGGGTGAGTTCGAGGGTACGGCCCTGCCGTGAGCGCAGTCCCATTTCCATGACGGCGGCAAACGCCAAGCGCTCCCCAATGAGGTCCCACGCCTGCGCGGAACCACTAGTCTCGCCGGACAGGATGGCGTCGATCTCGTCGCGGTCGTGCAGGTCGGGAGGGACCACGGACGGGAGCACCTCGCGGTCGCTGGCCGCGGCGATCAGGTCAGCGACCAGGTCGTTGAGCAGTGTCGGCACCTCAGGGTCGAGTCGTGAGGCGAGCAGACGGCGCAGCGAGAAGGCGTAGGAGCGGTTCGCGACGAATCCCGCGCGGTGGGCCGCGTCCTGGACGGAGTCGTTGAACAGCAGGGTTTTGCGCTGCTTCTGGTCGAGCTGGTTGCCGGCGAACAGCTGGGTGATGGTCACCGAGGCGAGCGACGCCAGGCCCGCGCCGAGGAAGCGGATACCCTGGTCCATGTTGCAGGCCGGGCAGCGGTCGGCTTCGGCGGCGCGGTTGGCCTCGGTTTGAGTGCGCAGGTCGGCTAGGACGAAGACGTCGTCGCCTTGGCCGAAGGTGTCCTTGGCGGGATCGACGGGGCGTACCCGGTCGCCGGTGAACACCATCACACCCGGTGTCCTGCCGTCGACCTCGCTCCGGGTGGCGACCAGCAGCGGACGGACGCGTTTCTTCTCCGACCCCACGGCGGCCTGGTAGATCTTGTCCGGGCTGATGATCAGCTCGGCGGGGTCCCTTTCAGGAGAGAACGCGGCCCAGCCCGAGCGGCCACAGTGGCGGCAGTAGACCGACGGCAGGAGGCTCTTGCCGAGCACATTGAACGTCGAGTCCGTGTCCAAGACCGGCAACTCGCCCACCCACGCAAAGGCCGGGCGGTGGTCGACCAGGCGCAGCAGTCGCGATACCGCGCGCACCCAGATGTGCGTCTCAATGTGCAGGAGCGACCGCTGAGGGTCGTCGGGGTTCTTCGCCGCCGACAGCAGCGCGATGAAACGGGCCAGCGCGGTCGCGGCCTGGGCGGGAGACTTGCGGATGGCCTGGCCCCAGTTGTAGGCGCCTCGGCGCGGCAAAAGTTCGAGCATCTCCTCCAGCGTCGCCGGGCCGCCGCTGAGCAGGTCGAGCACGGCCTGCGTGAGGATGTGCGTCTTGAGGATCCTGCCCAGCTCCTGCGGGCTGAGGCCATTTCTGCCGGTGACGGCGGCGGCGATCTGATCCATCGCGCCGGGGTCACGCAGCGGGTCGCCGAGCAATGCCAGGTCCTGCGGGTCGGGCAGCGGCAGCGTCACATCGATCTCACCGATGAATTCCTCAGCGGTGAGACGGTCCTCGCCGATCACGGCGTCCTTGGAGAACGGCGTGCCAAAAACCTGCTCGGCGGCTTGACGGATGAGGCCGTCACCACTGCTTTCACCCAGGGTGGCGGAGGTGGCGACCGGGCAGATGTCGCCGAGGGGTTTCCCCGGCCGGGAGTGACCGGTGGCCGCTGCGAGGCGGCGCAGCAGCATGGCCACGTCGGTGCCCTGCGCACCGTCGTAGGTGTGGAACTCGTCGACCACCACGTACGCCAGGTCGACGTCGTTCCACAGCGTAAGGTCGTCGACTCGCTGGAGGAGCAGGTCGAGCATCTTGTAGTTGGTGATGAGGATGTCCGGTGGGTTGCGGCGGATTTCGTCGCGCCGGGTCATCACGTGCTTGTAGCCGACCTCCGGGGTGTCGCCGATGTAGAGGGCGGCAGTGACGTCCTGCAGGTTGGGCTGGCCGAGGTAGTCGTTGAGCCGATGGGCCTGGTCGGTGGCCAGGGCGTTCATGGGGTAGAGCAGCACCGCCTTCACGCCGTACCGCTCCCGGCGCTTTTCCCTGCGGCAGTGATCGAGGATCGGGACGAGGAACGACTCTGTCTTGCCCGAGCCGGTGCCGGTCGTGATCAGTGTCGGCTCGGCGGCCTTGAGGAGCGTGCTGAGCCTCCGGAACGCTTTCGCCTGGTGCCGGTACGGGGTCCACTCCCCCGGCGGCTTCCACTCCAGGCATTCGTCCCAACCGGCCTCAGCGGTTTGGAAGGGGGTGCGGATCCGCAGATACGGCCCGCGGAAGATGCCCTGCTCGGGGTGGTTGAGGAACCGCTCCAGAGCCTCCCTGACTGGCTTCTCGGCGAGGGCGAAGGTCGTGGTGAGGTACTGGGTCAGGTTCCGCTGGAGCTCGTCAGCGGCGAGCGTCGGCTTCACACCTCACCGTCCTTTTCCTGTACGGCTTGCGCCCGGCGGAGCCGCTCGGAGAAGACCGCGTGGGCTTGGCGGTATTCGGCTTCCCGGTCGGCCTTGTAGAAGGGTGCGGTGTAGCCGTCCGGCACCGGACCCTTGATCTCGGGATCCAGGTGGGCCATGAGCTGCTCGTAATGCTCCTTGCGCTGGATCTGGCCGATGGTGCGGTGGTTGGCCGCGAGCTTCCAACCTTCGGCGTCGAAGTAGAGCCCTTCCTCGAACCGGTTCATCACTGGGAAACGGGCCCGGTACATGGCAATGAGCGCGTCCACATTGATGCCCATCCAAACAGCGACGAGAGCGTCTAGTTCGACAAGTGCCGCCCGGCGGGACCGCTCGCTACGTAGCGGTGTCGCGTAGTCCCATGCGGGGCCGACGCCACCGAGGGCGAACAAACCATCCCAGGTACAAGCCCAGGTCTCCTCCTTCCAGGCGTCGTCGTAGAGCTCCTCCCAAAGGTCGCTGTAGGCCGTGGTGAGGCAATTCAGGCGAAGGGTCCGGAGGAGAAGAGGTGAGGCGAGGGGATGATCGGGGTTGCCGAACGGCATCGTCTTCGCGCTGCTTATTCGCAGGTCGCCCTTTCCTGTGATCCGCACGAAGTAATCCGCGGGGAGCGCGGCCCAGAAACCTGATGCAAGGGCGGTCAGACGACGGTCAGACAGTGCCAGGCTGTGCACCAGATCGACATGCGCAGCCCCGGGAGGTACCAACGAGGCATAGACGCTTCGTTCTGTATCCGGGGCGATCTGCCGCCGCCACGCCATCCGATAGAACTCTGTATAGCGTCGCTGGCACCGGCTGATCAGATGAGCCCGAATCTCTTGATCGCTAACCGCCCCCTCCCCCTTGTTCTTGGCCTCAGCGACAGCCGTGCGAGCCGCTGCAATCTCGGCGGGGTCGTGACTCCACCGTTCCAGAAGTTGGAAATCGGTCCAGAGATCCTGGGCACTTTCGTACGTCTGGCGGTCGGGAACCCTCCGATACTCCGTCTCGGGGACTTCATCCGGATCCAACGTCATCAGGTTCAGTCCGAGAACGTCGTTGCTGCCCGCCGTGGGGGATTTGAACAGTGGTGTCGCCAGCCCGAGCTGTACCCCCTTGAGGATTACCTCAGCCCAGTCGCCGGGCTTGGAGAGGTCATAGGTGATTAGTCCAGCGTCCTTGGCCCCGCTTTCGTGATACCCCGGTGAAACCTGAGGTTCGAACGATCCCAGTCGGACAGGGTAGTCAGCCAATCCCCGGATGGCGGCGGCTTCCGCCGTGCTCACCGGCGAAAGTAGCCGAGTCTGCTCGACCGCCAGGTCCGTCTCTCCGGTCAGACGCTGCCACTGAGCCAGAACATCACGGTCTACTCGGACAATCCTGGAACGATGCGGGCGTTCATCCAATTCACCCTTGTAACGGACGCCGGGCGGGTCGCCCGCCCCACTATGCGCGGCGGACCCGCGCAACGCCTCAACGGAGAAGAGCCATGACAGATGGTCGAAGCCGATCTCTCCTGCGACTCCATAGATATGTACTCCGAAATGCGTGGACTCTCCCACGGGCTCAGGGAAAAACCGATGGCCTGGGTTCACGAAGTCACCGTGCACCAGCAGCCGCCGGTACGCCGCCTCTCGAAGGGCCGCCTCCCGCTCACCAGTGAAGTGAGTGTCGGGATGAATGAGCCCGATGGTCCCCGCCGGAGCGGCATTGGCCCAGGTCCGGCTCATGAAAGCCCGATAGAGATCCGGCTGGGTACCGACGAGCAGTGGATACGTCTGGGACGACTTGAAGAAAGCAACTGTCCCACTCGTCTGTGCCCGCTCACGAAGAAATGCCCCGCGAACAGCGAACGACTCAAGCGCCAAGCCCCGGCGCGCGGCCTTCTCCGCCACCGATGCCTTCTCGGCAAGCTTGAACCAGGGTTCGAACTCGGCCAGCACACCCAGCTCATCCCATTGCGGGCGAACCCACGGAGGGTTGCCGACTTGAAGGTCGAACCCTCCGGCACTCGCTATCTGTGCGAAGTGGAGCTCCCAGTGGAAGAACCCCTGTTCCTTCGCGATCATCTCGACGGTATGCAGCCATGGGAATCTCGCGGCGATCTTGTCCGGGGACTCCATTCTCATCCAGCCAACGATGTCGTCCTCGTGGTGCTCCATCTCGTCGAGCGTCGTGAACGTCGTCGCGAAACCCTGCTGGGCTCCCGTCTCGCCGTAGTCGATGTCCACCCGGCCGAGCACCGCCTCAGCGAAGTTCAGCCAGTCGTCGAGGTCGGCGAGCGGGATGACCGGCCGGAGTGGTTCAAGGGCCGTACGCTTGCGAGCGGGTTTCGGACGGTTCGTCCGGGAATCCTTGATCTCCTGGGCGAGCCCGTCCAAGCCGAGTTGCTCGTCCCCCACCGGGAACAGTGGCTCTTGGGCTTGGACCCGGAACCCGATCGACTCCTCAATCTCCGGAAGCCGCACGGCAACGGACTTGGGAAGGTTCTCGACCGCAGCAGGGATCGCGGGCGCCAGCCGTACATAGACGTCGTCGGAACCGTCGAGCAGCCCGACACGGTCCAGTGGCCAGAACCACAGAGCGCACCAGGCGTCCATGATGGTCTTCAGCCGCCAGTACGGAGTGCCGGGAGCGACTAGATCGCCGTAGACCTTCTCCTTGGCCACCGCGTCGGCGGGTTGCTCAATCCAGTCCGCGCCCCAGACATCGATCTTGCGGCTGATCTCCCGCTCCGAGATGCTCAAGCGTTGGACGACCAGGCCCCACAGGTATTCGGCCCGCCCGGACAGCGCCTGAAGCCGCTGCAACTGCGTGAGCTTTTGCCCCTGCCGCCGCTTCTCGGAGACCTTGCCCCTGATCTTCTTCCCCCAGGCTGCGAGCTGCTTGGCCTGGTCGGAAGCGAGCTCCTTCGCCTCCTTGGCCCCCGCGACGGCCCCCCATCCCGCGGCTGGCAGCAGGAAGTGGTGAACCTTCCCCTCCGGAAGCTCTCCGGCGGAGAACGGCAAATCCTCAGGGGCTGTCTTGAGCCAGTCCCCCTTGGTCAGCGCCGCCGGGCCGTACACGCGGCGCCCCGCGCCGATGAGCGAGTTGCCCCGCCGCAGGTGCAGCCCGAACCAGGGTGCCTGGAGCCCGGGGTACATGACGTTGAGCCAGAGGGAGACCTCGGCTAGCTCGATCGCGGTCTCGTTGAGGTCGACGCCGTAGGAGTTGTGCAGGGCGATGTACGCCTTGGCCTTCTGCCACTCCTCCTCGTACCGTTCCGGGTCGATGTCGACGCCGCGTTCGCGCTGGCGCCGCTTCAGGTACTCGGTGGCTACCTGGTTGATCGCCTCGTTGAGGAAGGCGCCCGATCCGAGGGCGGGCTCGCAGATCTTCCAGCCGAGAATCTCCTGGGCCGTGGTGGTCGCGCCGTCCTGATCCAGGCGATGCTTAAGGGCCAACTCCACCGTGACTTGGGTCAGCGATTCGGGGGTGTAGTAAGAGGCGCTGGTCTGCCGGTCGCGGCCGGCGAGGCGGTAGACGAACGCGCCCTTCGCATGATGCTTGAGCCCGCCGGTGTCGGCGTCGTAGACCTTGACGTCGTCTGGGTAGTCGTCGACCTTCGACGCCGGGATTGTCCACGTGCCGCCCTGGTCATCGCCCTTCTTCGCGACCTCGTAGAGCTCCTCGGCGGAGATGAACCCGGTGTAGGACATCAGTCCCTCGTACACCGCACCAAGCTGGTTGATGCCGAGCTGGGCGTAGGAAATGAAGCCGCCGCGCTCGTTCTTCTTGCCCTTGGTCAGCATGAGGTTGCGCAGGACCCGGTAGAGGACTTCGTTGCGCAGCCGGGTGTCGATCCTCGGCGCGTCCGGGTCGTACTTGCTGTAGCCGGGGACCAGGATCGCGTCCCGGCCGATCAGCTTGGTCTTCGATGGCTCGAACAGGTCGGAGCGGAGCGGCTCAAAGCGCAGCCCCTCCCCTTCTGAGGTCTCCTCGACGGTTCCGGCCCGTTCCCGGTGACCTTTGTTGACCATGCGGAAGAGCAGGTCCAGCGACTCGTACAGGTGGAAGGACTGCTTGGCCTCCTCCCCCACCAGGTCACGCACCACGAGGTCGCCGAGCCGGGCCAGGCTGTAGCCCTTGCCGTAGTCCTCGTCGTCGGTGGGGAGAATGCCCAGCTCCGGCCGAGCCTCGGCGTAGAGAAGGAACAAAATCCGGTAGAGGTAGCGCAGCGCCTCGCGGCCCAGCTCCTTAGCCAGGGCTCCAGGCTCCATGATGTCCTCGGGCTGGACCGGGACCATGCCGTTCTCGGAGGGCCGCCTCGCCTGGCGAATCCGGTTGAGCACCTCATTGGCGATCAGCTCGACGGACGTCTGAATGCCTCTGCGTAGTTCCCTGTCCACGCCGACTGCGTGCTGGCGGGAATTGGACAGCAGCTCGGTGAGCCGGTCGGAGCCGCCCTCCTCCGGAGGCAGCAGCGAGTCCGCGCCGAAGAGCGCCGCGATCAGATCCAGCTCGGCCTGGTTGTTCCGGCTCAGCACCACGTCGAGGTTGACGGCCAGGTAACGGCCGTCACCCCAGGTCGCCCGGTCGGCCAGGGTGACCACTCCCCCAGCGAGGATGAGCACGTAGCGCAGCCCGATGTCACTATTGAGCAGCCACGAGGCGAGCTTCGTCGCGGCGGTGATCTGTTCACGGTTGTCGAGCTGGACGGGGACGAGGAGTTCGCCGGCGATGGCGGCCTCCGCAGTGGAGGCCCAGCCGCATTCGATGGCGGCAAGGTGCCGTTCGACGTGGGCAACGTGGACGATGTGCTCCCGGCCCGCCCGTTCGACCGTCAGCTCGCGGGGCTGCGCCTCGTAGCCGAGCGCGCGGAGGATGTCGCCGTGCAGTTCGTTCAGTTCTTTGCGCCACTCGACCATGTCATCCGGGTTGACGGGTTCGCCTTGGCGGAGCCGTACGTCGAATTCCGAGAAGAACGGGCGGTCGGCGAAGTAGGGCTTGCTCAGCGCGCGCAGCCCCCTGCGCGGAGTGGTACGGCCGGCCTTCTCCTCCTCAGCCCACCGGGTGAGCAGGCCGTCCTTCTTCTTCAGGTCCTTAGGCAGAATCTCGGCCAGGTAGTGGGCCGAGAAGTAGTCGCCGCGGTTGACGATCGAGTCGAAGCTCACTGGTGCCCACCCCCGGGAATCAGTACGGCGAGGATCCGCAGCAGCGGCTCACCAGTGGTCTGCATGGAATCGAGGAGACGTCGCTGCTCGTCAGCGGTACGACGGGCGCGATCGGCCTGGGCTTTGGTGCGCGCTCCGTCCAGGGTGAGCTGCTCCCAGTCGGTGAGCCGTTCGCGGTAGAGCTCCAGCGGACGAACAACCTCCGCGTCGTAATGTGCGCGCCGCTTTTCCAGATGAACGCGCGCGATGTCGACGGCGGGCTTGACCAGTTCCTGCAGCGGGGCGAGGTCCACTGGACGATCCGGATTGATCATCCGTGGTCCGACTCCGGCGCGCCTCAGAACCTCGACCATGTCAGCGTCCTGGACAGCGGAGCCGGTGACGGCCATCCACTCGACGACCGTGGGCTGGCCCAGCTTGTTGGAGTAGATGCCCTGGATGAGGAAGGTCGGCTCGGTGACGTCGGCCATCATGACGGGGGCCTTTTGGCGGCCGAGTTGGACCAGGACCTTGTCGGTGAGCCAGTCGACCAGGGGATGCAGGTCGGACAGGTAGGCGATGTCCGGCCACATGGTCTTGCTGTTGCGGGCCTCATCGAGCTTGCGTTCCGCAAGGCCACGGTTGAATGTGACCTTCATCCGTTCCTTGATGTCATGCGTTCGCAGGTAGGAGGCGGGCAGTGCAGACAGCCGGTGGATCAGGTCCTTCGGCGGTGTGAAGGCGAGCATCTCACCGTCGTCTTCGAGATCGCCGAGCAGCTTCAACTCCTTGATGGACTCCTTGACGAACTCCTCGGTGCTGTCGAACAGCTTCGGTGTCGTGGCGAGCAGCGGGTCGGGGTTGGCGGGCTCGTCGCCCACACCCGCGAGCAGCCCGGCCAGGAAATCACCCGCGGGGTGTGCCTCAATCGATTCCTCGACTGTCTTGCCCGCGAGCAGGTCCTGAATGAGTCGCCGTTCTTCGCGCTCGGCCCGGTATTCGCCGGTGACCGCCTCGGCCGTGCCCAGGCTGTGATGCGCGGACTCTTCCTTCGCGAGCAGTTTCTCCGCGACGAGGCGGTCGTCCTTCGCCTCCCGGGGATCCTCCAGTCTGGACGTCAAGATCAGTGCCTTGAACTGGGGGTTGTGCTTCTGGCGGTAGCGGTCGATACGGCCGTTGCGCTGCTCGATGCGGATGAGGCTCCACGGCACGTCGTAGTGGATCAGGTGATGGCACTGCTTGTGGAGGTTGACGCCCTCGGAGGCGACGTCGCCGGTGAGTAGCACACGGACCTTGCTATCACTCAGCGAGAAGCGTTCGACGATCTCCTGCTGGTGGGTGTCGGAGAATCCGCCATGCATGATCTCGATGGCACCTGGCTCGGCCAGGCCGAGCCTTTCGGGTAGTACCCGCTTGAGCCATTCCAACGTGGGGACGCTCTCGGAGAAGACCACGACTCGGGTGGCGCTGCCGGGGGCTACGCCGATGTCCGTGAGCTGCCTGGTCAGCGCGGTCAACTTGGCTGAGTCGTCGTCGGTCATCTCCAAGACCAGCCGACCGAGACTCAGCAGCGCATCACGCTCCCGGCCGCGCGCAACGGACGGTTCGTTGACCAGTTTGCCCAGCTCCACCAGGGGGTTCTGGTCCCGCTTAACGCGAAGCGCGGCCTTCTCCTTGGCCGCCTTCTTGTCTTCCGCATCGATCGATCGCACTCGGTTGACGACCGTCGCAGCGAGAGCCACATGGGAGGAGAGGAACGACTTGAGCAGGGTGTAAGGGAAGAGCCTGTGCTTCTGATCGACGACAGAGCCGCCTTCGCGCTGATCTCCGGCCAGCCAAACTTCGCGAAACTCATCGAAGATCCGCTCCTCGGTGGGGCTCGCCGCACATCTGACGGGGATCGACGGACCACGCTCGGGCCACCTGCTGCCCATCCGGTCGCGAACCTCGGGACTGACCTTGGTGCGCCGGATGTAGAGATGTTCGATGTCCTCCGCCGAGTAACGCTCGTCGTTGGCGATGGCCGCCGGGTCGAGCATGCGGATCAACTCGGCGAAGGACTTACTGTCGCCGTTGTGCGGGGTGGCGCTGGCCAGCAGAAGGGCGTCGGTCCGCCGGGACAGCAGCCTGGCGAGCCTGTTGCGCGCGGTGGTCTCGCCCATCAGGTTGTGCGACTCGTCGATGACAACCGCGTCCCAGTGCAGCTTCTCCAGGTGCTGGCCGTACTTGCCCTCATTCTTCAGGGTGTCGACGGAGACGATGACCCGTTTGTAGTAGGTGAACGGATTGCGGCCCGCGGGGATCTCACGCTGGATCCGTTCGACGCCGATCGAGTCGAGACGGACCAGCGGGATGGAGAAGCGGGTCCACAGTTCGTGCTGGAACTGTTCCAAAACCTGCTGCGGGGTGACGACCAGGATGCGCTCACCCCGCCCTCGCCTGATCAGTTCGGCGAGGATGAGACCGATCTCAAGGGTCTTGCCCAGTCCGACGACGTCGGCGAGCAGGATACGTGGACGCAATCCCCTCAGCGCCAGCTCCGCCGGGCGCAGCTGGTAGGGCAACGAGTCCAGAAGGAACCTGTCGGACAGAGCCAGCCCCTTCTCGGTCTGCGGGAGAGGAGTCCTGCGCAGAACCGCCTCTAGGAACAACCGGCCGGCCGCGAAGTGATCCGTCCTGTCCTGCTCCAGGATGGTGTCCTCGGGACGCATCAGTTCGATGTCTTCGATGTCGGTGAAGAAGACGCCGTCCTCGTCACGGACGAACTCCGACGATCCGATGGCCGTTACCTTGAACCCCTGGGTGTAGGTCAGGGGCGCGCAGGTACGGACGATCCACTCTGCGTCCCGGACGAGGATCCGGGCGCCGGGCGGGTACGGGGTCTCGGACACTGATCTCCTCAGAAAGGGGCGTTGCAGGCGTAGGTGCCGCGCAGTCGCTCCGCGAGCAGGGCCACGACGGAGCCCGGGACGACCACCTCCGTGAGGTCACGTCGCTTCGGTAGAGGCGGATCGACCTCGGGAGGGTCGGTGTCGCGCACGATGTAGGTTGTGACGGCCAGATGGCGGACTGCGACTGCGAGGGTGATCCCATCAGCGGTCGCCAGGTCGCTCAACCATGCTCTGACCCGCGGGATATCGGGGCGTGCCGCCGGATCGTGGGCGAGCATCGCGGCGATGATCGACTCGAAGCCGTCCGGCAGGCCGCTCAGGTCCGGGGCAACCTCCGGGTTTGTCAGGTCAATGAGCATCTTGTCCCTGTTCGGGCGACCGTCGTAGGGATAGTGCTTGGTCAAGGCGAACAGGAGTGTCGCCCCCAGGGCGTGTATGTCCGCGGCCACGGTGACCTGCGTGGGCGCTGTGACCTGTTCGGGCGCCATGCAGACTGGGGTACCGAGCATCGACGTGTCGGTCGTGAGATCGGTAGGGCCTTCAGTGAAGGCGACCAGGCCCAGGTCGATGACCTTGGGGCCATCAACACTCATCAGGATGTTTGCTGGCTTGAGGTCGCGGTGAATGAGACCCGCCTGATGAAGGGCGGTGAGGGCGTCGGCGAGCACCACTCCCAGGGCCGCAGCGTCTACCGAGCCGAGCGACTGCTGCGAATCGACGAACTCGCGCAGGTTCAGGCCGCGAACGTAGTCGACCGCAAGCCAGGGCTTGTCGGCGTCCTCCTCGGCGGCGTCCACTAGGGCCGCGACGTAAGGGCTCTGGACTGTTCGTAACGCGTCGATCTCCCGAGTGAACCGCTCACGCACCTCGACCTTGTCGAAGAACTCCTCCCGGATGACCTTCAACGCCACCGGCTCAGAGTCAGGCGTCACGCCGTAGAACACCTGGCCCATACCCCCGCTACCGAGCCGACCGTGCAGCACGATGTCTCCGATCTGTCGAGGGTCGGAGGGCTTCAGTGGATCCATGCTCACCGCCTCACCGGCAACGCCAAGCTCGACCTCTCCCTGCGGACATCGGGAGATCGTGCGTCACATCCTAACGGACACATCAGGGATCAGTCGACACGACAATCTCTATTGTGCACTGAGTTCACGGTGCGCTTTATTTATGGTGCACGCTCACCCCCGACAGGGACCCCGCGACGACCCCGCCCTACGGGCGCATCTCGCGTGGCCTCCCATCACGATCACCAGCCGAGCCTTCACGAGGACCCCGACTTGCCAACAGCTTCCCGTACGCAAAAGGCGACCAAGTCGTCCACATCCGCACGACCAAAACCCCCGGCCTACTGGAGTTCACCTACGGCGGCGAGGCCAACTTCATCGCCACCGCCGGCAATCCGGCTGGGAGGAGGGAAGACCTGCTGGCCAACGAGATCGGCCCACACGAGGACAACCTGCGCTACAACGGCAACGGGACCAGCAAGGGCATCGCCGCGCTGGAGATCAAGGCCGACGACGCCTGGGCCCAACCTCCAAGCCGGCCAATGCGGCCCGCTACTGGGGCGGCGCGGCTTCCATCCGCAGCGTCAGCGACCAGGTGCTCAAGCCCCCCTCGCGACCTTCGCACTGTCCGCGCCGTCCACTCCGGCGGGGCCACCTTCACTGTGCACAGCTACCCCCGCGTCGCACCTACGGCGATCTACTGTTCAACGAGATCGGCGCCTACCAGAGCAAGGCGCCGCTGTCCGCCGAAAACCCGCCTAGTCACCGTCAAGGCCGGCAGCAAGTCCAAGTCAGCACCACCATCGTGCTCACCTGCACGAAAGCATCCTGATGGCCTCGCCCATCCTGCACAGGCCCAACACCAGCGCGGCGCGAACACGCCGCCCGGCCCAGGCGGTGATGTCCGGTGCATACATCGCGGCGGGCTCCAACGCCGACAGCAGTGCCTACCTGAAGCTGCTACTGGATAAGTACAGATATCGCAAAACTCCAATGAACAACCTTACAAGGACGTAAGTCGCATACCGGTGCCAATGTTCCACTGGGTCACGCCAATCACAGGAACATTGTTCTGCTCTCTCAGAAATTTCGACCCATTTTTCGGGATAAGCCGGACAAGATGCCACATACCTACATCCTGATAACTATCTAAACGTGGCTCCCAGATATTCCAGGGTGTAGCTTCTAACAGCTTCACATCGATGACCCAAGGCGTTTAATCCGTGATAAATGATCAAATCCCCGCCAGGTGGCCCATAGGCACCCTCATGGACAGACTCAGCCCAGAGGAGCGGGCGGAGCTTCTGGCTCTCGCGCCACCCTCCCCGCGGCAGGCTGGCGAACCACTCATATACCAAGGAGATCGAGAGAGGTCCGAGGTCTTTCTACTGAGGTCCATCCCAGGTCAGCGGCCCACGGCATGCGTGAAGGTGACGGCCTACCTGGAATCGGGCGGGGCGGCCATGCTGGGCATCCGCGTCAGCGGCGATGTGGTCGGCGAACTGGCAGCTCTGCGCAGACAGCCGAGATCGGCCATGGTGACGACATGCAGTCCGATGTTGGTGCACGTCATCCGCGCACAGGCGTTCACCGACTTCCTCGATCGCCATCCGGCGGCATGGAATGCACTCGCCAGGATGATCGCCGACCGGCTCGACTGGGCCAACCGTAGAAGAACTGACTTCGCTCAGTTCAGCGTGCCTGTGCGGGTCGCGAACGTGCTCGTGGAAATCTCCGGCCGACACGGAGTCGACAGGGTCGATGGTAAGCGGGACCTCGGAGTCGATCTTACCCATGAGGAGATCGCCAATCTTGTCGGGGCCAGAAAAGACGCCGTCTTCAAAGCCATCCGACGTTTCAAAGACCTTGAACTGATCGACCCCGGTCATCGCCGGAAGGTCGTCATCGACCCGATCGGTCTGGCTAATTTCCGGTGAAGCGTACTGGTACGTCTTGAGGCGATGCGATCTTCGCCAGACTCTATCCCCGTCGATCTCCCCGACCACTCTGGTCGATCTTTCGCAACCACAAGGTGACGTGATGCTTGATTCTGATTTCAGCCGCCGCTTGGTCGTGGCGGTCGATGCGGAGGGATACGGCCGCGGCGACGACCTACGGCACGACTCGATCCAGTCCGGTCTGGCCCAGGTCATGGACCGCGGCGCACGAGAGGCCGGCCTGCGCCGCGAGACCTGGACCCGCCAGGAAGCCGGCGACGGTGAGGTCATCGTCCTCCCCGAAGGGGAGCCCGAGCTCCGGGTCATCGACGACCTGGTGCGCCGCGTGCGCAAGGCGCTCCACGACCACAATCGCGAACGTCGAGACGATGCCCGCCTGCGGATTCGCATCTCTATCGGCCACGGGGTCGTGAAACGTGGCGCGATGGGCTTCGTCGGCCAGGTCGTCGTGACCACCTGCCGGCTGCTCGACGCGAAGGCCGCCCGCACCGCCCTGAAGGTGAACCCGCGCGCCGACCTGGTGCTGATCCTCACCGATCGGCTCTACGAGGACGTCGTCCGACAGCTCCACACCTCTTACCGACCAGAGTCCTTCACCCGGCTGGAAGTGCCGACCAAGGAACGCACAGAGATCGCCTGGATGTGGATCCCCTCAGAAGACCTGGATCAGAAAGGAACTCTCAACATGGACAACTTGCCGGAGGTCGCCGACACCCTGTGGGCACTGATCGCTGGTGGCGCCCTCGAACGTCTGGGAGCCTACGGCACCGAGACCGGTCTCGGTGGCGCCCGGAAACTGCTCGCGAAGATCAAGAAGTTCCGGTCCGAACAGGGCCAACCGGCCGACCCGGAGTCGCGCGACGACCTGCTGGAGTCCCTGGAAAAGCTGGTGCGTGTCGACGCCGCCGCGAAGCAGTTCGCGCAGCAGTTCAACGCCGAGCAGATGACCGTCAACCTGATCACCGCCCCCATTACCGGTGAGGAGATCAATTTTGGCATCCGAAACTGACTCGCCGGCTGAGGGGGTACTGATCGGCGAGGAAGCTACGCCGGTCGATCTGACTGATCAGGCCGAGGCGACGGACGAAATTTTCGCGCAGGTCTCCCAGGTCCAGACCGTCATCAACCACATCCACGGCAACATCGGGGGAGCCTCTTTCGGCATCTCGGGTTCCCGCCCCAAGTCTCGCCGCACGTCCGGCCCCGTATCCCAGCACGAGATGGCAGAGGCCCGCACCTGCTACGTGCGCCACGCCAGCTACAAGGCCGCCGCCGAACAGCTGGAGAGCGGCAACATGGTGGCCTTGATCGGCAACGCCAGCACGGGCCGCCGGACGGCAGCGCTTAATCTGCTTCATGACTTCGTCGGGGGGCGGCGCGAGGTGGTGGTGGAGCTCAGCCCGGCCTACACGCTGGAGAAGCTGGCCGCCCGCGAATACCGGAAGGCTCACGGCTATTTGCTGTGCGACTGGCCCAAGGACGACGTTGACGGGAGCATCGCCGACTTCCACGTACGGGAGATCAGGCGCCGCGTGCGCGATGCCGGGGCTTACCTGGTGGTCACGGGGACGGCTACTTCGCTACCCGAGGGAGACCAAATAGCCTGGCTACCGCCTCCGGCCCGCGACGTCCTGCGGGCTCACCAGGTAGCACCCAAGGTCGCTGATGAGGCGGCCGCCCAGATCACCGCCGACCATGCCATGACCGACGTGGTGACACTGGCGCGCGAGCTGGCCTCAGGCGTTCCGTTGGACAAAGCGCTCGGCAAGCTGGAGTCCGCCGGGCGGCGCGACGTGGTCGCCTGGTTCGATACCCCGCGTACTCGAGGTGAGCTCCTCGAGATGGCCGCCATGGCCTTCACCGCCGGCCTCCCGGAAAGCGGCTTCGAGTCACTGCTCGCCCGGCTGGAGTCCATCGCCGGCATCGGCGGGGAAAAAGCGGATGCCATCTCGGCGGATGATCCAATGCCGAGCCGTCGCCTGCTCCGGGTGGCAGAGGGCTCGCTCTTCAGTCTTTCGCCGGGGCGCAGGCTGGAGTTCAAGGTCGATGGCCACCGAACACATGTAATGCGGGAGCTGTACCAGCGACACGGCATGCGGTTGTGGGACCCGGTCACCGAATGGCTACATGAGTGCGCCGCTCTACGCGACCCGAGCGTACAGGCGGAGATCGCCAGGGGCGTGGCGGTTCTGGCCTCCGTCGCGGACTACTCGTACGTCGAAAGCACTTTTCTCACCCCATGGGCCCGAGGAAGGGGTGTCATGCGCAGCCAGGCCACCGCCGCGATGGCCATCTCATGGTTGTGCCTGGACGAGACGACCCGTCCGGAGGTCCTGCGTACAGTCACCTCGTGGACAAAGGCATCCGCGGCCAGGCCCAAATTCACCGCCACCCTTGCCTGGTCCGGTGAGCTAGGCATCCGGTTCCCTCTGGAGGCGGCCCGGATGCTTTGGCTACAGATCAGAGACAGTGAGAAGCCTGTCCGGCATGCGGAAATTGCATTGGCCCGTCTGTTCGCAGCACTGACCGAGGCCACCGGCAACGCCCTCCCGATACTCGACTGGTTTGCGCGTCAGATCAGCAACGACAGGCGGATCGGCCGTGCGGTCGACCCGCTAATTCGGGCGATCTTGAGCGTCCTGTCGGCTCGCGCGGAAGGCGTCGGGATCCCCACAGTCACCGCTCACCTGCGCAGTCGCCCTGAATCGGCTGCCCCGCTCGCCAAACTCTGGTCTGCGGTTCTGATCAAGCGCCCTCACCGCAGGGATGCACTGGCCGCCCTGTATGACGCCGTCTGCGCGTTCGACGAGCGCGACGACGATGACCGTGACCGTGTCCGTGCCCTGTTCGCAGCGCTCGTGGAGGCGCTCCCTGCGAAGGAACGGCCGCTGCTGGCCCATGACCTGCGGCGTTACGCCATCTCCCGCAACACCGACGAGAACCGGATGGAGCTTCTCCTGTCGCTACTCCAGATCTTCCTCAGCCCGGCTGCACTTTCCCTCGACACCATTGGAAAACGTCCATGAGCTACCCAGTGATCAGCCAGATTCCCCTTGATCCTGTCGCCAAACAAGGCTTCCTGAGCAAACCCCGCCGCCCAATCTCTAGCCTGCCCCGCCAGCTTCCGCACCAGCGGCTCGTCTTCGAGTACGACGGTACGTTCGTGCTGGGCGACCGGCGGCTGCGCGGGGACGAACCGCACGTGCTGCACGGCGACAGCGTCAGCGTCGTGGACGTGTCCAAGGACCACCCGGCCACGATCCACGTACCGATCAACTCCTCTGGCGCCCACGACTTCACGGTTGCGGTGCAGTTCCGCTGCACGGTCGACGAACCGATCGAGGTGGTGCGTGCCGGTCTGACCGATGTCGCCGAGCACCTGGTCACCTATATCCGGGCCTACCACAAGCTCTTCGAACTCGGCCGCAGCTACGGATTGCACGCGGTTCCCGAGTTGTGGACACTCGTGCATGCCCAGGTGAAGGCTTACACGACCCTAGTGCCGTGTGTGCTGCCCGGTATGACGGCCGAGTTCGCCGGCCTCGACGTGTACGCCCCCGACGAGATCGCTCAGGGGCGGCGGCACTACGAGACCAGCCTGCACAACATCCAGGGCGAACACGGCCTCCGCGACGCCAAACGCAAGCTCGACCGTGACTACGAACTTGATGAGCAGGATTACCTGCACGCCAAGGGCCGCAGCGCCAACGACTTCACTCGGCAGGAGGCGGCCCTCGACCGGAATCAGCAGATCACCGAGGCCACGAAGGTCAGGGACTTCCTGAACAGTGGTCCTAGTGCCGCCGATGGCCTGTACTTCACCGCTCGCGGTCTCAACGACCAGCAGGTCGCCGACCGTTACGCCGCCCTGGGAGACCGGGAATACAGCGCTATCCAGCACAGGATGCAGCGCGAGCACGAGTTGGAAGTCGTTCAGGCTCGCGGCCGGGCCGAGGTTGTCCGGGCGGCGATTGCCCAGGGCCTGTTCAACGAGAACACCGGCAAGGAACTGCTTGCCGCGTTCGAGGATGTCGAGCCGGAAGCGGAGGCGAAGGACCTCGAAGGCCGAGCTTACGAGCCTCGTGCCGAGGTGACGGCGGGCGATACCGACGACGATTTCTTCATGGAGGAGGACGTCCGTGGTTGACATCCTCCACGGATCCAAGACGGCCGAACAGCACGGACGGCACCCCCGGCGCCGGGAACGGCTCACTCTCGGGGCATTCCTGCGTCGGTTCACCGGAGTCGACGAGAAGATCCTCGCAAGTGTTCCTCAGGAACGTTCCCGCTACACCAGTCTCGGCGGAGTCGTGGTCAGCACCGCGCTTATAGCGGGCGCCTCCATGCTGGGCGCGCTGACACTGCTCTCGCACGCGTCCCCCCTGTATCTTGTGCCGGTGGCGGTGCTGTGGGGTCTGATCATCGCCAACGTCGATCGATTCCTGATCACCAGCCTCCACGGCGACAATGACGGCTGGTCCCGCTGGGGCAACGTACTGATTCGGCTGGCCCTCGCCATCGTTATCGGCGTTTTCATCGCCGAGCCGCTGACCCTAAAGATCTTTCAGGAGCGGCTCGACCGGCAGATCATGGTAGAACGCGACCAGGCGATCAGCCTGACGGAGAGCCGGTACAAGCAATGCAACCCCCTCAAAGGGCCATCGCCTTCGGGTGTCAACTGCAACGGCTATCTCCTCGACGGCGGCGACCAAGCACTCGCCGTCGAAGGCAACATGACGCAGAGGCAGAGCACCCTCAAGGCCGCGGAAGATCAGCTGGCGGCGGACATAGCAGAACATGGGAGGCTGGAGAGACTCCGAGACCAGGAATGTTATGGCAAGGACACGGACCAGACCACGGGCATACCGGGCGACGGTCCCGAGTGCAAAATTCGGAAGAACGCGCTCAACACCTTCCTCGCTAACCATGACATCTCCCAGCAGCAGGCGGACGTGGCGAAGCTGAGGGCGCAGATCGGCTCGCTCGCGGCCGACCGCGCAGGTGTTGAAGAGGAACGCGCGGCGGCTCTCAGCAAGAAGATCGCCGAGCATGTTGAGGAGAAGAAGCGGGCCTACACCGACATCGGCCTATTGGATCGATGGGAGGCTCTGGGCACGGTCGCAGGCCAGAGTGGCATGGTCAACTTCGCCCACTGGTTGTTGCGCATCATCTTCGTCCTGCTCGACTGCATGCCGATCATCTCGAAGATGCTGAACGGCAGGACCGAGTACGACCGCCTTCTCACTCAGGAGTTGCGCGCGGGCGCAGCCTGCCACGAGGCCGAACTGAACTTCACCACCCGGCAGACAACCGGCGATTACGAGATCAAGCTACGCGAGAAGGAGCGCCAGCTGAAAGCCGAACGCGGCCGAATCGACCGAGATCAGCGCGTGGACGAGGCATCTAGGGACGACGAGATCGACCGCCTCGCCCGTACTTTCATGAGCTCGATGCCTACGCAACGATAAGGACCGAAAACTCTATACCCTCGACCGCGAGCCCTTCTGTATACACCACGGATCACTTCCTGGGGCGACGTGTCCTTCGATTCGTCAGTACCGGGCCAGGTTCGCCGGGCTGTCGGGTACCGCCATCGTGGAGCCATCCACCGCGCAGACCAGCAGGCCCCGCCATCGCACAGCCCCGCCGGCGGGTCGGCCAGCAGCTCGAACAGCGCTTTCAACGGCGCCACGCTGACCTGGCGGCGCGCCTGGGCCAGCGCCGAGGACGACGGCGGCGGCCCAGCCTGCGAATCGTCGAGCCCGGCCCGACCGAGCGGTCACCACGCCGGCACAACTCGACGATCTGGGTCTTGAACTCCGGGGTGAAGAGCGGCGAGGACGCGGCTTCTTCTTCCCCATGCTCTCCATCATGGACACCTTCCGGGGACGAGCCCATGATCTCGGACTTTCGTCAAACCGGATCAACCCTCAGGAGAGATGCGAAGAGCTTGGCACAATCGCGTAACAGGACCTCCAATGACCTGGCGTGATCCACCTCCGGTGTAACGATTCATAGCGACCTCATGATGAGCAACGGGGGGCATAGGTTTCACAGGCGTTCACTTGTCACATGAGACCGGTGCCGTGCCTTCACAGGATTTCAAGGTCGCGAGATACGGGCGGGATGGACGTCGTCAAGATTCACGATGAGCTGATCGCTTACTGTACGGCGTTCACCTCAGGTTCCGCAGAGATCCAGAGCTCGCTGATCAAGGATCACATGAAGCACCGGCGGAGGCCTGAGGAACAGTGGCCAGAGCCCTACCTCTTGCTGGACCCAAGCTTCACGTCCGGAGGATCCAGCCCCGGGCGGATAAAGCACCGCCTCCTGTCTCCTGAAGGAGAACGCATTTTTCTCGTCGGCAAGGACGGCGACGGCGGCCAGCCGCTACGCCGCCACGGTGATGCGCTGGAGATCGCCCGCACGGGCGCTAGTTGTGCTTGACCACCGGCATGCTCGTTAACCCCCACTCAGGAGCAGCAGTGACAGCATTTAGCGGAGGGAATCGGTGGGTCGGTGTCGTGGCCCTGGCTGAGCCGCCTGTTCCCACTCCTCTCCACAAAATGGCGGCCTTCCGTCGAGCAATCAAGCGGATTGAGCGGATCAGTATCTCGTCCCGTATGGCGATCTCTAAGCGACGGTTCTGCCGGGCCCTTCAGCAGCTGGCCGAACGTTACGCGCTTGCGAACAACATCGGACGAGCGGCCTACTACTTCAGCCTGGCGAATACCGTGAACCGTCAGGGAACCGAGCAAGGAGACATCCCGAGTTGGGTCCTGCGCGACGTTGATGGCTTTCTCAACGACAGTCGAGCCAACAAGTCACGCCCCGTTCTTCGGGCCAGGGGAAAATCCGCAATACCGACGCCAGCGGGCCACCATACTCATACCACGAACCGGGAGCGCCCAGAACGATCTCGAGCGATCGTAACGCCTCGACAGGTGCCGCCGCCTGCACGAGATGTCCTCATCGTAGACAATTCCGACCGCCCTCGGCTGGGAGATCCAGGCCACTGGGCCGATGCCATTCCGTTGAATGAAACTCTTGTGGATTTCCTGGACCGATTTGGGTGGGACGCACGTATCGATCCACTCCGATTGCGATGGCTACGCATTTCGTGTATGCATGTAAGCTACATATACGAACAAGAGCACTCTCTTTCTATTGGCATTAACGCCAGACTTCTTAAAGCATTCGAAGAAGTCGGGAAACGCTGGCTCAACGTGGCTCTCCTCGATTGCTATCTGGCCGACCGGCAGCCACAGACACGAGGTGAGCAGAGCGCCGCCCTGAACAGCCTAAAACCAGCAGCAGACAAGATTATAGACGGTCTCTTTTTGCCATTGAAGGCAACACTCCTCGGCAAAGGCGAATCCGCTATTAGCGAAGCACAATCTAGTAGATCGAAGTCGATGGTAGTCCGCCAAATCATCGGCATTATCGCTTTGATGGACGGAGTCTAGGCTATCTATCGCCTTTGTCAATCTAGCTATACAGAGATCCGATCCACCCAGTCCGAAAAGCGAGACTGGCGAACCCTTCTGCAGGAGCAAGTTCGTGACGAGGAACTCGTCTGGCGATTCGAAGATGAAGGACCGGACCACAACAAGACGTTCAGGGCCTTCATTCACGATAGGCACGGGCGACACGCCGAAGGTAGCGGGCGCGGAAAAAAGGATGCCGCACGAAACGCTGCCGAGAAATTCCTACGCAGATATCTTCCTACGATTGTTAGACAAGTCGTATCCGAAACGCAAGCCGTACCCGCACAGACGCCTCTTCTGTACCGAGATCCTCCAGCACAGCACTGGCAGGCGGTGTGCGACCTACGGCGCCTTTTTGATCTTCCAAAGGAGAGTGGACCATGGCTCAGCCAAGCAATGACACACAGCTCCTGGATATACGAGAATAGGCCACTCGCCGCTCAGTCTCGGCAGCGGGATAATGGGCTATTGGCACACCAGGGCTCTTTTGTTATGGATACGCTCTGCACCCATGAGCTTGTTCTGAGACTTGCGTCTTCGAACCGACGGCCGAACGAAGACGAAGCGCGCATGGGGACACCTGACGCGTACTTCTGTGATCAGCTATTCGACGACCTCGCCCTCGATGGCGCTGTTCTTCTCGGGAAGGGGCAAGCCGAAAATCCTGATATCGCAAAAGCCGACGCGGCTCAAGCGGTGTTGGCTGTCGCGTGGCGTCATAGGCGAACAAAGCTTCTAGACCGGCGCCCGAAGGAACTACATGATTTGCTTGACAGCTTCGCTCCTATCCATGATGGCTTTACAAAGCTCGTTAGCATGAGCGCTCCATTCGATATCGAAATCGAGTCGATCCCATACAAATCCGGTTCCGACCACGACCGCTACCACGCTGTAGATCTTGTATTTACGTCACATGGACAATCGTTCACTCTCGAATGCGACTACTATCGAACAAGCAAGACTGGAGCAAAAACTCGATCCGCCTCTGCTGCAATCGCCCTCTTGCATAACTACCACGAGTATCCCGGCGACCTCAGCAATAGCGAGAAGGACTTCGTCTCACACTACGTAGGGAGACAAATAAAGAACATCTCCGAAGTGGATGATCGCCATCTTCAAAGATGCATTCTGCAAGGCCACCTCGGTCTTGCAATGCTTGCCAGCGGCGACATGAGCACTTTCCGGCAGTGGGCTAAGGTAACAAGCACCATCGTCGGCACTATCTCTCAAAGTGAGAGAACCAACCTTCAGCGGTTCTACGAACGTTGTAGCTCGCAAACCCGTCGTGGCTCCATTCCCATCACCATATCCCAGATAGCCTCCTTTGCTTCATGGCTTGAGTCTCTAGATCCAGAGGCCGAAGCCAGCGAGTCCGCGACTCTAACACTTCTTACAGAATTCTGCTATTACCCCATCCCAGACAACCCAGAGGACCTCTTCACTGTTGTAGCGACGGGCGCGGAGAACAATTCCATCTCGCTCAATATCGAGGACGGATTCGAGGCGGACACCGTACGCATAAGCCCCATCCAGGCCGCGGCCGTCGCAATGCTTATCAACATGACATCGAGATGGGTCACCTCCTCCACCACCATCGACCTCGGAAACTCCGAAGAGGGAATGCTTGTCCTCATTCACGGTCTTAAGAAGGGCTTCGAAACCAGCGCGGGCCCTCTCGCCGAACTCCTAGCAGAACTTTCGCCATCGGTCACCTGCTACCTGGGTCAAGGCGATCTTCTTATCAAGATTGCATTCGAGGAAGCAGAGGAAGCAAACGAGGCATCGGACACTTCACCCATCGAGCAGGCCGCCCGCGCCGCCCTCCGCTCCGCCTCCGAGGCGCAGCAGGTGATGACCGCCCTGCACCGCGACGTTCCGCCTCTTATTGAACAGCTTCAGCTCTTCAAAACTGCCCAAGCGGCCAGCAAGACCACCAACCGAACCAACTGTTATCGACGCCTGGCAGAAGCCAGCGAAGCGCTCGACGCCATGTCCCCCCACGTAAATGCGCTGAAACGGCTTGTAAGCAGACTGTCTACGCAGTGACCGACTGCACTTGCCACAGGCCAGCGAGATGATCTACAGGAGCGAGATGTGCTGGGCAACGCGTAGGACTGGCCAGCCCGCTCCGGCTCGGAGACCGCCTGCCGTTCCTCCTGCGCGCTAGCGATCCTATGCCGGTTCACCCAGCTGCCCTGGGTGCTGGCGTTGATCCCGAACTCCCGCACCACCGACGTGACCGTCCGCTCGCCCTCCAGCACCATCCGGACGGCTTCTTCCTTGAACTCCGGCGAGAACTGCCTGCGACGCCTCGTCACGTACCCACCTCTCCAGACTTCTGTCAGCTTTTGTAGCCGGGTGTCCGGAATCCACCTGACATACTTCAGGTGTCGATGTTCTTATCAGCTCATCCAGCCTTCGCGGTGTCCGCCCGCTGCGATTGCGGACAAGGTCGTCTGGAGACCTGCAAGGTCATGCCCCTTCGCCACCTGCGGCCAGCAGCGCGCCAATGGAGCTGGTGATGATGTCGGCCGCGTCAGGCCGAGCCAACGCGTTTGGTGTGAGGGACGGACGCTTGGCATAGTTTGCCACGACAAGTTGCCTGGGCACACCGGCCCAGCCAGGCAACGCCGACAAGGTCCCTGCCAGTTCTGATAGGACCTCAAGGGCAACTCCACGGTTACGCATCCACTCGAAGTTGATCGAGAGCACAGACTCGCTTGCCCCGGTGTAGATACTCCAGACAGCGGCTTCGTCCGTACCGACACTGAACCGTGCCGTGGCAGAGGGGTATTCGCCCTCACCGTAGTAGTAGCCCCGGAACGCCGGGTGACGCTCGGCGTGCCGATACACCTCCATAAGCGTCCGCGTCACGTCATCGGGACAGTACTGTTGGATGGCCTGGAGAAGGCTCTCCTCATCCCACTTGCGTCGGGCACGAGAGGTCGCTGCCCAGCCCTCGCCGGCAGACATCGGCACAGCCCCCAGGCCGCCCGCCTCCACAGGGGCGGCATCGTAATCCGCTGTTGGCAACGGATCGCCGAGGGCCAGCTGGATCGCGATCGCTATCGATTCGAGCCAGTCGATAGTCTCCTCGGCCGCTTGCGCCGTGATAGCGAGCTTCTGTCCAGGGTTGTCGGGGTCGTGGTCGGCCGTGTGGGCAATGTTGTTGCGACGTCGAGCGATCTCGCGCATCTTGGCCCGCACGCCGTCAGAGGTCACCGGTGACGTCGGATCCTGCTCAGTAAGGATCTCCGCCACCTTCACCCACAGCTTGACCGAGCTGACGTGCGCGAACCCCTCTTGAATCTTCTCGGGGTTCTGGAACGTCTTGTACTCGAACTCCTGCTCAAGGTGCGCACGAAACACCTCGGCGAGCGGAGCGTCGTGATGGTGGATCTTCTCAAACAGCGCGACCGGCAGGGTCAGCTTGTCGAACTTGGCCGGTCGAGGAGCGCCCGGCTGCAGGGCGAGCGCGACCCCCCGGTCGATGATCTCCCTCGTGATCCAGTGATCGAGCGCTGCAACGGACTGAGTCCAGGCGGCACGGTAGAGGTCGGTGACATCGAATGCACCAACGCCGAGCCGTTCCAGGTTCCGGCCACCATCGAGGAGTTGCCGCGCGTAGCCAAGGTTCTGCTGGAACTGCTCGAACGGCGCCGGAACGTCCCATCCGGGATCCTCCTCGGGTTCAGGCACTGGTAGCGCGCCAGCCTTGGAAAGCGTCGCCCGGAGCTTGTCCGCGGTCACTCGTTGGCTGGAAGCCGCTCGACCGTATTGATCGAATGTCACGCCCTCTTGCTCCAGCACCTCGCGTGGATCATCGGTCCGCTCTGGGTCGAGCCACCGGAACCCTGGCGAGATCTTGCCGCTGGACTGCAGGACACGGTGCGCACCCGCCGCCTCGCCAGCCTCGGCCATGAACCCACCCACCGACTGAGCTGACATGCCGACCACTTCGGCGATGTCCCCGTAAGTCGTCCAGGAACCGGGGGCCAGCCCAGCGAGCGCTTCCAGCACCACCTTCCAGCGCGGATCGACGTACGTCCGCGTCTGGGCAGACTGACGACGAGCACGATACTGACGCACTAGCTCCCGATAGAGCTCAATTCCCGGAAAGTCCTCCAGCGCCTGAACACCGGCCGGAGTGATCGCCCAGCCATTTCGCTTGGTCATCCAGCCCAGCGATGCGGCCTCGCCGGTGCGGAACCCCAACTGGGCGTGCCACCTCACCTGACCGTGCGCGTTCAGCACCTCTTGACCAGGATCGATCGAGACCCGCTTGGCCACCGCTTCTCGCACTTCGGCAGGCCGCATCGGACGGCCCGCATCCCGAAGGATCTCCAAGGCTGCACGGAAGATGGGCGCGATGTGCTCGGTGAAGGACATGGGAATTTCCTTGATCTTCAGTTGTAGGAGATAAGATCAACATTTTAAGCAGCGGCCCTCTCCTACGTCTCGTCTTGGCTGAGTGCGTCCGCGGTTGCATCCAACTGGGCAAGATCGCCTTGAGATCGCCTCCGGTGATTGGGGTCAGTTACTCGATGCACCTCCCGTATAGCTCCGGCGCTGTCGCAGGACACGTCAACCACATCAAAACGATCAAGAGGTAGATGTACGACCGTGGCCAGCATGACATGCTCCGCAAGCGCGTTGCTGGCGGACTGATAGCCCACTCACGGAATGGGTGCCTGGGCCAGAACATGCTGATTCGCTTCGGACAGGGCCAGCTCGGCAGGAGCGCCCTCCACCACGAGCGTTCGAGGCATAGCATCAGATCTGCATCATCGGCTGGAACGTCGGAGGCGTACGTTACAGTTTCCGCCGACCCTTACAGCGGGCGAGGCGGGGAACAAGTGATCGAAGCAGAGATCAGCACCTCCAGATACCATCTCGGCACCAGTGAGCTAATGGATGAGCACGCTGACCAGCTCCGCGACTACGCACAGAAGGTGCTCTCCGGGTGGCAGGCTTCCCGTGATTGGGAAGCGGCCGAGCAACTGAAAGCTGCCAGCTTGGCAAACGCCCGTGACTACAGAGGACGTTCACTCCTGGAGCTTCTGCAAAACGCGCACGATGCCCATCCCGGCGACCGGAATGACGGGCGTGTCCACATCTTGATTGATGAGACAGAAGGCGAGCACGGCACGCTCTATGTGGCCAACGCCGGCACGCCATTCACCTGGGAGCGCGTCATGGCTATCTGCAAGCTGGCCAGGAGCGCGAAAAGGGTAGGCGACGGGATCGGCAACAAAGGAGTCGGCTTCCGAAGTGTGGTGGAGCTCACGACCACGCCCGAGATCTTCAGCGCCTCTTGTCAGGAATCGGGTGGCCCGCTTCTGAACGGCTACCGGTTTCGCTTCGCTACCACCTCCGCCGACTATCTCGACCTGCTCGGCGATGAAGAGCTAGCCGCCAGGGCCGCAGAGGAGATGCCGCCCTTCCAGGTGCCGTTCCCGATCGCGGATCTACCTGAGACCTGCGCCGAGCTGGGTGCCGACGGAAACGTGACCGTGATCCGGCTTCCTCTGAAGAGTCAGAGCGCTCTTGAGGATGCGACCCAGCTCTGGAGCCAACTGGCAACGGCTGAAGTCCCTGTGCTGCTGTTCCTCAACCGCTTGGAGCACTTGGTCTTGGAACGCCGTGTCGTCGGAGCTGATGTAGAGCGCCTTGTCCTCTTGCGGCAAGAGCACTCGGTGGAGCTTCTCGGGCAGGGCGAGGATCATCCTGAACTTCCCACCACTACATTCGCCGAGGTGGACCTCGGCGAACTCGGGGAGTTCCTGGTGATACGGGGACGTGTGCCCGTCGCAAGGCTTCGTGACACGGTCGACCAAGCGGTCGTGCACGGTGATTTGGATGAGTCCTGGCGCGATTGGGCGGAGCCCGCGGTGGTGGAGGTTGCACTATCTCGCGGAGAGAAGGGACGTAGACAAGGCAGGGCAGATAACCGGATCTACACCTTCCTCCCGCTTGGCAGCGATGCCACGGCTCCGCTTCGTGGGCACATCAATGCGCCGTTCTTTACCAAGGTGGACCGCACTGGGATTAATCGCCAGCATCGACTTAACGCCATGCTCCTCGACGCCATTGCAGAAACCTGCCTCATCGCCGCTGCGGCACTTCGGAAGTCTGGCAGCCCAGAACTCCGCCGGGCGGCCATCGACCTCATCGCCTGGGACCGGCCGGAGAGTTCAGCACAGCGGTTGTCAAAAGCAGCTCTTCACGTCCACGGCCGCGAACTATTTGAGGTTTCCCTGGTACCCGTGCTCGACGGTAGATCGCCAAGTCTCTCATGGGACACCCCTGCCAATACAGTGCTGTGGCCTCGTCGGGAAAGCAAGGTGTTAACCCCTGAGGCAGCGCAGTCTACAGGTATCCCCGTAGCGGACCCCGCAGTAGGCGCCGAGCGGCTCAACCGGCTAGACGCGCTTTGCAGACAGCTCGATGCTCCCCTTACACCCGACGAAGAGCAACTTGCCGATCACGTAGAGCGAATCGTCTCCGCTTTTCGCCTTCCGCGCGATGAAGATGCTCTCGGGGATTGGAACGACCTCTACGTCGATCTCTTCCGGCTGTTCGAACGGAACGCAACGGTTCTCCGGGGTAGGAGGCTTCTACTCGCCGACGACGGAAAGCTGCGCCACTTCAACGGAAAAGGTCTCGGAGAGAACGAGAGCACAGCGCGTCGGCACGAGGCGTTCTTCTATCCCACAACAACCGAGACTGCTGTCATGAACGGCATCACCGTCCCCCGGACCCTGCGGAAACGTCTCTTCTATGTCCACCCCGACCTGCGGTGGACGAACGAAGCTGATCAACCCCACCGTCAGGCTGCGCAGCAGTTCCTCATCAACGGCGCACTTGTCCGCCAGTTCAATATACAAGGGCTTCTCAACCACGTTCAAGACGAGCTTCGTCAGAGCGCCTCACCTAATCTCCGCCTCCAGGCTATGAAATTCGTTTTCCAACTGCACCGCAACCGTCAGGGCTCCGCCATCGCGTTCAAAGACCTTGGGCTATACGTGCCCACGAGCACGCAAACGTTCCTGCCCGCCGCAGAGACGGTCTTCGGTGCGGGCTGGAGCAACACACGTGGTGATGATCTCTGGACCGTCGTGGCAGAGGGGCGGCACGCCTCAGCTGATCTAAAGAAACTAGAGTCATGCTTCGTCGCATCTCCCCAAGAATTGACAAAGCACGGTGGAACCCAAGAGGAGTGGCGTGTCTTCCTTTCCTCAATCGGAGTGATAGACGGGCTAGATCCTGTCTTCACGGAGGACGCGGACCGCTGGGTCCACGGCTCCAGTTTCAGCGCGCCCGCCCTTGTATCGGCTGCCAAAACACTCCCCAAGATTGCCAGCTTGTGGGAAATCGAGATCCGCAAGCGACGGACCTGGGCTGGGCGTCCCCGCAGTAGCTATCGCGGAACACCGGC
This sequence comes from Nonomuraea sp. NPDC050786, assembly GCF_040654115.1. NCBI lineage: Bacteria > Bacillati > Actinomycetota > Actinomycetes > Streptosporangiales > Streptosporangiaceae > Nonomuraea > Nonomuraea sp. NPDC050786. The sequence goes on from NZ_JBFAHJ010000007.1 coordinate 51,689, forward strand.
CTACCGTCTACCCGGACAAGAAATTGTCGCCGAGTTTAGCCAGCAAGGACGCCTTGCCTACGCCCATCTTGTACTCGCCGGCCTATCCCGATGGTCAGATGAGCTATTCGATTACACATGGACTAGCAACAACATCAGAGATGTTGAGGTGCTGAAGTTTCCCACCCCGTTGGACGTCTTCGTACGCACCCAGCCCTGGCTTCCCGTTCGAAACAGCGATCGCCTGGTAGAGTTCGTGCGCCCGCAGGACGCTTGGCAGATCCCTGAGCATGGCTCAGGAGAACCTATCCCGGTTCAGACAGCGCATCCAAGAGTACTCGATTTCCTGAAGAGTCGAACTGCGCAATCGCGGCTTCGCAATCTCGGCATGCCGACTTGGGACGTGCCCGAGGACAGCGGAAAAATGATCGCCGCCCTAGGGGAACTGGTGGCCTCCCACACCGTTGAGCCTCATATCCGGAAGTTCATCGAGCGCGCCAATCAGAATGCGTGGAAACTGTTAACCCAGCGCTCTTCATCCTACACGTTCAACGAGACCGAACTCGAGCCGCTACGGAAGTCACCGATTCTTGTAGAGACTGGAGATTCGATCAGCGTGATACGCCTTACCGATTTCCAGGAAAAGAGCGGCTTCCTGTATGTCAGTGCCGAACGTGACAACCTCACAGTGCAGTTCATCAAGGAGTCGGACAAGGCACTGCTCTTCGTTCCGGGTGCCGCCGACAGAGCCTTCGCACTGCTAGACGGACTGTGTCCCGGCAAGGTTAAGCTGGTCAACGCCGCAGATATGGCAGTCGCGCTCGACGGTCAGGCACCATTTTCCTGTGAGCTGGGAGACCTTCTCCACAACCGGATTCCATGGCTCGCTTATGCCATCGGCATCCTGGCTGACCGCCGCCAAGCCGTTACACCCCCTGAGAGCGAGATCGCGAACCTGGTGGCCGCTGTTCGGCGTATCCACCTGTACGGCTATACCTCGCTGACCGTCACCCTCGATGGCGAGCCCGTCCAATTGCCGGACCGACTGGCCGGCGTCCTCCCTCTGCCAGACGAGCATTCCCCTGTTATCGCCGCCCCGCGGGTCATCCTGGACAACCTCGACTGGAATGCGCTTGACGGCCTTGCCTACGCCATAGCCCATGTGCTCGGCAAACCTGATCTGGCCCCTCATCTGAGGCTCGCGGCACACAGCTTGCGCGACTCGTTCGCTGATATCGTCCAACCGAACGTGGAAGACCTCGCCAGGGCGTTGGAAGTAAAGCCATGGCAGTACGCGGAAACCGTTAGTCGCATCGACGGATCGCTTGCGGGAATTCTCGACCGCCTATATCCGCTGCTCGTGCATGCTCTAGGTATCGAACGCACACGGGACCTCATCGAGCCGCGTCCATCCGACATCCGGCAACTACAGGCGCTGCTCTCTCCGCATGACTCCGATTTGCCGCTCCCCGCCGAGCGACTCATCAACGCTGCACGATCAGCTCACGACGTAGGGGAGCTGCGCGAGATTACCGGGATCGGTTTCGCAGAGTTCAACGAGTCACTCCTTGCGCTCATCCCTCGCTATCAGCCGATTAGCCACGCCGAGGCACATGAAGAGGCCCTGAGCAAGCGGGTGGACGCGCGGCGATCCGAGCTCATCGATCGCCTTCGCGCCGCTTACCTGAGCCATTTCGATGCCCACACGCCAATCCCCGGCTGGATCGCGCTACGGTCCCTCGAATGGATCATCGCTCCTAGGGCGTGGGCTCTCACAGTGGACAGCGCAACTGTCGACCTGCTGGACTCCCACATCAACGCGTCCCTGGATGCCCGCCTCCGTGAGCTCCCTGAACCTGCAGCGACCGTAAGCCTGTCCAGCTGGAGGACTCTACGCGAGAGCAACATCGCCCTGGTCCGCAGCTCTCTCCCTGAGATCAGGACGCTCATTCAAGCCGCAGGGCGCCATGTCTCCGAAGCGCTCTGGGGAGACGCCGCGAACTTTTTGGACGAATGTGGTGCGCTGGATTTCCGACGCCTCACCAAGGACGATGTTGTAGCTTGGCTGGCCACGCTGGGACATTGGCCGCCGGACATGGAACAAACTATGTCACCAGATGCTCACGGGGTAACCCAAGCATCTTTCCAGAGCGCACGATCCTCCATCGAGCAGGCCCGCGATGAGAGGCTGCGAAAGAGACGAGTCGTTACCCTCGGCGACCGGGAGCTCGATGTCGCCTCTGGCGACTTCACACAAGTCGTCGCGGAGGTGCGGCGCATCCTAACCCAGAATCCACAGATCATCACAGGAAGCACACGTTTCGCTTCCCTGAAGGCATTCAATCAGCGTGGCAGCACCGGCACGGGCGGCAGCCGAAGCGGCTGGTGCTCCGGCGAGCGTCGGGAACTTTCTCTGGAGCAGCGGTCGGCGATCGGATTCATCGGCGAGCAAATTGCGTACGAGTGGCTCCGCGCGCACTATCCTGCCACGAACGAGGAAAGCTGGGTGTCCACAAACCGCCGAAAGGCATTTCCAGGCTCTTCCGGAGACGATAGTCTCGGCTACGATTTCAAAATTGGTACCGACAAGAGGGCCCTTATGTTTGAGGTGAAAGCCACCCAGGAAGGCGGCGGGCAGATAGAGCTTGGGGAGAGCGAGATGCGTGCTGCCCAGCGGTTCGCAGGCAGTAACCGCTGGAGTCTCCTGGTCGTGACCTGGGTACTCACACCGGAACAGACAACAGCGCACAGACTCCCCAACCCTTTCAGTGCTGAAGGCCGGAACCTCTACCGTGCGGAAGGCGGTTCCGTACGCTTCTCCTATCGCCTGGACACGTGAACCTTCCTCTCCTTAGAGATGCCCCGCCATCAAAGACTGGCATGGCATTTTAATCACTCGTGGCGGACTCGCATGGCAGGCGAACACCGCCGCCCCGACCGGCGCGGCCACGTGACCAGCAGCGACGCGGTCAACGCGGGACATTCACGGGATGATCTTGAGGGCAGCGACCGCAGCTGAGGGTGTTCGCGCAGGTCATCCCTAATGTGGGCCCAATCTCGCCCGCGCTCTCCTAAGGCCGCGTCGTAAGACGTGAGGAAGCTCGTCGAATCCGTGAAGGCATCCGCTGTCATGTCTCCGTTTATAGACCCAGAGTTAAGGGGCAATCTCGTCGGGTGCCTGGCTGAAGGAGGTCGCCGTCTCTGGCCCTTCGGAACGTGCTGTGAGGCGGTCGACCAACGTGGCTACGGCAATTGCAAGGTCAGTGGGCCCTTGGCTGAGATCCAGAACATGCACGTGCACCCTGATATCCGAGTTCTTGATCCGGTACGGCTCCGCCGATGGCATCCCGGAGGCATAGACGAGGTGCCCCTCGGTGAGGCCGAGAGCGGTGCAGTAGGAGATCAGCTGAAACAGATGCCCCGTTGGCGGAGCACTGTCCAGAGTCCGATACTTCGCATCCACGACCGCGGTGGGCCGCCCATCGCGATAGATAAGGATGTCGGGCTGGAAGAGCACCCGCCTCTGCTGATCGAGCCGGTGCCCCTGCTGGGCGGCGCAGCGCAAGCTGTACGGCAAAAGCCCAGTGGCTAGTTGCCGGGTGAGGAAGCGTTCGAAGATCTGGGCCATGTTCAGGATGAAGCCGTCGATCTGCATCGCCTGCGATCCCTCCTGTTGTAGTGAGGCCCCCGAGAGGATCAGTTCGGCCAACTGGAGCGCGGGGACATAGCGCTCGTTGAGCCGGGTCGGCCGCCACGGCGGCAGCAGTGCCACTGGTCGGGCGGGGACAACGCCGACGAGCCACCCGGCTAGGTGGCGCAGCAGCGCGATCGTGGTGTTCGCGACGCCAGGCAGGGTCTGGGCGAGCTCGATCGCGCCGAGCAGTATCTGGTTCTCGGGAATGTCGGCCAGGTAGTCGTCGTAGGCGACCTCGATCGCGGTGGGCAGCCCCATCCGGCGGCTCAGTTGGGCGCTGGTCCGGATTCGGCCCCGCACAACGGCGAGAGCGTCCTCGCGGTAGACATAACCGTGCAGGACCCCGCCGCGAAGCACACGCTCTGCCGCGCGGGCGAACACAGTGGCCAGGGCGGGCGCGATCAGGTCGTCGGTGGCGGCGGTGATCTGGCGGTGTTGCCAGATGTCGTCGTAGTCACCGAGCAGGCCGAGGAGCCGCCGGACGGGCAGTTTCGGCTGGATGTATAGCTCGATGGCGCCGTCGTTGTGGCCAAGCCGTACGGTCCCAACGCGCTGGCGTCCTGCGAGCCGCCACCGTCCGCCGACGGTCGGGGTAATGGTGACCAGCTCGGGGACGGTGGCCAGCGTGGCAACCTGCGCCGGAGTCAGGGGCTGGGGCGGGCTGGCGGTGGCCTCGGCGAGGTGGAGATGCAGGGTCACGGCTGAGTGTGGCCGAGCGCGGCGAGCAGGACCGGCAGGCCGTACTCGGCCTCGATGTCGTCGACTTTGCCGTTGAGCTGGTCTTCCAGCAGGGGCAGGATCTCGGCCGCCCAGATGAGTTCCAGTCCGCGCCGGGTGGCCACGTTGGGCGTCATCATGTAGGAGGGGCCGACGGCGCGGTCCGGGTCATTCAGGCGGCGGTTGACCTCCTCCAGCAGGAGCGCGGGTAGAACAGGGAGTTGCTTGTGCTCCAGCCAGCGGCGTAGCAGTCCCTCGACAGGGAGCCGGTCCGGGGCCAGGGCACGGAAGACGAACCGGCGGCGCATGGCCGCGTCGATCAATGCCACCGAGCGGTCGATGGTGTTCATCGTGCCGATGACGAAAACGTTCTTGGGCAGTTTGAACGGCTCGTCCGGCGAGTACTGCAGAGTGATCTCGTGGTTGCGGTACTCCAGCAAGAAGTACAACTCGCCGAACACCTTGGCCAGATTGGCGCGGTTGATCTCGTCGATGACCAGGACATATGGCCGGTCCGGCTCCTTCTCGGCGGCCTCCACGGCATTCTTGAACGGGCCGGGCACCAGGTCGAAGCCGATCATGCCATTTTCGCCGAGCCGGGGGCGGAAGCCTTCGATGAAGTCCTCGTACCCGTAGGAGGGGTGAAACTGCACCAGGCTGGTGCGATCGGGACCGGCCAGCGCCTCACCGAGCTTGGTGGCCAGGTAAGTCTTACCGGTGCCAGGCGGGCCGTACAGGATCATCTGCCGTTTGGCGGTCAGCAGGTCGGCGGTTTCCTGCAGCCAACCGAGCGGCATGAGCAGGTCGTCGGCGAACGCCTGGGTGAGTGCTGGGATGATCAGGTCGCGGGTCTCGTCCTGGGCCAACAACTCGTCAGTGAGCTGTTCCTCCAGTCCGGCGCCGGTGGCCAGCGCCGCGATCACACTGGTCAGCTCACCGATCGTCATTGTGGTCTTGAGCTTGGCCTGAGCTTCCTCGGGAAGGGTCTGGCGGCTCATAGCAGTGGGATTCCACTCGACCGAGCGGCGGCGAGCCAGGCCACGGCCCGCGGAATCGTCGTAATACGCGTCACCGGTGATGGTGCCGACGTAGACAGCATCGCCGTCGACAGTCGCGATGAGATCACCGGGTTGGAAGCCGCTGAGGAAACGCCATAGCTGCCCAGCCGCGACATCCTTCCTGCCTTGTTTGGCGTCGGGAAGCCCGGCAGCGACAGCGTCCTTGACCTGCTGTCGGGACGCGCCGGCCGGTAGTTGTTCTATGTCCGAAAAGCTGACTGAGCAGAAGCCATCGGCTAGCCACAGCGGAATCGCATTGACGCCGTCGACGTTGGCCCCGCGCACCAGCCAGCCCTTCTGCGACCGTGGTGGTGGAGGCGGCTCCCAGCGAGACCGCCAGGGCTCGTCATAGAAGCTGAACCGTCCACCGTGTTCGGCTTCTATCTGCTGGCGAATGGTGTATATATCACGATCGAGATCCCCGCTCGGCTCAGCCAGCCGGTCGACAAAGGCATCCCGGATAAGCTGCTTGTTGCGCTCGACCGAAACCGGGGCGAACACGTCGGGGAACAGTAAAAACAGCAGCACATGAAACTGGGCGCGGGCCCGTGACTTGCCATCGTAGTCGGGGAGCACCGATTCGGCCAGGTCCCGAAACCGCCACGGATCCCGCAGAGCCGATTCCCGTTCGCCGAGCGGTAGCTTCACCAACAGCTGCGTGAGCCGGATGAGGAACGCGAACTGGGCCCAGCGGTAGTTAAGGAAAGCTTGGCCACCCTTCATATAGCCCGGTGAGGCCGCGGCAGCCAACTCGTCGGGCACCTCTACCTCGAAGGATGCCCACGACAGCACGCTGCCGAGGATCTCGAATTTGCGATTGACGCCGATTGTGGCCGGGCTCAACGGCATGACGTTGAGATAGAGCAGTTCAGCGGCAAGCACGATCGCCTCGTCGCTACCCTCGGAGATCTGCCGTTTGAGCTTGACCAGGAACTCGTCAGCGGACTCGTCGAAGTTCTCCACGAACCGGCGGAACAGCTCGTCCGCGGCATCCGCTGTCCAGGCGCGCAGGCCGGGAGCAAACGAGGATTTCCCGGTCAGAACCCCATTTTCGACTACCTGGTGCGCCGCACGACATACGATCACACCCTGTTCCCAATCCACCATGAGTCCCTTCCGGCTAGGTCTCCTACACATCCTCAAGCATCCTGTATGACGTTACGCAGGATTGCTCCCAAGACATTTCTGGTCTTCGAAGATCTGGCAGGCCAGAGCGTGTTTGGAGGTGTCCACCGCGTCCAGGGTTCGCCGTGGGCGGGATGAGCGCGGCGGCCAAACTATCCGCATCCATAACTCAAGTCTCATATGCCATCAGACATCACTGCCCGATCAACGGCTCACGGGACCCGCAGCAGCACGGGCACGTGCGGACTGATCACGCGGATGGCGAGTACCGCTGACGGTGTTTTTGCAGGTCATCCCTGGCCATGAACCAATACTGCCATCGCTCTTCTACTGCGAATGTCGTGATCGACGCCGACGCCCTTCTACGTTTGGGCCAGCACCGGGTGACCATGGCCTAGGTGATAGCAGCGCACGTCAGCCGCCTACCCCCGCACCCGAGCAGTCGAATAGCCCAGCTGCCGAAACACGCTACAGGACGGGCCTTTCCTGGATCCGGGACTGCCGATCAGCCCACAGATCCTCCCGCATAGCTCGACTCAAAGCACGAGACTTACCTGCCCCGTCAAGCCGTCGTCCCTCAAACGCTGCGGCGATCCTCGCTTCGGTCGTCCTCAGGTGCTCGATACCAGCCGTGAGAACGCTCGGTCGCAAAGGATGAACATGGGGTCGATAGCGTGTCGCCATTCCGCGTTAGCAACGGCAATGCGATCGACCGCCGACAGCACACCTCTCCAACTCGACCGCGTACATAAGCATCAATCCGATGGCATGAGGAAGCTGCCCATATCCTCAAGCTTGAGGGTATGTGATCGTTCACCCGATGATTGCCAGGAATCGGACAACCGCAGATATTCCGCTCCGCACCGCGCAGCCAAGCGAAAGAACCACCAACGGATTCGATCGTCCAGATTTCCGAATGTACAGTGAAACAATGCCGCCGCCATCAGCGACAAAGGCATCTGATTTAACCAGTCATCACGGAAATCATCAGCGATCAGAGCGCCGCCGTCGACATCATACAATTTACGCGTCAGCGGCGCGAAGAGCTCATGCTGACCTTTGCCGCAAACGATCTGATCGAACAGCTCTTCCTGGGCATGTGGGTCCTTCGGGATACGCCTTGCGGCAATGGAAAGCAACAGCATGGCAGGATCCCTAGCGAGCGGCGCACTGTTATCGAAGGTAGTCAGATCAACCAGTCTGAACTGATTAGGGAGCAGGTCCCCTTCACGCGTGCGCGGGATAAGTATGTTGCCCATGTGCAGGTCGCCGTGTGTGTATCCTCGCAGGTGCTGGATGTTGTGCTGGCCAACGATGTCCCCGGCTACCATAGCCAGCGGATTCGGCAACAGCGAAGGGGTTCTCTCGCCCTCAAATACGATCCAGCGGACCTCCGGCCGCAATAGGCCTCTCCCTTTCGCCCAGATGCGCAGTTTCCCATTCGCCGCAAATCTACTACGAAGCTCGCTCCGCAGATATTCGCCCGAATCGATGTCCCAATAGGGATCGGGGCCATGCCCGTTCCACTCGCGGAGCAATCCCTTCAAGACTTCGTCGAACGAGGCTATAATCTCGCTAGGGGAAGTCAGTTCTGCCATCTGGCACATACTAGTAAAACTACCTCCGGCGACTTCCTGCAGGAGCACATAACCCCCATCGTCGCTGAGCCTCGGCGAATGCGGCTTGAGCTTGACCAAGTGGCTTCTGCGGAAATCCTTGGGGCTAGCGTCCCATGCGAGGCGGTGCTGCACAGCTTCACGTGACAAGGGGCCCGGCGGACAAACTTTTGCCACAACCTTGCTGGTGCGCTCATCAGCGCCCGCTGGCGCTTTAATAACCAAACCGAGCAGCCGGCTCTCTGTATAGCCATTCTTGGCCCAGAGGGGCATATTCACCGATATTTGATAGTTTCCAGTAGCGGCCCAAGATTCCAGCGCCTGCGTGGCAGCTTCACCTAGGTACTCAACGATGATTTCGCGATGATCGCGATTTACATGGCTGGAATGGTCCAATGCGGCTTCCGAGGATAGCCGGTCGAGTTCGCGTAGGAGGGCAATGGGATCGGTGAATAGGTGGCGATTATTGTCCAGATTTGCCTGCTCGGCTGCCGACAGCCGTCTGACTATGATCTTGTCGTTCGCTTTGATAAGGAGCGTTTGCTTTTCCATCACGACCGTGCGGCCAGCATCCTCCAAGCTAGCGATAAGGGCGTCCACAACATCGGTCTGGGCCTCGTCGATTTGCGGTGTCTCGTCATGCAGCGCTCGATCTCTCTCCTCAAGATGCTCATCGGCCGTCACGCTGGGATCATCCGTTCGAAAATTCCTAACGTAGCGATCACTGTGGACCCTATCCGCACCTAGAGCTTCGAATCCGAAGGCGGCAGCAAACTGTACGACAGCATCGGCGATCTTAATTAACGCGTCATCGTCGGCGTCCGCGGCCCTGATCTCGGGTTCAGGCGGCTCTGGAACCTCGTATTCGCCGAATGCAAGCGCCAAAGCGGCGTCCAGATCCAGCGTAGAGCCCTCCGTGAACTCCCGCTCGTACCTCTCCATGCCTAGAGCTGCCCGGCAGCGTCTTACGCACCTGTTGTGTTCAGGGGCGAGCCATGGTGCGCCACTCGTCCGTAGGCCTGCCGTCCTCCAGTTCTCCTGGAGAGCACCAAGCAGCCGCGCCGCCAGTACCGGCTGTTCGAGCGCCTTATAGATCCGGGCAGTGCTCTCCAGGGCGATGAGCATGCCCAGCGTGTCGTGGAACTTGCTCTTGATACGCAAGCTCTCCAGCACGCCGTCCAGTGCCTCGCGTGTCCTCCCAGTGGCCAATCTGAGCTGGGCAAGTACCCAGAGCGCGCTCGAGCTCATCCATAGGTCACCGCGCTCTCTGCAAATGTGCAGGCAGTCGGCCAGCAATGACTCGGCCTCATCTACTTCGCCCTGCGAAATGAGCACGATCGACAGCTCGACAATGGCGGGCAGCAGCCCGGAGATGGGCATCATGTTCTCGGTGTCGAACGCGACCGCTGCCCTCAGCAGCGCGCTGGCCTTCTGCAGGTCACCCTGCAGAAGGGCGACGGTGCCCTCCATCTTGGAGGCCAGAACCGTCGCGTTGGAGTCGCCAACCCTGGCCGCCTCGGTGCTGCACGTCTCGGCCGCCGCCTGAGCTCCCGCGCTGTCGCCCTGGGCACTGCGTACGTACGACAGCACCCAGAGCGCCTTGCATCGTTCCTTGCTGACCTCAGGGTTGGCCTCCAACGCCCGCTCGAGGTAGAGGCGGCCCTCGCGGACGAACCCGCAGCACACCCACATGAACCACAACGACGACAGCAGCGTGAGCGCCAGCACTTGCTTACCCGGCGTGCGCAGCGCGTGCTCCAGCGCCACCCGCACGTTGTCGTGCTCCTGGCGCATCAGGGCGAACCAGTGGATCTGCCGCGGTCCCGACCAGGCATCCTCGCTACGCTGGGCCAGGCTCAGGTAGTACTCGAGATGGCGGTGACGCATCCGCTCCCACTGGCCGAGCTTGTCCAGCCACTCCTCGCCGTATTCGGCCAGCGTGTCGATCAGCTTGTAGCGCACACCCGCGTGGGTGCTCCTGATCAGCAGGATCGACTTCTCCACCAGGCCGGTCAGCAAATCGGTGATCTGGTCGGCGGGCAGCCGATCGTCGGCGCACACGAAGCGGGCCGCATCGAGCTCGAAGTCGCCCGCGAACACCGACAGCCGCGCCCACAGCAGCCGCTCGGCCGGCTCGCACAGCTCGTGACTCCAGCCGATGGCGGCGCGCAGCGTCTGGTGCCGGGGCAGCGCCGTGCGGCTGGCGCCGGTCAGGAGGCTGAACCGGTCGGTGAGCAAAGCCAGGATCTGCTTCACCGACAGCGCGCGCAGCCGCACCGCAGCCAGCTCGATCGCCAGCGGGATGCCGTCCAATCGCCGACACAGTTCGGCCACCGAGGCGATGTTGTATTCGTCTAACTGGAAGCCGGGGGCCACCAAGTTGGCCCGGTCTGCCAACAACTGCACGGACTCGTTGGTGAAAGGGTCTTCCGCCGGGTCGTCATCTGGGACCTGCAGCGGTGGCACCGGGACCACGCGCTCGAACGGCAGGTTCAGCGACTGGCGGCTGGTGGCCAGCACCTTCAGGTTGGGCGCCGCCTCCAGCAGCTCGTGCACCAGCTCCGCGCATCCCTGTACGACGTGCTCGCACGTGTCGATGATGAGCAGCATGTCCCTCTCGCCCACCCACTCCGACAGCAACTCGGACTCCGCCCGCGAGGACCGATCGGCAATGCCGAGCGCAGAGGCGATCGTATGCTTGACCACCCCAGCGTCCTGCACCGACGCCAAATCAGCGAGCCAGACACCGTCGGGGTACTGCGACCAGACCTGATGCGCCAACCGCAACGCCGTGCGTGACTTGCCCACTCCTCCGATGCCGGTGATGGTAACCAGGCGCGAGTCAGCGAGATGTCGCTTTAGAGCGTCAAGCAAACGGGCACGACCGACGAAACTGGTGACCTCAGCGCGCAAATTCCCAGACCGTCGGAAAGTTGACTGTGCCATACCACTCCCAGAGAGATCGGGCCTGGGGCAAGCCTACGAGGAAGCAGCCGTCATGGAGATGCCGATTGCGAAGATATCGAGCACTCTTCGAGCACACGGCTGCCAGCTGAGGTATTCGACGATAACTGCAGTTATCGGACAAATCACAGATATAGTGTCATTTCCGCATCTCCTCCCTCCGGTTCTCTGAAGCGATGTCCAACCATGAGCATGCCGTCGAGAACGCTGGCAACTTGACTTCCCGCAGCTTTCCATGACGGGGGAAGTCCGTTCCTCCGCTGCGCTTCCAATGCAAGACCTCGCAACCCTGTACCCCGGCGGCCACCAGAGGGCATGGCTGCTACCGCCACAGCGCGGGACATGTGCGGGATGATCTTGAAAAGCCTAAACGCCAAGTAGGCTATTAGCCCAGCTCAAGCGGTCGGAACAGGCAAAGGAAGCTCCACTCTCCTAAAGCGGGTGCCGCAGGTTCGAATCCTGCCGGGGGCGCCAGGTCCGACCAACGGTAAAGCGCCTCCGACCAGCGGAAACGCCGGTCCGAGGCTTTTAACATGTTCGGTGATGTACAGCCGTAGCTGATTGTTTACGGGTGATCGGGCCAAATACGTGCTTACGGCTGTCGGCATGCAACGCTCTTGCCGACCTGTCCACCAACCTACCTTGATCATTACCTCGTTCGCCCACTCGGCCGTTTTGAGGAGCGCTGGGCTCAGCCTGAGCCGTCGTGGGCATATCGGCGGCTTCAGCTGAGCCCTTCGCTGTCCAGCGATCGATCAGCTTGGGCTCGAGGAAGCCGGGCTGGTGCAGGGCCTCGGACCGGGTGGGCTGAGGTGTTGGTTGAGGTGCCGCCGGAGCTCCGCCACCTCATCGCCGAGGGCTGCGAGATCCTGTCTGATCTCCGTCCGGAACTCGGCTATGTCGGCCATCACCTGGGTGATGCCGACTATCGACACCATGATGCCGTCGTTGATGCGCTCGCCTGTCTCGAGTGCCCGCACCCGCGACATCAGATCGAGGAGGTGTGCTTCTACATCCACGAATTCTTACCCCTTTGCGGAATGAGGAAGGGATCCTCCGGAGGGTTGTGATCCACCGGTGGTTCCCCTGCCGCGAGCACAGTGACAGACAGTCGGCTCCCGTGACGAGCACCCCTCCTGACCAGGGTGAACTCCCTTCATCCCGGCGCCTATGTTCTTTCTCCTGCGAGGCAGGATCGAGCTCCGGGATGCAGGACGAATGGCCCGTGCCAGCGAAAAAGGGGTCAGAGCGACGCGCCCTGCAAGAGCAGAGGCGTCGAGGATCGACAAAGCAAGAGGTCTCCGGTAGATGAGTCAACGACCAAGAAGATCATCAGGTAGGGAGACCTCGCCGGCACCTTGCCGGTGACGGGGCGGGTGGATCGTTGTCTGCGGCATGAGGGGGCGCCGCGGGCGAAACGCCACGGAAGATTCCCGTCGCCCTCTCTTCAGCCCGGTAGCGGAAAGAAGTCACTGAGCGCGTCCCGAATGCTTTTCCCAGATCTGTGTGAGCGTCGCCGCCTTGCAAAGATGCGACGTTAGGCTTTCTGATCAGCAGGGCGTCCGCGTCAGCCATCGCTCAGGGGCCGCTCTGACGGGCAAAACGCGGGTCGAGGGATCGGCTGCGTCGCGGCGAAAGATTTTCCGGGGCTGTGTTGATCCGCGGGGCGCTCGTTCGACGTGTGGGTGTGAGGGTCGAGAGGCGGCCCCGCCGGGCGAGGAGAACGTGATGCCGAAGTACCTGCTGATCATGTGGGGCACCGACGAGTCGAACGCGGCCATGATGGCCGACATCGACGAGATGATGGCCACGACCCGCCAGTTCATCGAGGAGATGACCAAGGCCGGCGTTCTCCTCGCGGCGGAGGGCTGGGCGATCCCCGGCAGGGCGTCGTGGTCGACTTCAGCGGCGAGGCACCGGTGGTCACGGACGGGCCGTACGGCGAGACCAAGGAACTGTTCGGGGGCTTCCTTCTGCTCGACGTCGCCTCGAAACAGGAGGCGGTCGAGTGGGCCAAACGGGTCCCGGCGGCCCGCGGGTCCAAGATCGAAGTTCGGCGGGCGCCCGTGAGCGACGAGGTCCCGCAGGTCGACGAGTGATCACCAAGGGTTGGGCCGCCGGGTGCGAGAGCAGGGGTCAGGTCTGATGGGTACGGCTGATGTCGAGGCCGTCTGGCGGATCGAGTCGGCGCGGATCGTCGCCGCGCTGACCAGGTTCACCGGCGATTTCGGGCTGGCTGAGGACGCGGCCCAGGAGGCGGCGGTGGCCGAGGCGCTGGTGTCGTGACCGGTCGCCTCTCCGGCGAATCCGGCTGGCTGGCTGATGGCCACGGCCCGGCGGCGGCGATCGACGCGATCCACCGCCGGGCCGCCCTCCAGGACCGATACGCCCTGCTGGCGGCCGACTCGGCGGTCGACTCGGCGGTCGACTCGGCGGTCGACTCGGCGGTCGACGAAGAGATCGACCCCGACAAAATCGATGATGACGTGTTGGCGCTGATGTTCGTCAGCTGCCATCCGGTGCTCTCCCCCGGGGCCCGGGTGGCGCTGACCCTGCGCGTGGTCGGCGGCCTGTCCAGTGAGGAGATCGCCCGCGCGTTACTCGGGCCCGTGCCCACCGTGCAGGCCCGCATCACCCGGGGCAAGAAGACGATCGCGGCGGCCAGGGTGCCGTTCGAGCTACCGCCGGCCGCCGAGCGCCGGGAGCGGCTGGGTGGCGTGCTCAGCGTCCTCTAAGTGATCTTCACCGAGGGGTCGGCGGCCACGTCGGGAGACCGGCTGCCGCGCCCCGACGTCGCGTACGAGGCGATCCGGCTGGTTCGCACGCTGGCCACGCTGGAGCCGGACGAGCCGCACGAGCCGGACGAGCCGCACGAGCCCCACGAGCCGGACGAGCCGGACGAGCCGCCCGAGCCCCACGAGCCGGACGAGCCGGAGGTGCACGGCCTGCTGGCGTTGTGCGAGCTGACGGCCGCGCGTTTCCCGGCCCGGCCCGGCCCGGCCCGGCCCGGACGGTTCGCCGGTCCTGCTCGACGAGCAGGACCGGCGGCGGTGGGACTTCTCGGCAATCCGCCGTGGCATGGCCGCGCTGGCCAAGGCATCGACTCGCGGCCTCGGCCCCTACGGCCTGCAGGCCGCGATCGCCGCCCCCCACGCGTCGGCGCCCTCGGTCGAGGCGACCGACTGGGACCGGATCGTGCTGCTCTACGAGGCACTCGGCCGAGTCTCACCCTCGCCGGTGGTCGAGCTCAACCGGGCCGTCGCCCTTGCCATGGCCTCGGGCCCGGCGCAAGCCCTGGCCATCGTGGACGAGCTGATCGCCTCGGACCGGCTTGCCGGTTCGCATTTGATCCCGACCCCGTACGCGGTGAGCTCGCTGGTCCGGCTCGGACGGCGATCGGAAGCGCGTGCCGAACTGGAGTTGGCTACGCGGCTCTGCGCCAGTCAGCGCGAACACTCCGTGCTGCAGCGCAGCAAGGCGGCCACGCTGAGCTGACTTCTCCAGCTCGGCCGGCCGGGACTCATGCGGCCCGGATGTCGTCGATCGCATCAGTCCCGGCGCCCGAATCCTCGGATGCGGACGGCTGAGCGCGGCGAACCCGGGGAGCAACTCGCCCACGGTCGGCGCGGCGTGGACCTCGTCTGGGACCGACCCTGGCCCAGGAGCTTTGTCAGGCCAGGGTGGCGGCAACGGGTTCGATCAGATCCCGAGGTCGTCGACGACCCATGCCTCACTCGTGCTCCACCCAGTGAGGCTGAATTTCACATCGTGGCGCTCTTTCTCAAGAACACTCGCACGCGGCAGGCCAGCGAAGTGGCGCCGAAAGTGGCCAGCATCTGGCTCCCGTTCTCACGCGCAAAGCCATTCTTGGCGGTCTTGAGGCAGCGTCAAGTAGCCGCTCACGAATCAGGTGCCCGATCGTATGGTCAGGCCCCTGTGGCGTCGTCTTATTGGAGGGTCTCATGCCTCATCCGACCGATCTGTACGATCTGATGGTCTCCTTCGATCTCGACAGCGAGGAATACCCGGGCTTCCACCTGTTGTGGGCGGAGAGAATGGGCGGCAATGAGCTGTGCCGTCGTCTGGGCGGAGACCCGGCCAGACCTTTCCGGTGCGACATCGACAACCTGGCGCGGCCAGAGGCTGAGCCGGGTCCCAAAATGTGGGCCGGCACGGCCTACGGCTGGGCACAGGCCCTGGTCTTCCAGCTTTACACGTCGCCGATGTCCTTTCTCCAACAGGTGTCGCGCGGCACGCGAGCGCTCAGCATCCAATGCGGCCACTCCACCTATCGCCTCGATTGGGCAGTCGACGGGGTCCTGGTCACCTGCTTTGCTATCGACTGGCCGACCGAGCGGGGAGGTTTCGATCCGCACGCCCTCGACCCGCTCATGGAGGGGTTGGCCTTCCAACTGGACAACCCTGATGATTACAGCATCCAGGATCCCGTGACCATCGAGGTCAGCGTCACTTCTGCGCTACGACGGGCAGGCCGGATCACCGGGCGCGAGATCGATGCGAAATGGTTGGGCGCCGTGCACAGCAGTTACTCGCTCAAGCCCAACTGACCGCAAAAGGCGTCAGAATATCCGACGTCGCCAGAGGCCGTCCGGCCTGGCGAGGTCACCCACTACTACCGGCCATCCATCGCCGAGCGACGCAGCCGGCAGCGGCACTCGTG
Source organism: Nonomuraea sp. NPDC050786 (assembly GCF_040654115.1). NCBI lineage: Bacteria > Bacillati > Actinomycetota > Actinomycetes > Streptosporangiales > Streptosporangiaceae > Nonomuraea > Nonomuraea sp. NPDC050786. The sequence continues at coordinate 67,523 of NZ_JBFAHJ010000007.1, forward strand.
TGCCATTGGCCGTGACCGTGGAATGTCATTACCGATGAACATGCACGATGCGATATGTCCTGACGGAAATCCCCGGTCACGCCCACGATGGCGCCTGGATGAGAGTGGCGCGACTCGCGGCATGAGAGTGCACTCGTCGGCCGCAGCGCATCCGCACGTCGTCGCGTGAGATTGCGTGCAGCCATACAGGCCCGTACGGCCGAAAACCGTTTGCCTCGCCTGGCGGACGCAAGGGAATGTGGTGTCCATGAGGCTCTGACGGACAGCACTCTGCCACCCCGAGATGCCACGGCGCCGACCCGCGCCGTGATGCCGCCCGCCCATACCCCCGTTCAGCGAAGAGAGCGTCTTTGTCTCAGCAACCCTCCCTGCCGCCTTCCACCATGGCCGCGGCCACGGTCACCGTGTTCGCCTCGCCCACGAGCTGGATCGAGTCCGATGCCGTCGCGCAGTGCCACCAGGTGGCCGCCCTCGACGGCATGATGCACGTCGCCGCCATGCCGGACCTGCACCCCGGTAAGGGCGCCCCCATCGGCGCCGCCATGGCGTCGACGATCCTGTACCCGTTCCTGGTGGGCTCCGACATCGGTTGCGGCATCGCCGTGTTCCCCGTCAAGCTCAAGCGCGCCGTGCCCGAGAAGCTCGCCGCCCGGTTCCCCGATCTCGATCGTGCGCTCGACCCTGAGCAGGATGCCGACGACCCGGCCTGGGCGGTGGTGAAGGGCGACATTCCCGCCGGTCACATCGAGGGCCTCGGGACGGTCGGCCGGGGCAACCACTTCGTCGAGCTGGCGCGGATCGGGACCGTCTTCGAGCCGGACCACGCGAGCCGGCTCGGACTCGCCGCCGGCGACCTGGTCCTCATCGTCCACAGCGGCTCCCGCGGTCTGGGCGAACGGATCCTGCGGGCGCACACCGAGGTCCACGGCGCGGGCCCCGCCCCTGATCCCGGTGCCTACCTGGCGATGCATGACGACGCCGTACGCTGGGGATCACTGAACCGGCGGCTGCTGGCCGCCCGGGTCGCTCATGCGCTGGGGTTCGAGCCCGCCGAGCCGATCGTGGACCAGTGCCACAACCTGGTCGAGCTCCGCGACGGGAGCTACCTGCACCGCAAGGGGGCGGCGCCGGGTGACGGCCGCGACGTGCTCATCGCCGGTACGCGAGGCACCCCTTCCTACCTCGTGGCCGCCCACGCCGGGCCGGACGCCGGCCATTCCGTGGCGCACGGCGCGGGCCGCAAGATGTCCCGTGCGGACGCCCTGCGCCGGGGCCGGGCCAAGCACACGGTCGAAGAGCTGCGCCGTACGCCGATGGGATCGCTGGTGGTGTGCGGCGACCGCCAACTCCTCTTCGAGGAGGCACCCACGGCGTACAAGCGGATCGAGCAAGTGATCGCCGACCTCGTCGACCACCGCCTTGCCACGCCGGTGGCCACCACGATCCCTCTGGTCACCTACAAGACGCCCGACCTCGGGTCCACGCCCCAAAGGGACCACCGCCGCAAGCGGGGGCGTTCGTGAGCGTCCATCTGCTGCTGTCGGCCGGGCGCGGCCCGCAGGAGTGTGCCTGGGCGCTGGCCCATCTGCTGCACCGCCTGGAAGGCGAGGCCACCCGGCAGGGTCTGGAGATCCATCGGGCCCAGACCGTCCCCGGTGACCGGCCCGGCACCTACCTATCGGTCCTCATCCGGATCTCAGGTGACGGCGCCGAGGCGTTCGCCGCCTCGTGGACCGGAACTCTGTGCTGGCAGGCCCCCAGCCCGTACCGGGCCGGCACCGGCCGGAAGAACTGGTACGTCATCGCCCAGCCCTGCCAGGTCGACACCCCGCATACGACGTTCGAGGAAGCAGACGTCGACATCGTCGCCTGCCGCACCGGCGGCCCAGGTGGTCAACATCGCAACAAGGCCAGCACGGCCGTACGGGCGACCCACCGGCCCACGGGCATCGTCGTCGTGGTCGACACCGAGCGGCAGTTCAGCCTCAACCGCCGCATCGCCATGCGGCTGCTGCGACAGCGCATCGAGCAGGGCGACGAGGCGGCCGGGCGCGCCGTCACCACTGCCCGCTGGCGCATCCACGATGACCTCGTACGCGGTAACCCCACCCGTGTCGAACGTCCTGAAGCGTCCAGGCAGAGCTGAGCATTTCGACGAGCGTCATCACTGGCCGCCGCCGGGACTGGGCGGCGGCGGTCAAGGCCGGGCTCACCCCTCCCCGGTGGCTCCGGGTTCGTGGAAAGGAGAGATCAAACGGATCACGTACGAGCGAGCCGACCCTGACCTTCTCCGCGCCCGCCGCTCATCCGGCGATCGCCGCGCGACGGAACAAATCTGCGGGCATATCCTCGTCGAGCCGCCAGGTGATGCCCATCGGCCGCTCGCCGCGGTGCTCCACGTAGCGGACCATGCCGTGGAAGACGAAGGCCTCGGGGTGGCCGAGTTCGTTCTCCTTACGCTCGCGGGTGAACAGCAGCACGTGGCTGCCCTCCGCCACGTGGTTCCGGTAGCGGCGGCCGGTGACCGAGGTGGCGCTGGTCCGGTTCTGGGATTCCCAGTGGAACAGGCGTGAGGTCAGGGCGTAGTCGCGGTACATCGTCTGCGGCGAGAACTCCTTCTCGTTCTTCTGCAAGGTGACGAAGAGCGCGTCGCACTGGGTCGCGGGGCTCCAGGCGACCCCTTCGCGCATGGTGGAGGGCACCAGGCCGCCCACCGAGGCCCAGCCGATCGCGGCGAGCACCTCGTCGGTGGAGTAGCGGGCGTTGACCGCCAGCGGCACGCCGTCCAGCCCCACCGGTTTGGCCACATACCGCGGCCGGTCGACGCCGTAGGCGAGCACCTGCCTGATCTCGTCGCACAGCGCCGTCTCGCGGCGCAGGTGGTCCAGCGCCTCGTCGTATGTGGCGAATCCGCCCCCGTCGCGCCAGAACGAGAAGAAGAGCATCCGAGCGAAGGCCTGATCAGCTGGGGACAGCGACGCGTAGCTGGGGCTGTCCGCCTGCAGCAGCCGGGCGTAGGCTTCGCCGCGGGTGCGGTCGTCCACGTGCAGCAGCGCGCGGACGCGTCGCCCCAGTTCCTCCTCCAGCGCCGAGCCCTCCCCTGGCAACAGTCCGGTACGGCGCAGCAGCGAGGTCCAGTAGCGACGATTGCGGTACAGGTCGCTGATGTCGCGCCCGCTCTCCTCCAGATATCTGATGAGCGACAGCTCCGCGAGGGAGCGGATCTCCTGTGACAGCGTGTGCACCGTCGCCCCGAGCTGCACCTTGAGATCGGCCAGCAGCCGCTCCTTGGTCACCCGATCCAGCACGATCTGGCTCCCCGACGGCAGCAGCGGGAAGTCCTCCTTGACCTGCTTGTCCAGCCGCCCTCTGGAGAACCCGGTCAGCGCCTGGAACCGGTTGGCGAACCGGTACTCCTTACGGTGCTGCCCGACAAAGTCGAGCACGGTCAGCACGTCCTTCTCCGGCGTACGGCGGAGCCCGCGCCCTAACTGCTGCAGGAAGATCGTGGCGCTCTCGGTGGGCCGCAGCATGAGCAGGGTGTCGACGTCGGGCACGTCCAGACCCTCGTTGAACAGGTCCACCGCGAACAGGAACCTGATCTTCCCATCCGCGAGCGCCCGAAGCGCCGCCTTCCGAGTGCCGTCCTCCGTCGAACCGTCCACCGCCAGCGAGGGCAGCCCGTGCCGGGTGAAGAAGTCGGCCATGTAGTGCGCATGCCGTACCGAAACGCAGAAGCCCAGCCCGCGTACGGTCTCCAGGTTGCTCACCTTGTCGCGCACCGCGTTGAACACCAGCCGGGCACGGGCGTCGTCGCCGGTGAAGACGTTGTCGAGAGCGGAGACGTCGTACGAGCCGCGCGTCCACCTCACCCCGGAAAGGTCGGTCCCGTCGTTGATCCCGAAGTAGTGGAACGGGCAGAGCAGATCGGCATCCAGCGCATCCCACAGCCGCAGCTCGGAGGCGATCCGCCGGTCGAAGAACTCATCCTGCACCCACGTGCCGTCGGACCGCTCCGGCGTCGCGGTCAGGCCGAGCAGCTCTTTCGGCTGGAGATGGTTGATGATCTGCCGGTAGGTCGGCGCGGCGGCGTGGTGGAACTCGTCGATCACCACGACGTCGAAGTGCTCGGGCTCGAACTCCAGGATCCGGCGGGTGAGCGACTGCACGCCGGCGAAGACGTGTCGCCAGTGCCGCGACTTGTCCTCCCCCACATGCAGCTCACCGAAGTCCGGTACGGCCAGCACCTGCCGGTACGTACGCATCGCCTGAGCCAGGATCTCCCGCCGATGCGCCACGAACAGCAGCGACGGCTGGCGGCCCAGCCGCTGCTGCAGGTTGCGGTAGTCGAACGCGGCCACCACGGTCTTGCCCGTGCCGGTCGCCGCGACCAGCAGGTTGCGGTGCCGGTCGTGGACGGTGCGCTCCCGGTCGAGGTCGGACAGCATCTCGCGCTGGTGGTCGAAGGGATGCGGGACCAGCTCGGGGATGTCGAACAACTGCTGGCCCGCCTGGGAGCGGGCCAGCGCCTCATCCAGGCGATCGGCATCGGTCGCCGGGTCGTACGGCTCGAACTGGGAGCGGTTCCAGTACGAGTCGAAGGTCGCCTCGAACTTGTCCAGCAGCCGCGCGGTGGTCACCGACGACAGCCGGACGTTCCACTCCAGCCCGTCCAGCAGTGCCGCGCGGGAAAGGTTGGAGCTGCCGACATAGGCGGTGTCGAAGCCGGTGTGGCGGCGCAGCAGCCATGCCTTGGCGTGCAGCCGGGTGGAGTTGCGCTCGTAACTGATCTTCACCTGGGCGCCGAAGTCGTTGACCAGGCGGTCCAGCGCCCGCCGTTCGGTCGCGCCCAGGTAGGTCGTCGTGATCACCCGCAGCGGTACGCCCCGGCGCCGCAGCTCGGCCAGCGGCTTCTCCAGAATGCGTAATCCCGACCACTTCACGAACGCGCACAGCAGGTCCACCCGGTCGGCGCTCGCCAGCTCGGCCGCCAGTTCGTGCGCCAGGTTCGGATCCTCGCGGGCGTTGGTCAGGAGGGCCGCTTCCGACAGCGACGTCAGTGGCCGACGCGGAGGGGTTGCTCCCAGGGCGTCCTTCACGATCGACAGGAGCTGGTTCGGCCCGTCCGCGATCGTCTCCGGTTCGGTGAGCTGCGCCAGCAGCCGGTTGGCCAGTGCCACCTGCTGGTCAGGGTGTCCCTTCAGCTCGGCCAAGGCCCGCGCTGCCGTTTCGCCGACGAAGCGGCCCAGCAGATGGGCGACCTCCTCGCCGTCGATCCTCGACACCTCGACCAGGTGGCCGGCTTGCTGCCAGGCGTTGATCTTCGCGTCGAGCGTGCCGGTGAGCAGGGAGTCGTAGAGGCCCGGGATCGGAGCGTCGGTCATGTCATGCCCTCAGGGACAGCCGCCGACCGGCCGCGATCAGTCATGGATGTTCAGCGCTGCTCGGATCTGGCTGAGCCACTCCGTGCCCAGCCGGCGCCCGTCCGGGAGCTGGTCGTCTCGATCCCAGCGCCACGTTGTGATCATCGCCAGCATGAGGATGCGGCACTCGCGCAGCAGGTCCTGGTTGACACCCGGATAGTGCTCGCTGACTTCCTCGGGCGCATGGGCGAGGTCGAATTCGACAGGCCCACGGCAGCACGTCTCGAGATCTATGAACAGCAGCCCGTCCTTGGTGGGGAGCAGGTTGCCCGGGTGCGGCTCGCCGTGCAGCAGCTGCTCGGCGGCGCCGCGCTCGCCGATCGCCCGCTTCAGGGTTCGTAACGTGTCGGCGAGCAGCTCGCGATCCGCGTCGGCGAGCGCCGGAGTACGGTCGCGGTCCGCCACGAGCTGTTGCGCCTGATCGACTCGATCCGTGATGTGCTGCGTCGGGACATCGAGCTTGCGCATGCCGGCATGCAGCCGCTCGAGCGCATGGGCGTAGTCGGCTGGTGAGACCTCTGGAGGCGTCACGGGTTCGTAGTAGGTCCACAGCGTGACCTCGAAGCCATCGTGCTCATAGACGCGTGGCTCCACTCGAGGGTCGAGAGCAGCCACCGGGCACCCGGTTTCGGCGAGCCGCTGAGCCAGCTCGAGTTCGAACTGTGCGACCTGATGCGCCACAGGTGCCACCCGAGCCAGGACGTCGCAGGGCAGGAGTCGCAGAGTGAGCTTGTTCGAGTCCTGAAGGATGATCGCGTCGTCGGCGGTGAGGCCAAGTGATGAGGCGATCGACATGGCCGCGGCCACCGCACGCGAGCGCTCTGACGTCTGCATCGTTGCCTGGCCCCTCTCCCTTGCGGGCTGCCGTACGTGCTCTCCAAGCGGTGCGACCTGGGCCACCGTACCAGCAGGGCACGGAGCCTTCAGGACCGCTTTCCAGCCACCCGGTCCGCGGGACGTTCCGCGGCGGGTGACGGTTGCTGTTCCACCGGTGGCCGCCTGCGCAGCAGGAGCGCGGTCAGGCCGCCCGCGACCAGGCCCCAGAACGCCGCGCCGATGCTCAATATCGTCATCCCCGACGCGGTGACCACGAACGTGACCACCGCGGCCTCCCGTCCCTCCGGCTCGGTCACCGCGCCGGCCAGCGACGAGCCGAGCGCCGACAGCAGCGCGAGGCCGGCCACCGCGATGACGAGCACGGGTGGGGAGAGCAGCACCAGAGCCATGGCCAGGCCGGCGCCGAGGCCGAGTGTCAGCTGGCCGGCGCCGAGGGCCACCGTCGCGATCCACCGGCGGCCGGGGTCAGGGTGGGTGTCCGGGCCGGCGGTCAGCGCTGCGGTGATCGCGGCCAGGTTGACGGCGTGCCCGCCGAACGGCGCCGCCGCCGCGCTCGCCAGGCCGGTCGCGACGAGGACCGGGCGCAGGGGCGGCTCGTACCCGTATGTCGCCATGACGGCCATGCCGGGGACGTTCTGCGCGGCCATGGTGACGAAGAACAGCGGGATGGCGACGCTCACCACCACGGACGGGTTCAGCGTCGGGGTGGTCAGCTCGATCGCGGGCCGCAGCGCCGCGCCGGACAGGCCGTCGCCGGGCCCGTGCACCGCGATGGCGATGATCGCCACGACGAGCGCGCCCGGGACGGCCCACTGCCGCAGGTACCGCTGCAGCACCGCCCAGGTGAGGACGACGGGTACGGCCAGCAGCGGGATGTCGACGATGGCGCGGACCGGGGCGGTGCACAGGCTGAGGATGACGCCCGCCAGCATGGCACCGGCGATCGGACGGGGGATGGCGGCGATCAGCCGGGCCGGCCAGGGCGACAGGCCCGCGAGGACGATGAGTCCGGCGCAGACGATGAACGCGCCGACCGCGGCCGGGAAGCCGCCGGGGACGGGACCGGTCGCCACCAGCAGCGCCGCGCCTGGGGTGGACCAGGCGATGCTGATCGGCATGCGGTAGCGCAGCCCCAGGAAGATCGCCACCGCCCCGACGCCGCAGCAGAGGGCGAGCAGCCCGGACGCGGCCTGCCCCGGCGTCGCCCCGACGGCACGCAGCCCCGCGAGCACGACGGTGAACGAACTGGCGTAGCCGACCACCGCGCTGACCAGCCCCGCCATGACGGCCTGAACCCGCACACCCACTCCCATTCGTTCCGTTTACGGAACGAACCATAGCCACGTGGCCACCGCGGGACAAGCCCGGCCGCGGAATGCAAGGATTGCCGGGTGGACGGCCGTGAGACGGATATCGGGAGTCAGCTGCGGCGATTGCGGGAGGCCCGCGGCATCTCCCTGTCGGCGCTGGCCCGCAGCGCCGGCATCGGCAAGGCCACGCTGTCCGGCCTTGAGCTGGGCACCCGCAACCCGACGCTGGAGACGCTCTATGCGGTGGCGGGAGCTCTGGGCGTGCCGTTGACGGCTCTCGTTCTGGAGCCCGGCGCACCGCCCGCGGAGGCCGTCGACGTGCCGGGCGCCGCCGTGACGGCCACGCTGCTGGAGGTCTTCGAGGAGCCGACCGCGACCTTCGAGTTGCTGCGCATGCGCGTCCGCCCCGGCATCGTGCAGCACTCGCCACCCCATGCGCCCGGCGTGACCGAACACGTCACGGTCTACGCGGGTGTGCTGCGCGCCGGCCCGGCCGACGCCCCTCTGCTGGCCGCGCCAGGCGAGCACATCTCGTGGCAGGCCGACGTCCCGCACGTCTACAGCACCGTCGGCCCGGACGAAGCACTGGCCACCCTGCTGATCCGCTCGCCCCGGCAGACCTGAGCCACCGAATGCCGTGATGGGTGCGCGGGTCGGCATCCATCGAGCGGCGTCGAGGACTGCGGTGATCTCGCGGGAATCTGCCGGCCTTCCTGCCGGGCGCGGAGTCGGTGTCAGTCGTCGAGCGCCTGGTAGAGGGTGGTCCAGAAGTCGTTCATCAGGTGCGCCGGACTCGGGACGGAGTAGCCGAGCTGGCAGAGCAGGATTCCGGTGAGCTGGTTGGCCGGGTCGGCGTAGGCCGAGGTGCCGCTGCCGCCGTCCCAGCCGAACTGGCCGATGGGCGCGTAGTCGCTGCGGTAGGTGCGCACCGCCATCCCGAAGCCCCAGCCGCCCTGCTGCCCTTGACCGAAGGAGATGTGGACGTTGTTGCGGGCCAGCTCGGTGCGGGGGGCGTTCTGCTCGGGCGTGAGGCGGTTGGTGGTCATCAGCTCGACGGCGGGCCGCGACAGGATGCGCCTGCCGTTGTGCATGCCGCCGTTGAGCAGCATCCGGAAGTAGGCGTGGTAGTCGTCGGCGGTGGAGACCAGCCCGCCGCCGCCGCCCTGGAACGCCGGAGGCCGGCTCCAGCGTCCCCCCTTGGCCTCGTCCCATGCGAGGAACTCGCCGGTCTGCGGGTCGGGCGCGTACAGGGTCGGCAGCCTGTCGATCTTGTCGGCGGGCACGTGGAAGCCGGTGTCCTCCATGCCCAGCGGCTCGAAGATGCGCTCACGCAGGAACTCCTCGAACGACTTGCCGGTGACCCGGGAGACGAGCACACCTACCAGGTCGTTGCTGATGTGGTACTGCCAGCGCTCGCCGGGCTGGTACTGCAGCGGCAGCTCGCCCAGGCGGCGCATCCACTCATCCGGCTCGGGCACCTCCACCGGCAGGTTGGGCGTCAGCCCCTGCTCGAAGATCGCATTCATGATCGGAGCGCCCAGCGACGTGAAGTCCAGGCCGAGCCCGAACGTGGAGGTCAGCACATCGCGCACGGTGATCGGCCGGCGTGCCGGCACGGTGTCGTCCAGCGGGCCGTCGGGCCGCGTCAGCACCTGACGGTTGGCGAGTTCGGGCAGCCACGGGTCCACCACGTCATCCAGCCGCAGCCGGCACTCATCCAGCAGCACCATCGCCGCCGCCATCGACAGCGGCTTGGACGTCGAGGCCATCCGGAAGATCGTGTCCCGCCGCATCGGCGCGCCACCGTCATGCTGCATCGTGCCGATCGCCTCGACGTGCGTCTGGCCGCCCCGGCTGACCAGGGCGACAACGCCGGGAATCTTCCCGGAATCGACATGCCGCGCCAGCACCTCGCGCAGCCTGCGCAGCCCCGCCTCGGAGAAGCCGCTGTTGCTCTGTCCCATCATGAATCCCCTTGCCGGAAGTCCTCGATCTGCGCAAGCGGCCCCGAGGCCGCGATCGCTGATCCGTTCATGGCATTCACGATCGCCGACCGTGCTGATATCGGGCTGTCGCCGTACTGACGCGGCCGCTGACACGGCACCGCATCAGCGGGCGGGTTCGTGGCGGGAGGAGACTCCGAGCTGGGACAGGCCTTGTACAGGTGGCGCCGGGCTCAGTTGCCCACGCCGAGGTTGGACATCAACGCGGACGGATAGCGGTCGCCGCGCGCCGCGCCCGGCGGCACTGCCTTCTCGATTTCGGCGAGGTCGTCAGCGGTGAGGTTCAGGTCGATCGCGGGCAGCGCCTCGGCGAGCCGCTCGCGGGTGCGGGCGCCGGCCAGCGGCACGATGTCCTCGCCCTGCGCGGCCACCCAGGCGATGGCCAGCTGGGCGACAGTGCAGCCCTTCGCCTCGGCGACCCGGCGCAGAGCGTCCACGAGGGCGAGGTTGTGCTCCACGTTCCCGCTGGTGAACCGGGGACTGAAGGCACGGCTGTCGCCGGTGCCGGCGGTGTGGCCGGCGGTCCAGTGCCCGGAGATGAGGCCGCGGCTGAGGACGCCGTACGCGGTCAGGCCGATGCCGAGCTCCCGCAGCGTGGGCAGGACGTCCGCCTCCACGGCGCGGGAGATCAGCGAGTACTCGATCTGCAGGTCGGCGATCGGGTGCACGGCGTGCGCCCGGCGGATCGTCGCCGCATCGACCTCCGAGAGCCCGATGTGCCGCACGTACCCGGCGTCGACCATCTCCTTGATCGCGCCCACCGTCTCCTCGATCGGAACCGCCGGGTCCAGCCGGGCGGGACGGTAGATGTCGATGTGGTCGGTGCCCAGCCGGGTCAGCGAGTAGGCCAGGAAGTTCTTCACCGCCTCGGGACGGCAGTCATGCCCGCCGAACCCGGGGCCCGGCCCGCGCAGCATGCCGAACTTGACGCTCAGCTGGTAGCTGTCGCGATCCCTGCCGCGCAGCGCCTCGGCCAGGAGCAACTCGTTGTGGCCCATGGCGTAGAAGTCACCGGTGTCGATCAGTGTGACGCCGGCCTCCAGCGCGGCGTGCACGGTGGCGATGCTCTCCGCGCGGTCGGCCGCGCCGTACGCGCCCGACATGCCCATCGCACCCAGGCCCAGGGCGGAAACGGCCGGTCCGGTCCGGCCCAGGGTTCGTGTCCGCATCATGTTCTCCCTCGTTGTCGTTGTCGTCTCGCCCATCCTGGGCGGGGGCCGGGACGGGCGGGAGCGGAGCGTTCATCATGGGACCGCCGCTCCCTGGCTCGGCTCGCCGGCCGCCAGGCACTATGAAGGCATGCAACGTGAGCAGCTCGCCGACTTCCTGCGCCGCCGCCGCGAGGCGATCCGGCCGGCGGAGGTGGGGCTCGCCGACGGCCCCCACCGCCGCACCACCGGCCTGCGCCGGGAAGAGGTGGCGATGCTCGCCGGCATGTCGGTGGACTATGTCGTACGCCTCGAGCAGGGCCGCAGCAGCCAGCCCTCGACACAGCTGCTCGGCGCGCTGGCCCGGGCGTTGCGCCTGTCCGACGACGAGCGCGGCCACCTGTTCCGCCTGGCCGGCCACCGGCCACCGCCCGCCGACGGGGTGGCCCGCCTGGCTCGCGCCGGGCTGATGCGCATGCTCGACCTGCTCGGCGACACCCCGGCCCTGGTGCTGTCCGACCTGGGCGAGGTCCTGGCCCAGAACCGGGCGGCCGTCCTGCTGTCAGGCGATCAGACCGGCTTCTCCGGCGACCGGCGCTACGCCATATACCGCTGGTTCACCGAGCCCGCCGCACGCGCCGTCCGCCCGCCTGAGGAGCACGATCATCACGCCCGTCAGCTCGTGGCCGACCTGCGCGCGGCCACGGGCCGCCGGTCCGGCGACCCCGCGATCGCCGGGCTCGTCGTCCGTCTGCAGGCCGCCAGCGCCGACTTCCGGCAGCTCTGGGCCGAGCACGAGGTGGCGGTCCGGCGTGCCGACCGCAAGACCCTGCTGCACCCGCGGGTCGGCCGCCTGCTGATGGACTGCGAGACCCTGGTCACTCCCGACGAGGGTCAGCAGCTGGTGGTGCTCACCCCGGCGGACGCCGAGACCCGCGAGCGGCTGGAGTTGCTGCGGGTGCTCGGCACCGAGGAGTTTCGGTTTCTCCCCGGTTAATGCGACCCCCTTGTTCTCCCAACCCGGCGCCGCGCAGGTTTCAGCCGCTGTCAACGGGAACGGGGGCAGTGAGGCGCCCGTCGGCGTCGCTGACACGATCACCCGCGGCGCGGCGGCGGGGGCCCCATGACAAGCCGAACACCGATACCGAGGGAGGCGGTCATGGGCGCGCAGCAGGACATGATCGAGGTCCTGGTCACCGATCACCGCGAGGTCGAGCAGATGTTCACCCAGCTCGAGCAGCTGAGCGGGGACGGCGGCGAGCAGGCCAAGACGCTGGCCGAGAAGGTCGTCATCGAGCTGGTACGGCACTCCGTCGCCGAGGAGGAGTACCTCTACCCGACCGTACGCGAGCACGTGCCCGGCGGCGGCAAGCTGGCCGATCAGGAGATCGCCGAGCACGCCGACGCGGAGGAGACGATGAAGCGGCTGGAGGCGCTGGAGCCGGGCGAGACCGACTTCTGGCCCACCATCCAGCTCCTGATGGGCCAGATCCGGGCCCACGTCCGGGAGGAGGAGAACGACCTGTTCCCGCGCCTCCGTGAGGCGTGCCCGGCCGATCAGCTGGTCGAGCTGGGCGGCAAGGTGGAGCTGGCCAAGAAGATGGCACCCACGCGGCCGCACCCGTCCGCGCCGGACACCCCGCCCGCCAACAAGCTCCTGGCCCCGGGGGCCGGGCTGGTGGACCGCATCCGCGATGCCATTACCGGCCGAGGACGCTCCTAGCAGGTACGCGAACACGCGGACGGAGGCGAGATCGCCGGCTTACGGCCCAGTACACCCTGCGGGCGAGATCGCCGGCTTACGGCCCAGTGCACCCTGCGGGCGGGATCGCCGGCTTACGGCCCGGTGCACCCTGCGGGCGGCGAGTCGGTCAGCGGGTGCCGAACGCCTGGTAGAGGCCGCCGGCGATCGCCGCCCACGCCACGGTCGCGAGCCCCAGCCCCAGCGGCGCGGGCAGCCGGAGGGCCAGGGCCCACGCGCAGACGGCGAAGGCGATCATGCCGGTCGCGCCCAGCACCGCGCCGCGGGCATCCTGTACGGCGGGGTCGCGCCGGTGCTCCTCCTCTTCGAGAAGGGTCAGCGTGGCGGCCAGGATGGCCGGAAACGCCAGGAACACGCCGCCCGCGACCGGGCCCCAGAGCTCTCCGACCACGCCGGCGACCACCGAGACGAACGCGCCGAAGGCAAAGCGCACCACCAGCCCGCGCAGCGGAGTTTCCCGCAGCTTGGCCGGCTGGAACCGGATCCCGCCGCCGGCGCTCATGCGACCAGCGCCCAGCCCGCGCCCGCCACGGCGCCCCACACCACCAGCGCCGCCAGCGAACCCGCGAACGCCCCCAGGCGGCGCACGAGCGGCACGGCCACCGCGCAGTACGACACCAGCGCCACCGACCCGGCGATCATGCCGAGCGCGGACCCCGCAAGCGGAAGGCGCCCCTCATGCAGCACCGTCACCGTCATCCCGGCGATCGCCACAGCGGGAGCGGCGGCGAAGACGCCGGCGAACCGCTTGGGCGTCACCATCTCGCCGATCACGGCGAAGACCATCACGAGCAGGCCCCCGAGCAGTCCGCGCCCCACGATCCACCACACCTGGCTCATCGAAGGCCCCCGAGCGGCACGGCAGCGACGCCTCGGCGGCCCGCAGTCTCATCCCCCATGAACCATCAGTACCGCTGTCGGGCGGACACTACGCGCCTCAACCGGGCAGGGTCTCTCCGCCGATCGGGGCCAGGATCTCGCCCGTGTAGTACGACGAGAGGCGTCCGGCCGCGAAGAACACGTACGAGGGAGCGATCTCGTCGGGGTCGGCGGCCCGCTTCATCGGAACCTGCTTGCCGAACTGCTCCACCTTCTCCTCCGGCATGGTCGCCGGGATCAGGGGTGTCCAGACGGGCCCCGGGGCCACCGCGTTGACCCGGATGCCGCGCTCCACGAGGCTCTGCGCCATCGAATAGGTGAAGGCGTTGATCGCTCCCTTGGTGGCGGCGTAGTCGATGAGCGATTTGTTGCCGCGTAGCCCGTTGATCGACGAGGTGTTGATGATCGCCGAGCCCTCGCGCAGGTGCGGCAGCGCCGCCTTGGTGACACGGAAGAAGCTGTGGATGTTGACGTCGAAGGTGTGCTGCCACTGCTCCTCGGAGAGCTCCTCCAGTGCCTGGACGGGCTGCTGGTAGGCGACGTTGTTCACCACGATGTCCAGCCCGCCCAGCTCGGCGACGGTGCGCTCGACGACGGAGGCGCAGTGGTCGCGATCAGCGAGGTCGCCCGGGATCAGCACACATCGCCGGCCGGTGGCCTCCACCAGCTTCAGCGTGTGCCCGGCGTCCTCGTGCTCGCTCAGGTACGCGATCGCGACGTCGGCGCCCTCCTTGGCGAAGGCCACGGCCACCGCCCGGCCGATCCCCGAGTCGCCCCCGGTGATCAGAGCGCGCTTGCCTTCCAGCAGGCCGGTGCCGGTGTAGTGACGCATCTCGTCACGCGGCTCGGGCTCCATGCGTTCGGTGTGCCCGGGGTACGGCTGGTTCTGGGCGGGTGGCGTACTGTCCGGTTGTTCTGGCATGGGTGGCGCATGCCCGCGCCTGGCCACGTTTAACGCCTGATGCGAAAGGGCCCGCGTACCTACCTCCCGTCGTTGGCCTCCTCCGCCATGTCCAGGTGCATCTGGATGTCGGGCTTGGCCTCGGTGGCGAGTTTCTTGACTGCGGGCGAGGAACCCTCCCGCAGCTCTGCGGCGCCGTCGGCGAGAGTCTGGCGGTGCCCGGCGATCTGCGCGGCCAGCCATGCCCGGTCGAAGGCCGCCCCGCTGTGGGCAGCCACCTGCTTGAGCCGGCGACGCTGCTCAGGGCTCGGTCTGGCGGGAAGATCCACCCCTGCCTGCTCGGCCACCCGACGGACGTCGCGGTCCATCCTGGTGTGATCCGTGATGAGCTTGGCGCCCAGCTTGCGGACCGTTTCGCCGGCGGCCTTGTCCTGAGCGGCCTCGCCTGCCTGGATCTCGGCCAGATTGGCCTGGTGGGCCTGGTGCAGGAAGGTACGGTCCTGCTGGTTCGGCTCCGGTTGTGCGAGCGCGCCGGCAGCCGCCGGAGACATCGCGGACGCGGAGACGGCCAGCATGATGAGAATGGTGCTCCTGGACATGGATACCCCCTCCACCGGTCGGTTGCCGGTGTCGAGGTGCTGCCCTCAGCTGACCTGCACGAACTCGAACGCAATCGAACTCGACGCGTTGATGGCGCGGGCATGGAGATCAGTCATGGAGGGAGCGTCTCATGCCCGGCCTCGATGACGGATCGGGTTCGCCGTTCGGGCGCCGCCATCGCCACCGAGGCGGCGGACCGCGCATCCCGCAATGCCGGCCGCCGGTGTGGCCGGTAGGAGAGCCGCCGCTGGGGCCGGCAGTGGCGTCCGCCCGCAGGGGAACGCCTCATGGCGGGTGGTGCGGGTGCGGGTGAGGCGGCGCGCTCCTGGGGAGGGCGTTCAGGTTCGGGGGGAGGGGGCGTAGCAGGCTGGGGCAGCAGCGCCTCTTCCAGAACTTGCATGAGCATCAGGCAGATCAATCCCACCACGGGGACGGCCAACGCCAATACAAAAATGGGTCTGCACCTCCCCCGTCATTGCCTGCGCGTACCGGCTCGCGGGCATGCTCCGAGCCTACGTCGCCCATCACCGCTCCACAGATCCGCACGATGACATCGGGTCGGCAACGCCACGATCTTTCACCTCCACGGTGAAGGGCGGCGGCCACCACATCGGGGTTGGGCCGGCGGCCGCCCACGTCTGCTGGGGTACCTCTGCCCGCTACCGCTCACGATCCGGGCTAAACCGGGCACACGGCATGAGCTGCCACGATTCTTCCGATTCTCTCCTCGCCGAACGTTCCGGAGTCGGTAAGGCCGGGCGTGGCGGGCCGGGCCAGGGGTAGACACCGGCGGTATC
The DNA here is from genome assembly GCF_040654115.1 of Nonomuraea sp. NPDC050786. NCBI lineage: Bacteria > Bacillati > Actinomycetota > Actinomycetes > Streptosporangiales > Streptosporangiaceae > Nonomuraea > Nonomuraea sp. NPDC050786. The sequence goes on from NZ_JBFAHJ010000007.1 coordinate 83,183, forward strand.
CGAGAGGAGATCGATCATGGCCACCCAGAAGACGATGCCGGAGACGATGGGCGAGAGCGACGTCATCGACCTGCTGCTGGCTCAGCACGCGATGATCAGGGACCTGTTCGACGAGGTCGAGCAGGCCACGCCGGACCGTCGGGGCGAGGCCTTCACCCGGCTGGTGCGGCTGCTGGCCGTACACGAGACGGCCGAGGAAGAGATCGTGCACCCCTACGCCCGCGGCAAGATCGACGGAGGCGACGCCGTCGTCGACGACCGCCTGGCCGAGGAGAACCAGGCCAAGCAGCTCCTCCAGCAGATGGACAAGGCCGGCCCCGGCGCGCCCGACTTCGCCGAGAAGCTCGCCGTGCTACGTGCCGCCGTCGAAGCTCACGCCCGCAGCGAGGAGCGGTACGAGTTCACCCAACTGCGCGGCCACACCACCGAGGCGGAGCGCCGGGCCATGGCCCTCGGTGTGAAAGCCGCGGAGGCGATGGCTCCCACCCACCCGCACCCCGGCACGGAATCGGCGACCAAGAACCTGCTCATGGGCGCTCCCATCGCGATGATGGACCGGGTCCGCGACGTGATCAGGCAGGCCATGGGCAAGCAGGGCTGACCCGGCGCCACCATGGCCTCGACGCCGGTCGAGAAACGGATTGGATGCCGCTCCAACCACTGCTCGAGCTGGAGCGTCGGGTCGGAGAAGGCCGACAGCACCGACGACTGGTTGACGACGCGCTCGTCCAGCGACGGCGGCTCGAAGAACGCCAGGAACGGCTCCTCCTCGCCCAGCCGGTCGAAGCAGGCGAGGTTGGGAGCGCTTTTCGCGAGCATCTCCGTGGTGAACAGGAGTGCTCCTTCCTCCTCGAGTGCCTGGCGCAGCGGCTCCGGCAGCAGCCGGTGCGCGCACGCGCAGTCCACCGCGAGCAGCACCGCGTCCTCGTCGGGCCACGACGCGGTCGCGAAGTGCAGGGCCACCAACGGGGAGAAGGTCCAGTCCAGCAGCCGGGTGGGCAGGCCGTGGTGCTGGCCCAGCGCCAGCCAGTCCCAGATCGTCGGCCCCGGCGCCTGCCGGTGCGCGTGCAGCGGCCCGTCACCGCGACCGGCCTCGCTGATCGCGTCATCCAGCTCCCTCCAGGAGGACACCGCGCCCAGATCCACTCGAATCCCTCCCCCACATACGCCGAACGCTGCCGCGCACCCGCGTCAACGGTCCCCGGCCACCACACGGATGGTGCTCAGGGAGGCGTCGGCCGCGTCCGGTACGACCATGCCGCCCTCGACGCCGCTGTGCAGGTACCGCAGGACCTTCTCGGTCAGGCGCTCCCCCGGCAGTGCGGCCGGAATGCCGGGCGGGTAGGGGGTGAGCAGTTCGGCGACGACGCGACCGGCGGCCTGCTGCCACGGAACGTGGTCGATCCGGGCGAAGAACGCCTCGCGCGGCACCATGGCCTGCTCCAGCCGCAGCTCGGCCGGCGAGGGGAGCTCCACGTGCGGCGGGGGCGGCAGCTCGGTGGCGCGCCCGCTGAGATCCTGCAACGCGGCGAGCAGCGCCTCCGTCGTCTGCCCGTCGTCGGCGTGCGTGAGCTGCACGCCGACCCGGCGGTGGTCGGCGAGGCCGACGTTGATCGCGTGGTGTTCGCGCAGCCAGTCGGCGATCTGGTAGCCGCCCGTCCCCAGGGCGCTCACGTCGACGACCAACTGCAGCGGGTCGGCGTCGAAGGCCCGCCCGGGACCGCAGAAGTCGTCGCGGCCATGCACGTGCAGCCCCTCGACGGCCTCGATGCGCGAGCGCACCTTCTCGGCCAGCTCCAGCACGCGGTCGTACATGGCGCGACCGTGTTCGACCATCTGGCGGCGCCAGCCGTCCAGCGCGGCATAGACCAGGACTGACGGGCTCGTGGTGCTGAACAGGTCCGCGCGCTCCTTGAGCAGCTCCGGCTGGACCAGATCGCCCTGCAGGTGGAAGACCGAGCTCTGCTCCAGGCCGGAACCCATCTTGTGAATGCTGGTGACGCACACGTCGGCACCGGCGTCCATGGCCCAGGTCGGCAGATCGGGGTGGAACGGGAGGTGAGCGCCCCATGCCTCGTCCACGATCAGCGGTTTCCCGCGCTCGTGGCAGATCCGCGCGAGCGTGGCGAGATCGGTGCAGGTGCCGTACGGGGTGGGGGTCACCACCAGAGCGCCTCGCGCGTCGGGATGCTCGTCGAACGCCTCGGCGAACGCCTGTGGCGAGGGCGGGTGAGCCAGGTGCAGCTCCTCGTCCCATTGCGGCTCCACCCATACCGGGCGGATCCCGGCCAGCACCAGGCCCGCCACCACGGACTTGTGGGCGTCCCTGCCGATCAGCAGCTTCTCGCCCGGTCCCGCCACCGCCAACATCGCCGCCTTGACGGACAGGGAGCTGCCGCAGGTGGAGAAGAACGTCTGTTTAGCGCCGACCGCATCGGCCATCAACTGCTCGGCCTGCTCCAGGACCTTTCCGGAGGACCTGCGATCATCGAGACCGCCCACCGCGAGAACGTCGGAACGGAAGACCGCCTCGCCGAGCACCGCTGACCCGCGGATCGACGCCCCGGCCCTGCTTGTGGCCGGGCGGGGTGAAAGGCAACTGTCCGCTGTCGTGGTACGCCTGCAACGCCTGCAGCACCGGCGCCTGTGAATGATTCATGGGGCCGCACTTGCCCAGCCGTCACCTCGGAAACAACAGCCGTCGTCGCCATCGGCCCAGGTCGGCGTCGCTTTGCGGCCCGGCTCGTGCGTCCGGCTCCGCCGAACCCACTGTGGTCGTCGAGGCACGGATGCGCGAACCAAGCCGTTCCCGCCGGCGTCCAACGATTCATGATCAGCGTGGCACTCTCCTTACTGCTGGCCTTCTCCCCGGCGACCGTGACCGAGATCCCGAAGAATTTCCTGCTCACCGAACCCGACGCGCGCAGGCGCCTCGACCCCATGGAGGCGGCAGAACACGGCTACAGGATCAGCGACAAACTCACCGCGCCATTGGAGCTGAACCCGTGCTGGCACCGGCGCGCCGTCGACCGCGACAGGGTGGCGGCCCGTACGATCACGCACTGGTCCAGCGCCCCCAGCGGCTCCTCCGAACAGCTCGTCATCTACCGGAGTCCCCGTGCCGCCCATGCCGCGCTCACCCACCTGCGCGCCGAGGTCAAGCGGTGCGCCCGCAAGGGCGACCCGGCGTCGCCCGAACTCAAGATCCGGTGGCGTACGACCAAGGTCAAGGTGGGCGACGAGGCCGCGGGCATGGGCTTCCGGACCTGGCAGGACGGCGACGTCAACGAGACGATCACCGGCGTGGCCGCGCGCCGGGGCAGCGCACTGATGATCTACACGACCTCCGAGGGATCCTACGAGCCCGGCGGGCTGACCAAGGCCGCCAGGAAGATGGCCGCCAAGGTGTGCAGGTTGCCCGGCGTCTGCTGACCCCGCCCCATCTCCTTGCGAATGCCAGGACAGGAGCCTGGATCGGGCCGCTGTTGCGATAGGGCACCGGTATTCAGGTTGGCATCTGCGAAAGGTATCGTGAGGGCTGTGACGACGTTCCGGATCAGCGAGGCCGCCGCGCTGCTCGGGGTCAGCTCCGACACCGTCCGCCGCTGGGTGGACGCGGGCCGGCTGACTGCCGAGCGGGACGAGCACGGCCACCGGCAGGTGGACGGCGCCGAGCTGGCCGCCTTCGCCCGTGCCCAGGTCGAGGCGGTGGACGGCGGGCGCTCCTCGGCACGCAATCGCTTCCGCGGGATCGTGACCGAGGTGATCCGGGACGCGGTGATGGCGCAGGTGGAGATCGCCGCGGGGCCGTTCCGGGTGGTGTCGCTGATGAGCCGCCAGGCCGCCGACGAGCTGGGCCTGGAGGCGGGGGTGGTGGCGGTCGCCGTGATCAAGTCCACCAACGTCGTCGTGGAGATCCCGAGTCACGAACGCGTGGCCACCGGCCAGTGAGGAGCCCCACCTTGGTCTTCAATCGGTTCTCCGGGTGGGTCGTCGCCCTGCCCGTCGCGCTCGCACTGGGGTTGTCGGGGTGCGGCTCGGGCGAGAGCGAGCCGGCCGCCTCCGCCGGCGGCGGCAATGCGGCGAAGACGGTGACGGTGTTCGCGGCGGCGTCGCTGACCGGTACGTTCACCGTGCTCGGCAAGACCTTCGAGGCCGCCCATCCGGGCACGACGGTGAAGTTCAACTTCGGCTCCAGCGCGACCCTGGCCCAGCAGATCGTCCAGGGCGCGCCGGCCGACGTGTTCGCCGCGGCCAGCCCGGCCACGATGAAGACGGTCACCGACGCCTCCCTGGCGAGCGCGCCGACGACCTTCGTCCGCAACAAGCTGCAGATCGCCGTGCCCGCGGACAATCCGGCCAAGGTGGACGAGCTCAAGGACCTGGCCGACCCGAAGGTGAAGGTGGCGCTCTGCGCCGAGCAGGTGCCGTGCGGGGCGGCGGCGGTCAAGGCGCTGGGCGCGGCCGGGCTCAAGGTCACGCCGGTCACCCTGGAGCAGGACGTCAAGGCCACGCTGACCAAGGTGGAGCTGGGTGAGGTGGACGCGGCACTCGTCTACCGGACGGACGTGATCGCCTCGGCGGGCAAGGTGCAGGGCGTCGAGTTCCCGGAGGCGGACCAGGCGATCAACGACTACCCGATCGCCGCCCTCGCGAAGGCTCCTGCGGGTGAGCCGGCCAGGCAGTTCGTGGACCTGGTGCTGTCGCAGCAGGGCAAGGACGTGCTGACCAAGGCCGGTTTCGAGGCGCCCTGATCCGGATGGCCACCTCCAAGCGCCGCTCGGCGTCATCCGGTCAGGCCTCCGGCCGCCTGCCCTGGATGCTGGTGCTGCCCGCGGTGGCCGGGCTGGCGTTCCTGGTGCTGCCGCTGGCCGGGCTGCTGGTCCGCGCGCCCTGGCCCACGCTGCTGGAGCGGCTCGCCGAGCCGCAGGTGCTGGAGGCGCTGCGGCTGTCGCTGGTGTGCGCGACCATCGCGACGGCGCTGTGCCTGGTGTTCGGGGTGCCGCTGGCCTGGCTGCTGGCCCGGGTCGACTTCCCCGGGGTGCGGGTGGTGCGGGCCCTGGTGACCGTGCCGCTGGTGCTGCCCCCTGTGGTCGGCGGCGTGGCGCTGCTGCTGGTGCTGGGGCGGCGCGGGCTGATCGGGCAGTGGCTGGCGGCCACGTTCGGGGTGACGTTGCCGTTCACCACCGCGGGCGTGATCGTGGCGGAGGCGTTCGTGGCGATGCCGTTCCTGGTCATCAGCGTGGAGGGCGCGCTGCGTGGCGCCGACCGGCGCTTCGAGGAGGCCGCCGCGACGCTCGGGGCCTCGCGCTGGACCGTCTTCCGCCGCGTCACCCTGCCGCTCATCATGCCGGGTGTCGTGGCCGGGGCGGTGCTGTGCTGGGCGCGGGCGCTGGGCGAGTTCGGCGCCACGATCACGTTCGCGGGCAACTTCCCGGGCACCACCCGCACCATGCCGCTGGCGGTCTACCTGGCGCTGGAGAGCGAGCCGGAGGCGGCCATCGTGCTCAGCCTCGTCCTGCTGACCGTCTCGGTCGTCATCCTGGCCAGCCTGCGCGATCGGTGGGTGAGCACGCCGTGACGCTCCACGCCCACCTGGTCGTCACCCGGCCCGCGTTCACGCTGGACCTCACCCTGGAGGTCGCCCCGGGCGAGGTGGTCGCGCTGCTCGGCCCCAACGGCGCCGGCAAGACCACCGCGCTGCGCGCTCTGGCCGGGCTGACGGCGATGACCGGCGGGCAGATCAGCCTCGGCGGCCGGCCCCTGCACACCCTGGCCGCCGAAGAGCGCCCGATCGGCATGGTCTTCCAGGACTACCTGCTCTTCCCGCACCTGTCCGCCCTGGACAACGTCGCCTTCGGCCCGCGCTGCCAGGGCCTGTCCAAGGCCGGGGCCCGGCGCACCGCCGCCGCGCTCCTCGAGCGCGTGGGCCTCGCCGAGCACGCCGGGGCCAAGCCCCGGCAGCTCTCCGGTGGCCAGGCGCAGCGGGTCGCGCTGGCGCGGGCGCTGGCCGTCGAGCCGCGCCTGCTGCTGCTGGACGAGCCGCTGGCCGCGCTGGACGCCCACACCCGGCTGGAGGTCCGCTCCCAGCTCCGCCGCCACCTGGCCGACTTCGACGGCGCGACCGTGCTGGTCACCCACGATCCGCTGGACGCGATGGTGCTGGCCGACCGGCTGATCGTCATCGAGAACGGCGCCGTCGTCCAGCAGGGCTCCCCGGCCGAGGTCGCCCGCCGCCCGCGTACCGACTACGTGGCCCGCCTGGTCGGGCTCAACCTCTACCGAGGGGTGGCCGACGGGGGCCGGGTCAAGGTGGGCGAGCTGCTGATCAGCACGTCCGACCCGCTGGAGGGGCCCGCCTTCGTCGCGTTCGCGCCGGCGGCCGTGGCGCTCTACCGCTCCCGCCCGGACGGCAGCCCGCGCAACGTCTGGCAGGCTCGCGTCGAGGGCGTCGAACGCCACGGCGACAACGTACGTGTCCATCTCGACGGCCCCATCACCGCCTTCGCCGACATCACTCCCGCCGCCCTGGCGGACCTCGACCTGACCCCCGGCCAGACGATCTGGGCCTCGGTCAAGGCCACCGAGACCCACGCGTACCCGGCATGAGCACCGAACGGCGCGACGACGGCCACGACCGCAACGCCATCTGCCTGGGCGGCCCCTGCCACGGCCTGCTCACGCACATCGACCAGGACATCGGCGTCCTCGTCGTCCCCGTGCCGCGCCGCTCCCCCGACGCACCCGAGGTGTGCGCCCGCTACCGCATCACCCGCGAGCGGGTCCGCTACTGCGGCCAGGTCGAGCCCTACATCGCCCTGCGCTGGGCCGATCCGCCTCCGCCCTGCTCCTGCGGCGCCTGACCTCCGGCCCGCAGGTCGAGGACGACGTGTCCGAGCGGGGTGCGGTGGGCGTCGGCGAGGTCCAGCCCGGCCCCGGCGGCGAGGGCGACGTACTCCTCGACGGTGCGCTCGCGGCCGCCGCTGAGCACGAGCATGCGCAGGTTCATCTCGGCGAACATGGCCGGGTCGGCACCCGAACCGCCGGATGAATCGATCACCACGACCCGTCCGTGCTGTCCGGCCGCTTCGGCGCACCGGCGCAGGATCAGCAGGGCGTCGTCGTCGCTCCAGTCGTGCACCACCCGCCTGAGGACGTACACATCGGCCCCGGCGGGCAGCGGATCGAAGAAACTCTGGCCGGCGAACGCGCAGCGCGTGTCCAGCCCGCGTTCGGCCAGGTACTGCCGGCCTCGATCCACCGTCTCCGGCAGATCCACGAGCGTGGCCCGGATGTCCGGGTTCGCGCGCAGCACCTCGGCGAGCAGGGCGCCGGTGCCGCCGCCGACGTCGACCACGTGCCGCACGCCGGACCAGTCGTATCCGCCGGCCGCGTCGGCGACGTAGTCAGCGCCGGCGGCCATCGTCGCGTCGAAGGACACGCTCAGCTGTGGGTTCGCGGCGAGATGGTGCCAGAACGGGGCGCCGAAGACCGTCTCCCACGCCGGTCGCCCCGTGCGGACCGTGTGCAGCAGACCGGTGAACGCCAGGTCCATCTGCCCGCCGAAGGCTGCCAGGTCGAGCTGCGCCCGCATCCCGGAAGGGTGGTCGGAGGCCAGCAGCGCGGCGGGCTCGTTGACCGCGAACCTGCCCGGCTCGCGTTCGGTGAAGACACCGTGGCAGACCAGGTGACGCAGCAGCCTGCCCAGCGCGTCCGCGTCGGTGTCGGACCGGCGGGCCAGCTCCTCGACGGGCACCGCCTCGTCGGCCATCAGATCGGTCAGGCCCAGCGTGGCCGCGACCCGTACCGCCATCGGCGTGACCAGGTCCATCACGGGTGCCAGTACTTCCCATGCCGTTTCCCATGCCGACGGCCGGCCTTGCTCGTGCCCGGTGCTGGTCACCGCCACGACCCGCTCCTCTCGTGGGATCAGGGCTCGCTTTGCCCGGAAGCTACCACGCGATCGATCCGCCCGGTCTTGGACGAATGGGAGCCCGGCTGCCAGGAGGCGGTCACCGGCAGAGGGCGGTGTCCATCGCGTCGATCACGTGCTGCATGGCCTTCTCGGAGCCGGGCAGCGCCGTGACGGCGACGGTGGCGGCCCGGCCGTCCTCGGTCACCCCGTTGCGGGTCTCGTAGCCGTCGATGTCGCCGCCGTGCCCCCAGGCGACGTCGCCGCAGGTCAGTCGCATCTTGATCAGGCCGAGCCCGTACTCCCAGCCGGCCGGGAAACCGGGCGCCTTCACCGTGTCCTTCATGGCCGCGAGTTGCTCCGGCTTGAGCAGCTCGCCGTCCATCAGCGCGCTCATGAACCGGTTGACGTCGCTCGGGGTGGCGATCAGCTGCCCGGCCGCCCACCCCCAGGACGGGTCCAGGTTCGTGATGTCCACCAGCTTGCCGCCCGGCTTCTCCGATCCGTACCCCTTCGGGTGACGCCCGCGGATCGTCTGGTCCCGCTTGGCCGGCCAGTACGTGTGCCGCAGCCCGATCGGCTTGATGATCCGGTCGTTGAGCTCATCGCTCAGCGGCCGCCCGGTGACCTTCTCGATCAGCAGACCGAGCAGGACGTATCCGGTGTTGCTGTACTCCCAGCTCTTGCCCGGCGCGAACGACGCCTTGTGCGCGAACGACATCTTCAGCAGGTCCTGGGGCGAGCGGTAGACATCACGTGTCTCGAACGCGCTGGGTATCCAGCGGGTGTAGTTCGGCAGGCCGCTGGTGTGCTGCAGCAGCTGCCGTACCGTGATCTTCCTGCCGTCGATGCCCTTGCCGCGGACCACCTTCGGCAGGTACGTCTCGATCGGCTCGTCCAGGCCGACCTTGCCCTCGCCGACGAGCTGCAGCACCGCCACCGCGGTGAACATCTTGGTGTTGCTGCCGATCCGCACCCAACCGTCGACCGGGACCTTCGCCCTGGTCGTCAGATCCGCGACCCCGGCGGTGTAGTTGCGGGTCCGCCCCTTGCCGTCCTGCACCGCGGCCAGCGCCGCCGGGAACTTGTCCTTCGCGACCAGCCCGTCCAGCTTCTTCTGCACGACCTGGTCGCCGCGGTCGAGGCCGCTGGCCGCGGCGGCCGGCGTCCCCGCCACGACCAGCCCTGCCAGCCCGGTCAGCGCCGCCGCCAGAACCCGCGCGCGCCGGGAGGACTGCGACTCGGAAGAGATACGCGACATGGAAATGCTCCTGATGTCTTGGTGGGGGTCGTCCGCTTCGAACATCACCCAGCATGTCGACGGAGGACGCCATTGATCGATCCCGCCCACTGGAGCATTCAGGTACGGCCAGCCCTACCTCCCTGACCTTCCGAGGGGCTGCGTCGTCGTACTCCTGAGGCGAACAATCACCTGCGAGGAGGAACCCTCATGAACATCGCTCTATGGATCATTGCGGCACTGATGGCCGTGGCCTTGCTGTCCGGCGGCGTACTCAAGCTGACCCTGTCCAAGGGGAAGCTGGCCGCCGCTCCCGGCGGGGGATGGACCGAGGACTTCGGCGCCGGCGCCATCAAGGCCATCGGCGCCGTCGAGGCCCTGGCCGCGGTGGGCCTGGTCCTGCCCGCCGTGCTCGGCATCGCGCCGGTCCTGGTGCCGCTGGCCGCCGTCGGTGTGGTGTTGCTGATGGTCGGCGCGATGATCACGCACCTGCGCCGTCACGAGAACCGGGTGATCGTGGTGAACCTCGCCTATCTCGCCCTGGCCCTCTTCGTGGCGTGGGGCCGCTTCGGCCCTTACTCGTTCATCGGCTGAGTCAGCGCGTGCAGAGCCAGAAGATCACCAGCACGGCCCGCACGACAGTCCCCACCACGAGCAGGACGGAGTACGCGAGGAAAGCCCCCGAGAGAGACTCCCATAAGGGATATATGAATCACATCAACAAAAGCCTACACATACGGTTCAGGCAAGAGAAAAAGTGCCGACAATTACTGAATTCTAATGGCTGGTTATTCTTTTGGGCGGTAACTAGAATTCATATCTGATGGAAGAGCGAATCGCCCGCGAGCTGTGCTCGGCGCTCGGCCCGCCCGGTAACCCGGCCGAGGTTGGTGCGGCGATTTCGCACATTGTCGGACGCCGGGTGGCGCACGACGCGCTCCGGCTGGTCGGCCTCAATCCGGCGCTCGGCATCGGGCTGGGAGCGTTCAGCTTCTGGCACGAATACCAGCCTGCGCTCATCAGCGACCTGGTGCTCAACCGCTATCTGCACGGCGACCCGTGCCCGCTGCCGGTCCTCGCCCAGCAGAGCGTGCCGGTGTGCGTGGCGGGAGCGGGCACCGGCGACGGGCGGCGCAACGCGCAGATCCGGCAGGTGCTGGCCTCCCACGGGGCGGGCAGCGAACTGCGCCTGCTGATACGTGACCGCCAGGGCGTGTGGGGCCTGCTCGGCCTGCTCCGCGCCGAGGGGGGCAGGCCCTTCGGCGAGAGCGACGTCCGCCAGGTCCAGCAGCTCGCCCCCGCGCTGCTGGCGGCGCTGCGCGGATATGTGACGGCCGGCCCGCTGGCGCCCACCGTTCCGGCACTGCCGACGGGGGTCATCACGATCGGCGCTGATCACAGGGTCCGGTCGGTCTCGCCCCAGGCGCGGGCGTGGACGCGGCAGATGTGGCCGGCCGCCGGAAGCGGAGTGCCGGACTGGATCGCCGACGCGTTCTGGGTGGGGCTCTCCTTGCATGTACGGACACATACTCGTGATCCGCACGCCTGGACGCCGTTGATCTGCGCGCCGTCGGCCAATTTCGGGCGCTGGGTGCTGATCCACGGCCAGCCCCTGGATGAGAACGGCGACAGCGACGTGGCCATTCTCATCCAGGCGGCCGGCGGAAAACTGCTGCTGCCGTCATTCTGCGACTGGTACGGCATCACCGCCGGCGAACGCCGCGTCATCGAGCACCTGTACGCCGGGGCGGCGGCGAAACAGATCGCCCGCGCCCTGGGCCTGTCCACCTACACCGTCAACGACCACTTGAAATCGGTGTACCGGAAGACCCGGGCGCAGAGCCGGGACGAACTCATCGCGGCGATCGCCGGCTGATCGGCGTCGCCCCTGGCCTCCCCGCGCCAGCCAGCTCCCCCCTTAACGCAGTAGCGACTTGCGTTTGCGTCGATCCGCGCCCTACAGTTCTTCTAAACGCAGCCTCTAGCGGCTTTAGGAGCAGCCATGCAGCCTCTGTTCTTCCCCGACAACCCCCAGTTCTGGTACGAGACCCTGCGCACCTTCGGGCACATCGCCTACGGCGGCGCCGACTTCGGCGAGGTCGCGGTCACCTGCGAGCGGATCACCCCGGGCGACTACGACAGCTGGTACGACCAGTGGCTGGCCACTGCCGACAGGGTGGCCGCCGAGGCGCGGACGTCGCTCGACGACGGACACCGGATCAGCGCCCGCGACGCCCTGCTCCGCGCCTCGAACTACTACCGCGCCGCCGAGTTCTTCCTGCACGGCAACGCCACCGACCCACGCATCCGGCACGCCTACGACGCCTCGGTGACCTGCTTCCGGCAGGCCGCGACGCTGTTCACGCCGGTCGTCGAGCCGGTGCAGATCCCGTACGAGGACACCGTCCTTCCCGGGTACCTGTACCGGGTCGACGACTCCGGCGCGGCCAGGCCGACCGTGGTGATGTGCAACGGGTTCGACGGCACGGTGGAGGAGATGCACTTCTTCGGCGCCGCGGCGGCCGTCGAGCGCGGCTACAACGTGCTGGCCTTCGACGGGCCCGGCCAGCCGGGCACCCGCCACCACCAGGGCCTGATGTTCCGTCCCGACTGGGAGAACGTGGTCGGCCCCGTCCTGGACCACGCCCTGTCCCGCCCGGAGGTGGACCCGGCCCGGATCGCCTTGTTCGGCGCGAGCATGGGCGGCCTGCTCATGCCGCGCGCGGCCGCCTTCGACCAGCGCGTCGCCGCGGTCATCGCCCTGGACGGCGTCTACGACCTGGGCCACATCGCCACCGCTTCCATCCCCCTGCCGCGCGCCGAGGCCGAGCGCCGCCTGCGCGCCGAGCGCGACCCCGAGCTCGACGCCATGCTGGAGGCCGCCATGGCCGCCAGTCCGATGACGCGGTGGGCGATCGAACACGGCATGTACGCCATGGGCGTGGACACCCCGCGCGCGTTCTGCGCCACGTATCTCGACTACCACCTGCGCGACGGCGTGGCCGAGAAGATCAGCTGCCCCACGCTGGTCTGCGCCGGCGCCGACGACGGTTTCTTCCTGGGCCAGCCCGAACTGCTGTACGAGCACCTGACCTGCCCCAAGACGCTGCTGGAGTTCACCGCCGACCAGGGCGCCGACGCCCACTGCCAGTCCGGCGCACAGCGCCTGGCCTTCGCCCGCGTCTACGACTGGCTCGACGACGTCCTCGGCCACGCCGCCTGACCCCGTCCCACCTCTTCCGGAGTACGACATGACCACCGTGACCGACCAGATCGACCGCGCCCTTGACATGACCGGCGCCATCGTCAAGGGCATCACCGACGACCGGCTCGCCGCTCCCTCGCTCTGTCCCGGCTGGGAGGTACGTACCGAGCTCAACCACCTGGTCGGCGGCATGCGCATCTTCGCCGCCGAGCTCACCGGCACCGACGCCGGCGCCGACCACGACTCCGACTGGCTCGGCACCGACCCGTACGGCGCATTCGCCGCCGCGGCCGACCTCGACCGCGCGGCCTGGCGCCGCCCGGACGCGCTGGAGGGGACCGTCCGCCTGGGTTTCGGCGCGGTCCCCGGTCAGATGGCCGCGCTCATCCACCTCACCGAGCTCCTCGTGCACGGCGTCGACCTGGCCGTCGTCACCGATCAGGAGCACCTCGTCGACCAGGACTCCTGCGCGGACCTCCTGGCGATCATGCAGAGCATGGACTTCGACGCCTTCCGCCGGCCCGGCATGTTCGGCCCCGCGCTCCCCGCTCCGGCGGGCGCCCTCGCCCACCACCGGCTGCTGGCCTTCCTCGGCCGCGCCGTCATGCCACGCTGACATGCGTTCAGCCGTGGCCGCCGAGGACCTCGCGCACCAGGTCCCGCAGCCACACGTGCGCGGGGTCCATGTCGTATCGGGGGTGCCACGCCTGCGACAGCGTCATCTCCGGCAACGGGAACGGGATCGGGAACCGCACCAGCCCCAGCGCATCCACCAGCGGCCCGGTCAGCCGCTCCGGCGTCATCCCCACCAGATCGGACTGCCGCACCACCGCCAGCGCGGCCTCGAACGTCGGCACCGAGCCCGCGATGCGGCGCCTCAGCCCCATGCCGGCCAGGGTCTCGTCCACGGGGCCCGCCGCGCGGCCCCGCCGGGAGGCGATCACGTGCTCGGCCGCCGCCAGCCGCTCCGCCGTGACCGGGCCGTCGAGCAGCGGGTGCCCGGGACGTACGACGCCTACCGCCCGATCCACCATGATGGGCTCGACGCGGGTCTCCGGCGCCGGGTCCGAGATCACGGTCACCTCCAGGTCCGCGCTCCCGTCACGCAGCGCCTGCGCGTCGCCGTACCCCTCGGGGATGAAGTGGAAGCGGACCCCCGGAGCCGACCTGGCCGCCTCCGTCAGCAGTGCCACGCTGATGGCGGTGATCACCGCGTCCGAGGCCAGGATGACGAACCGCCGCACCAGCGTGGCCGGATCCAGCCGGCCCGGGGGCGTGAACACCTTCCTCGCCGCCTCCACCAGCTCCCGTACCTCCGCCTGCACGGCCAGCGCCCGCGGCGTGGGCACCATCTGCCGCCCCGAGCGCACCAGCACGGGGTCCCCCATCGCCTTGCGGATGCGGCCGAGCGTGCGGCTCATGGCCGGCTCCGACAGGTGCAGGCGCTGCGCGGCGGCCGAGACGCTGCACTCCTCCAGCAGCACGTCCAGCGCGATCAGCAGGTCGAGGCTCGGTTGCGTCTGGCGCATGTATCACCTGCCAAAGATGCATTTGAGGTAAGACCGGCGCCGAGTCTACGGTGAATCACGCGGGAGGCCTCCGCTCGACACCTCATCCTTCTCCATCGACCGGGAGTTTCGCATGCCCGCAACGATGCTGGAAACCGGACATCCGGCCCGGACCCGGATCATGGCCGTGATGGCCTCCTCCGTGATCCTCGCGGTGGCCTTGGTCGCCGCCGTCAACCTCGCCATCCCCACGATCGCCGCAAGCGACCTGCGCCCGTCGCCGTCGCAGATCCTCTGGATCGTCGACGCGTACGTCATCGTCTTCGCCTGCCTGCTCATTCCCGCCGGGGCGGCCGGCGACCGGTTCGGCCGCAAGGGGGTGCTGCTGGCCGGCATGGGGGTGTTCGCCGCCGGCTGCCTGGTGGCCGCGCTCGCCCCGGACGTCGGCACGCTGATCGCCGCCAGGGCGGTGAGCGGCGCGGGAGCGGCCATGATCATGCCCGCCTCCCTGGCTCTGACCGTGGGCGCCTACCCGGCCGCCGAGCGCGGGCACGCCGTCGCCGCATGGACCGCCGCCACCGGCGCCGCCGGGGTCATCGGCAACGTGGGCGGCGGCGTGATCATCGAGTACCTGCCGTGGCGGGCGCTGTTCGGCGTGCCGGTGCTGCTGGCCGGCGTGCTGGCCGTGCTGGTCGCCGTGGTGGTGCCGCGCGCGCCCCGCCTGGAGGCGGCGCCGCTCGACCTGCCGGGGACGGCGCTGCTCACGGCCGCGTCCGTGGCGCTGCTCACCGGAGTCATCGAAGGGCCCGAGGCCGGGTGGGGAAGCGGGCTCGTGCTGTCGGCGTTCGGCGCGGCGGTCGTGCTGTTCTGCGTCTTCGTCGGGCACCAGCTCCGCGCGCGGCGGCCGCTGCTCGACCCCCGGTTGTTCGCGCTGCCGCGCCTGCGGGCGGGGACGCTGGGGGTGGCGGTGACGTTCTTCGGGCTGTTCGCGCTGTTCTTCGTCAACGCCCGCTACCTGCAGGAGGTCAAGGGCTTCTCGCCGCTGGTGACCGGCCTGGCGATCGTGCCGCTCACCATCCCGATGATCATCCTGTCGCGCCTCTCGGGCCGCCTGCCCGCCCGCACCGCCGTCCCCGCCGGGCTGGCGGGGATCGTGGCGGGGCTGGCGATGCTGTCCTTCGCGGACGCGGCCATGCCGTACCCGGTGTACGCCGCCGGGCTGGTGGTCATAGGCGCGGCGATGGGGGTGTGCCTGCCGGTGCTGTCGCACGAGATCATGGCCGCGCTCCCGCGCGAGCGGGCCGGGCTCGGCTCCGGGCTCAACAGCGCCACCCGTGAGCTCGGCAGCGCGGTCGGGGTCGCCGTCATGGGGACGGTGATGGCCACGTACGGGATGAGCGCCGGCTACCGCGTCGTGGCGGCCGTAGTCCTGGCCGGCGCGGTGCTCGTCACATGGTGGCGCAGGCGGGCCTGAGCCCGAGCTGTCAGGACCGGCCGGGCGGGCCTGAGCCCGGTCAGGAGCGCTGGGCACCGGCGCGTGCCGACCGCCACTCCGGCGCGAGCACCGACCAGATCTCGATGTCGTGCCGCTTGCCCCGGTACGGGTAGCTCTCCCGCAGCACGCCCTCTTTCGTCAGCCCGAGCCGCCGGGCCACCGCGACGCTGGCCGCGTTCCCCGCCGCGACCTGCCACTCCACGCGGTGGATGCCCCGCTCCTCGACGGCCCAGTCGATGATCACTCGTGCGGCCCTGGTCACCAGCCCCTTGCCCACCGCCGTCGGCTCCAGCCAGCAGCCCACTTCCGCGTTGCCGAGCGTGACATCCATCGTCCGGAACAGCACCCCGCCCACCAGCGTGCCGTCCGCTGCCCAGATGCCGTAGATCCGGCCGGTGTCCGCAGCGGTCTTGTCCGCGTACGACTGGAGGTACGACCGGCTCGACTCCACGTCCGTGACGGCGTCCGGCACCTTGATGTACTGCCCGATGAACTCCCGGCCCCGCTCCATGTGAGCCAGGAACTCCTCGGCCCGCCACGGCTCCAGCGGGCGCAACTCCGCACCGTCCTCGCCCAGGGAAATCGCGTACATCATGCCCCCAACGCTCAAATCAGGCCATATCGCCAGCAGATCCTCTCACAGGGCCTGCCGGTGGAAGTGCTCGACGAGGCGCTGGACTCGCAGGCCGGCGGCGAAGTCGGCCAGGGTGGTCTCCTCGCCGCGCATGGCGCGGGCGAACTCGCTGAGCCGGGTGTGCTCGCTGCCGCGCGGCTCAGCGAGGTCGACCGTGGTCCAGTCCCGGCCGTCGCCGCGCCAGAGGCGCGACCAGTCGGTGATCCGGTACGACCGGTCGGATCCGTACAGGGTCCACTCGTACGTCTCCGGACCCGCGGCGACCTGGCCGGAGAGGCTGACGGGCACGTCGCCCGCCAGGAACAGGCCGTGGGCGGCGCACTCGGCGGCCGCGCCGTAGGTGACGTGGGTGTGGACCGGTGACAGCGGGCCCAGCAGCCGGTCGGTCAGGAACAGGTAGTGCGAGGCCACCTCGCGCAGGAACCCGCCCTGCGCCCGCCCGGCCACCCACCCGGCGCTCTCCTGGAACGCCCGGGGCCACTCGGGGAAGGTGAACCGCAGCTCGACCCCGCGCACGGTGCCGGCCTGGCCGGTGCGCAGCGCCTCCGCGACGGCCAGGGCGGCGCCGCGGTCGGACATGACGAAGTTCAGCGCGTTCACCGCGCCCGTCGCCGCGGCCACGGTCGCCATCTCCTCGCCCTCGGCCAGGTCCACGGCGAGCGGCTTCTCGGCGAAGACCGCCAGCCCCGCCTTCATGGCGCGTACCGCGTAGTCGGCGTGCGTGGCCGGCGGCGAGGCGATGTAGACGGCGTCGAGCGCGTGGCGGCCGAGCAGTTCGTCCGGGTCCCGGACATAGGCCGGCCCGGGGTGGGCGGCCCGAGCCCGTTCGACCGCCTGCTGGCTGGGATCCGCGGCCACGACCACCTCGAACCCCGGGTGCCGCTGCGCGACGTCGAGCATTTCAGCGCCCATCACGCCCAGGCCGATGACGCCGAGACGGATCTTGCTCCCCATTTCCATGTACGAATCCTCGACCATAAGGAAATTTCAGCACAAGCGATGATTTCTTAATCATTGTGAAGTGTGACTGTATGATCGGCCCATGTTGGACGTTCACCGCCTGGCCGTGCTGCGGGCCGTCGTGGAGACCGGCTCGATCCAGGCCGCCGCCGCCAACCTGGGCTACACGCCCTCCGCGATCAGCCAGCACGTCGCCGCCCTGCAGCGGGAGACGGGCACGGTGCTCATGGAGCGCAACGGCCGCGGCATCCGGCCCACCGAGGCGGGCCGGCTCCTGGCGAGCCACGCCGGGCAGATCCAGACCCAGATCGCCCGCGCCGAGACCGCCCTCGCCGACCTGCGCGCGGGCAGGACGCGCCGGCTGACCGTCCGCTACTTCGCCACCGCCGGAGCCGTCCTGATCCCGCCCGTCATCGCGGAGTTCAACCGCCGCTTCCCGGAGATCAGGGTGGAGCTGCGGCTCGGCAAGGGACTGACCGGCGAGGCCGCCGACGCCGAGATCATGGTGCTGGACGACACCGTTCAGGTGCCGGCCGGGCTGCGGGCCGTGCACCTGCTCGACGACCCCTTCCTGGCGATCCTGCCGCCGGGGCACCCGCTTGCCGCCGAAGAGGTCATCGAGCTGGGCAGGCTACGCGGCGAACCGTGGATCGACAACGAGTGGCCCACCAGCATCTGCCGGCAGACCATGCTCGACGCGTGCGGCGCGGCCGGCTTCAGCCCCAACTTCGTGGTGGAGGCCCACGACTACGCCACCGCCGTCGCCTTCGTCGCGACCGGACTGGGGGTGACCATGGTCCCCCGGCTCGCGCTCAGCACCATGCCGGCCACCTCGTTCACCTGCGTGCCGGTCACCCGGCCCGCGCCGGTCCGCTCCATCTTCGTCATCGTGAAGGAGACGACCGCGGATCATCCGCCGCTGTCGGCGTTCCTGGACCTGCTCCGCGAGGCCGCCGCCGCGCATCATTGACCCTGTCGTGGCCCGCCGGCCACGCCGACCAGGTAGTCGGCCAGCTCGCGCGGGTGCGACAGCATCGCCATGTGACTGCCGGGCAGCTCGTCCGGGACGATGCCGAGGCGCTCCTTCACATGGCGGCGGACGAAGTCCGGGGTGAAGAAGCGGTCGTCGCGGCAGAGCACGTACCTCGTCGGCACGTCCGGCCAGACCGCCAGCGGCCAGGGCTCGTGAAGCGCCCGGTCCATGCTGATCTTCTCGGCGAGCACGCGATCGTGGGCCAGCACCCGCTCGCCCAGCTCGCGCGGGACGTCGTGCAGGAAGAGCTGGTACTCGTCCCTGATGTCCGACGAGGGCCGGCCGCTGTGCTCCCACCAGTCGTCCGGCGCCTCCCCCGGACTTGGGATCATGGCGGTGACCAGCACCAGCGCGTCGGCCTTGGCGCGCGCGCAGACCAGCGGGGCCACGAAGCCGCCCCAGGAGTGGGCCACCACGACCAGGTCCCGGCGCCCGCCGACCGCCTGGACGACGGCGTCCGCGTAGTCCCAGAGCTCCGCCTGCGGGTCAGACATCGGGAGGTCCACCGCGACCGTGTCGTGCCCCTGGGCACGTACCTCGGCTTCGACCAGGTGCCAGTCGAAGGCGCTGCCACCGCCGCCGTGGATCAGAGCGAAGGTTGTCATGACTGTGCTGACCGGCGGCGCGGCGGAAACTCATCGGAGCCGCGGCGACCTTGTGGACCTGGCATAAGCTCCTCCGGTGGGCACATCACGGGCTTCGTGGCGTAACACGACACATGACTGGGCGAGTGGCGTGGATGTCGAGCACCTCGCCCATATCCGGCAGGACCCGCTCGCGTTCGCTCCTGGCGGTCTTCGCCACCTGGTCCTCGAGGTGGTCGCGTACGCGGCCGACGAGGCCGAGAGCGACGGCGGCGGGCGCTGCACCGTCACCCTCCATGCCGACGGCTCGGTCTCCGTGGCGGATGGCGGGCGAGGCACCGACACCCGCCTCGACGAGCACGGCCGCGCCGTGAAGAAGCCGATCATGGCCTCCAAGGACCTGCGCTTCTTCGACCACCCCGGCACGCAGGTGCTTCCCGACGGCCATCCGCGCCAGGGCATGTCCGTCGTCGCGGCGCTCAGCGAGTGGCTCGTCCACACCAACCGCCGCCGGGGCGGGGCATGGACGCAGCGTTACGAACACGGCGTCCCCGTGACCGATCTGGTGCCGATCGCCGACGACGGCACGACGGGCACGGTCGTCCACTTCCGCCCGGACGGACTCCCAGGCGCGGCGGACGGGGATCTGGCACGCTTGGTCTCCACGTGGGACGCGCTGTCGGTCGAGATAGACGACCGCCGCCTCCCCTGACAGTGCCGTTCAAGGACGGCGCGGCGTGTACGGGGCGAGCGCGGCGAGGTCCACGTCGGCGTCCAGCCATTTGACGATCACCGTCTCATCGCGGTCGGTGCGGGCGCGGGCGACCCGCCACGGCTCGATCCTGGTCCAGGCCACCACGTTGAGCATCGCCGATCACCTGTGTTCTGTGGGCGGTCTGGAGCCGGCCTATGGCCGCGTCCGCTTGCATGGTGTATGAGTCGATCTTAACGGGTGAACAAGGGAGACCTTCGTGGCCGAGCAGTGGATGACGTCCGCTCTGACCTGGTTCGTACGGATGGCAGCCGCATGCGCCCTGGCCGCTCCCGTGGTGTCACCCACCGGCGCGGCGGCCCTGACGACCACCACGGCGCCACTCCAACCGCTGAGCCTGACGGGGCTCGCTCTGCGCGCCGGATCCGACCCGTACACGGTGCCGCTCTCAGCGGAGTACGAGCAGGTGGGCATGGGCGGGGTGCTCAGCGGCAGCGACCGTACGGCCTTACCGGGCAGCGAGGACGCCGGCTGCGCGGCTCGGGCGGCGTACCGGCCGCTGGTGCCGGTCAGCACCTGGTTCTGCTGGGACGCCGCCGCCCAGGGCGACAAGGACGACCTCCCGCACTCTCCATGGGTGCCGCAGGGGCTGGCCACCTCCGGCGAGGCCCAGCTCGACGGCACCCCGGTCGGCAGTGAGCACAGGGCGCTCATCACCAGCTGGGCCTGGCTGAACTCGCCCGACCCGAACGCCCCCGACTACCGCACCAACTCCGTGATCCTCAAGGTCGTCGACCTCGACGATCGCCGCTACCGCAACGTCCTGCCCGTGTGGGTGGACGGCCAGGGCAAGCTGCGCCGCGTCTACGGACACGGCGGCGGGCTGGCGTGGTACGGCCCCTACCTGTTCATGACCTCCAGCTCCAACTGGAACGGCTACTCGGGCCCCGACTCCACCAAGCACACGATCCGGGTGTTCGACACCCGCAAGATCTACCGCAAGAGGGACGGCGGGGGCGGTGACTACCGTTACGTCATTCCGGAGGTACGCCACTACATCACGCCGATCCTCCTCGACTACATGTCCCTCGACCGCAACAGCTCCGGCGGCGCGAGCCTGGTCGCGGGCATGTACAAGCGCTCCAGCGGCACCTCCGCCTCCCTGGCAGGCACCAAGCTGGTCCGCTACCGCTTCCAGCCGCCGCCCGACGGCGACTACCGGCTCATCACCTCCCCCGTGCAGGCCTGGGTCTCCACCGTTCCGGCGAACCCGGCCGACGCCATCAGCGACGTGCAGGGCGTTCAGGCCGACGGCGACGTGCTCTACCTCAACATGTCGGCCGGCTCTCACCCCGGCCCGAACCCGAGCAGGCGCTTCGCCACGGTGAACGTCGGCGGCGCCGCCTCCACCTGGACGATCCACGCCCACACCAGCTGGGCCTACCGGCCGGAGGACCTGTCACTCTGGTACGGCACCGGCGAGCTGTGGGGGCAAACCGAGGGCGAGGAGGAACGGGTGGTCTTCTCCGTCAGAATCGCCGACGCCGGTCCTGCATGACAGCACTTATACAAGTCCTGTTACCGTGCGGGCATGGCGGAAGACCCGACACTCGATCCCACCGGGCAGAGCCTCTGGCGGCCGCTGCGGCTGCTCCAGGAGTCGATGGACGCGGACATCGCCCGGCTCTACACCGAGGGACAGATCGACGGACTCAAGCCCAGCTTCGTGATGGAGCTGCTCCGCCTGCACGCCCGCGGGCCGATGACCATCACCGAGCTGGCCGAGTCGGTCGGCCGGACGCATTCGGCGCTCAGCCAGAAGGTGGCCGCGATGCGTACGGCCGGTTGGGTGGAGACGGTCACGGGCGACGACGCGCGCAGCAAGAAGGTGACGCTCACGGAGAACGCCCGCGCCGTCGTCGGTCGCCTGGCGGCGGAGTGGCGGGCCACGGAGGCCGCCCTCGCCGACCTGGAGGCGGAGATCCCTTATCCGCTCTCCCGGGCCGTCACCGACATCGAGCGGGCTCTCGAGCGCAAGAGCTTTCACGACCGGATCGCCGAGAAGCTGGCCCAGGACCCCGCGTGGGACTGAGTGGACCTGGATATTCGGTTGGCAGCAGCTGACGGCGTCGTGATACTTCGGGGGATGTTCACCGATGCCGACGCCGCCGCCCTGTACGACGTGCTCAACCCGTGGGATCCCGTCCGGCATCCCGGCGACGCGTTCTACGACGGGTTCGTGATGGCCGCGGACGCCGTGCTGGACGTGGGGTGCGGCACCGGAAGCATGCTCCACCAAGCCCGCGAGCTCGGTCACCGCGGGCGGCTCGTCGGGCTCGACCCCGACCTGGCCGCGCTCGAACGGGCCCGGCGGCGCACGGACATCGAGTGGGTCGCCGGCGTGGCGGCGGACGCGGCCTGGGATCGCGAGTTCGACCTGGCGGTCATGGCCGGCAACGCCTTCCAGTGCTTGGTCACCGACGAAGAGCTGTCGGAGTCGCTGGCCGCCATCCGCAGGACGCTACGTGACGGCGGGCGGTTCGTCTTCGAGACGCGCAACCCCCGGGCGCGCGCGTGGGAAGAGTGGAACCCGTCGAACGCCACCGACGTCGTGGACGCGCACGGCCGTCGGCTCCGCGTGTCGCACCATGTCGAGTCGGTCGTCCGCGACGTGGTGACGTTCACCGAGACGACCGCCGACCAGGACGGCGCCGTCCTGCGCGTCGACCGTGCGAGCCTGCGCTTCCTCGACGTGCCGGAACTCGGGACGTTCCTCGGCGAGGCGGGCTTCGAGATCGAGGCGCAGTACGGCGACTGGCACCGCGGGCCTGTCACCGATGCCGCCCGCGCGATCGTCACGATCGCGCGCAGAGCCTAGCCGCGCGCGCTGTCAGCCCCGGGAGAACCACACGTCCCGTGGCAAGCGCCGAGCAGCGAACAGGCCGCCGATGAGTTGACGTTTCCATGACCAGCCACGAACACGGATGGCCCGGAGCGGGCGGTGACCGTAAGTGATATTGGGAGCGCCGGAGCGATCACGGTCAGATCGGTCTTCAAGGGTCGCACCGGCGCCGCAGGGCTCGGCTGGTGGCGGCCTGACAGCCGAGGATTCCTATGCGCCAGGCGGGTCCGGCGGCCTTTCGCTCTTCGTCCGGAAAGGATGTCATGCGCGCTCGACGTCTGAAGTATCCGCTCGTGGCCATGGCGATGGCCCTGGCGGCCGGCACGCTCTCGACCGCGTCCGCCGCCGCGGATCCCGACTCGTCACCGCCACGCCCGTGGGTGAAGCTCTGTCTCAAACTCAAACGGATGCCCGAGCACCGGCACATACGCTGCAAGTTCCCGCCTCCGCCCAGGCACCACTCGGCGGCCAGGCTCGCCGCGCAGGCCCAGCGGGCCTCGATCGACGAGATCGAGATTCCGACCGGCCCCGCCACTGCCGTCGGCATCATCAGCGGGCCGGACGACAACCTCTGGTTCACCGAGAACACCGCGAACAAGATCGGGAAGGTCACCACCGGGGGAACGTTCACCGAGTACTCCATTCCCACCACCGATTCCCAGCCCGCCCACCTCGCCGTCGGCTCGGACGGCGCCGTGTGGTTCACGGAGGCGGTCGGCAACAAGATCGGCCGGATCACCACCAGCGGCACCATCACCGAGTACACCCTGCCCACCAGCGACGCCTACCCGTGGGGCATCACCGCGGGACCGGACGACAACCTCTGGTTCGTCGAGCAGCTGGGCAACAAGATCGGAAAGATCACCACCAGCGGCACCATCACCGAGTACAGCCTGCCGACCAGCGACGCCTACCCGATGCGCATCACGGCGGGACCGGACGACAACCTCTGGTTCACGGAGTCGCTGACGGGCAAGATCGGAAAGATCACCACCAGCGGCACGATCACCGAGTACAGCATCCCGTCGTCCGGCGCCCTCCCTGTCGGGATCACCTCGGGCCCTGACGGCAACCTCTGGTACACCGACGCCAACGCGAAGGTGAGCAACGTCACCACCTCGGGCACCTTCACCGAGTACGAGCTGGAGGACGTCAACGCCTTCCCGTGGGGCATCACCACGGGACCGGACGACAACCTCTGGTTCCCCGAGCAGCTCGGCGACAAGGTCGGCACCATCACCACGTCCGGGGACATCACCGAGTACGCGCTGCCCACGTCCTTCTCGGGGGCGTTCGACATCGCCGAGGGTTCCGACAGCAACCTCTGGGTCACCGAGGACTACGTCGACCAGCTGGCGATCGTCACTCCTTGACCGAACCGGCCGGCGGCGCGCCCCGCAGGACTGGAGCGTGCCGCCGGCCGAGCCGGTCGCCTAACCCTGCGTGCCCCCGGCCGGAAGCAGGCCCACGGGACGGGGCCGTGCGCAGGTGCTCGTGATGGTCACCGCCGCGCCGGAGTCGGCCGAGGCCAGCAGCGACTCCATGACGTCGAGCACGTGGAAGGCCAGCGCTCCGCCCGCACGAGGGACCTCGCCCGCCGGGGTCGAGGCGAAGTCCGCCAGACCCACGCCGCGCCCCGCCTCGACATATCCGGCCGCCTCGGGAAGGGCACGCCAGCCCTCCTCGCCCATCCCCGACACCAGGACGGACCCGTCGAAGCGGTTGGGATCGGGCACGACGAGCGAGCCCTTCTCCCCGTGCACCTCTATGTTGGGCGACTTGGTCGCCACCCCGTCGAAGCTCATCACCAGCGTGGTCAGCACGCCCGACTCGTGCACGAGCACCCCGGTGACGTGGGTGTCGACGGTGACAGGGATCTCCTCACCGCGGCGGGGGCCTGACCCGATCGTGCGCTTGGCACGCGTACGGCTGCCCGCGCCGATGACCGTCGTCACGGGCCCGAGCAGGGTCACCAGGCTGGTGATGTAGTAGGGGCCCATGTCGAGGAGGGGGCCGCCGCCGGGGACGTAGTAGAAGTCGGGGTTGGGGTGCCAGCGCTCGTGGCCGGGCGTCATCATCGTCGCGGTCGCCGCGATCGGCCTGCCGATCAGTCCGTCGTCGATCGCCTTGCGGGCCGTCTGCGTACCCGTCCCTAACACCGTGTCGGGCGCGCAGCCCACCCGCACCCCGGCGGCCTCGGCCGCCCGCAGCATCCGCCCGGCATCCGCCACGGTCGCGGCAAGGGGCTTCTCGCAATAGACGTCCTTGCCCGCCGCTATGGCCTGCAGCGCGATCTCGGCGTGCGCGGCCGGAACGGTGAGGTTCAGCACGACGTCCACGCGCGGATCCGCCATCAGCTCCGCCACGCTCACCACGTCGACCCCCGCGTAGGGCCGCACCGCCTCCCTCGCCCGGTCGAGGTCGAGGTCGGCGACGGCCACCAGCCGCACGTCCGGCAGCCGGTCGAGGGTCTGGAAATACTGGGCCGAGATGGCGCCGCATCCGACCACGCCGACGTTCACCTGCTGGCCCACAACATGCCCCTCTCGATGACGGTGCGCACGCTCTCGTTCTCCAGGACGTCGAGGCTGTGCCCGGGGGTCGCGACGAAGATCCGCCCGCTCCCCCACTGCCGGGTCCAGATCGCCGGCGAGGTGACCTCCCGATGCCAGGGGTCCCACGGGCGCACCTTCTGCGTCGTCGTCGCCAGCACGTCGATGTAGTCGTCGGTCAGGACCCAGTACTGCTCGGTGACGAGGTCGAAGTCCGCGATGCCCTCGGTGATGGGGTGGGTGGCCGCCTCGGGCAGCATGTTCACCGTGTACGGCACGAAGTTGTCGGCCTGCGAGCCCTCGCGCTCCGCCGGGTCCTTGCCCGGATGGCAGGCGAACTGCCCGCCGATGAGGTGCAGGTAGTCGGAGGAGTTGCGGAAGGAGTCGGCGATGCCGCCGTGCCAGCCCGCCATTCCGGTGCCCGCCTGGATCGCGGCCTCCAGGCCCCGCAGTTCGGCCGGCTCGATCGTGCCCATCGTGTAGCACTGCACGATGAGATCGACGCCGGACATGAACGCAGGATCCGCGTACGGGGCCGGAGAGTCCGCCCGGTGCACCTCGAACCCGTGCTTCTCCAGGAAGGGGACGAAGAACTCGGTGGCCGCGACCGGGGCGTGCCCTTCCCAGCCGCCCCTCACCACGAGAGCCCTTCGCCCGTGTTCGTCTGTCATTCATTCGCCTATCGCTCAGGGGACAAACGACTCCAATCGTCGCATTTACGAACTAACTATCTGAAGGGGCTGGTACCGACATTTTTGGCGACTTACCAGTACCGCTTGATGCTGTCGAGCTGGCCAGGCCGGTTCGTCATGATGGCGTCGACGCCGTACGAGACCAAGCGGCGCATGACGACAGGCCGGTCTGTCGGCCCGGTGTAGACCCGCATGCCCTTGCCGTGCACCGTCCTGACGAGCTCCGGGGTGAGGCTGGAGCGCGGCACGCTGATCCCCTTGGCGAAGGTGCCCAGGTCGGAGAGCTTGCTCAGGTCCGGCTTGCCGAGCAGGGTGATGGGGACCTCGGGGACCATGCGGTGGAAGGAGCGCATCGCGTTCCAGTCGAACGCCTGCACGACCAGCCCACGGCCGCTCCACAACGAACGGTTCTGTCGCAGGACGTTGGCCACCCGCTGGTCGATCCCGCCATTGCCCGGCGAGTGCTTGATCTCCAGCAGCAGCCCGATGCCGTACCGCCTCATGGCCTGAAGCGCCTCGCCGAGAGTGGGCACCTTCTCGCCGCGGAACCCCGAGGAGAACCACGAACCGGCGTCCAGCCGCCGGATCTCCTCGAGCGTGAAGTCGGCGACCCGCCACGGGGACCGGTCGGGGAAGACCTGCTCGACGTTGGTGGTGCGGGACAGCGTCTGGTCGTGGATCAGGACGAGCTGCTGGTCCTTGGTCTGCTGGATGTCGAACTCGCACGCGTCGGCCCGCTGCATCCACGCCATGGTGCAGGCCGCGATGGTGTTCTCCGGCGCGTACGCGGCGCCGCCCCGATGCGCGATGTTGTCGACCGACGGCGAGGCGTGGGCCGCACCCGGCAGGTAGACCATGGTGGCCAGGGCCGCAGCGAAGGTGGCACCAAGCGGTCGATACATACTTCCTCCTCGGGCTAGTAACCCGAACCCGACAAAGCGTCTCTTATGTCGAATGCGAGGAAAGTTCCCACTAGATGCCAGCAGCGATCTGTTTACCCGGCGTGTCGCTCATATCGGCACGAACTCTTTGCCCGGCTGGAAGCGCGGTTGGCGAGAGCGCGCCGCCGGCCAAGGATTCGTCGATCAGAGGGCGAGCCGGACCCCGTACTCCCTGAGCCACGCGTCGAGCTGCAGCATGCGCTCCAGTGCGGCGCGGTCGCCGGCGTCCTCGCCGACCGGCCTGTCGATCAGCGCCCGCGCCCGGTCCAGGTCGATCACCTGCCCGCAGGGCGGGTCGCCGCGCTCGATCAGCGCGCGGGCCTCGTCACGCAGCGCCCGGTCGTAGCCCGGGTCCTGGGTGGCGGGGTACGGGCTCTTGACGCGCTGGAGGATCGAGTCGGGCAGCAGGTCGGCGGTGGCCGCACGGAGCAGGCTCTTCTCGCGCCCGTCGAAGGTCTTCAGCGCCCAGGGGACGTTGAAGACGTACTCCACCAGCCGGTGGTCGCAGAACGGCACGCGCACCTCCAGCCCGACCGCCATGCTCATCCGGTCCTTGCGGTCGAGCAGGATCTGCACGAACCGGGTCAGGTGCAGGTAGCTGATCTGCCGCATGCGCCGCTCGTGCCCCGCCTCGCCGGGCAGCTCCGGCACCTCGGCGAGCGCCCGCCGGTAGCTCTCGTCCTGGTAGCCGGGGAGGTCGAGGAGGCGCCGCACGTCCTCGCTGAGCAGGTGGTCCGACCCGGTCAGCGGGGAGAGCCCGCCGACCAACCACGGGAAGGTGTCCGCCCCGACCGCCTCGGGATCGTGGAACCACCGGTAGCCGCCGAAGATCTCGTCGGCCGACTCCCCGGAGAGCGCCACCGTGGAGTGCCCCCTGATCGCCTTGAACAGCAGGTGCAGCGAGCTGTCCATGTCGCCGATGCCGACCGGCAGGTCGCGGGCGCGCAGCACGGCGGCGCGCACGGCCGGGTTCATCAGCTCGGCCGAGTCGAGCACGATGTCGGTGTGCTCGGCGCCGACGTGCTCGGCGAGCTCGTGCACGTACGGCGCGTCAGGCGTCGAGCGGGTGAGATCGGGCTTGAAGTGCTCGGTGTAGCCGGCGAAGTCGACGGCGAACGAGCGGACCGGACCCAGCCCCTGGTCCCGCAGGCCCTTGGCGGCGATCGCGGTGATGGCGCTGGAGTCGAGGCCGCCCGACAGCAGCGTGCACAGCGGCACGTCGCTGATGAGCTGGCGGGTGACGATGTCGTCCAGCAGGCCGCGCACCGTCTTGACCGTGAAGTCGACGTCGTCCGGGTGCTCGCGGGACTCCAGCCGCCAGTAGCGGCGCTTGCCGATCCCCTCGCGACCCACCTTGACGAGCTGGCCCGGACGCACCTCGTACATGCCCTTGAAGATCGCGTGCTCCGGCGTCTTCACGAACGACATCAGCTCGCGCAGCCCGTCGGCGTCCAGCACCCGCTGCGCGAGCGGGTTGGCCAGGATCGCCTTGGGCTCCGACCCGAACAGCACGCCGTGCGGCGTCGGGTAGTAGTACAGCGGTTTGATGCCCATGCGGTCGCGTACGAGGAGCAGCTCCTCGCGGGCGGCGTCCCAGACCGCGAAGGCGTACATGCCGTTCAGGTGGCCGGGCAGCTCCTCGCCCCACTCGAGGTAGGCGCGCAGGACGACCTCGGTGTCGCTCTGGGTGCGGAAGCCGTGCCCGCGGGCGGTCAGCTCCGCGCGCAGCTCGCGGTAGTTGTACACCTCTCCGCTGTACGTCAGCACGGCCGGCGCCCGGCCGCCGTCGTCGGCGACCATCGGCTGCCGGCCGCCCGGCAGGTCGATGATGGCGAGCCTGCGATGGCCGATGGCGGCGTGCGGCGCCGTCCAGAGCCCCTCGTCGTCGGGGCCACGGCAGGCCATCGTCTCCGTCATGGCCCGGGCGACGTCGCCGGCTTCCCGCAGGTCCCGCTCGAAATCCACCCATCCGCAGATGCCGCACATATCGCTTTCCCCCCGATTTCTCCGCAGGACCCGTCAGCTGCCCTGCCTGGGCGGCATATCACCCGGACAAACCCCTCTTGACCAGCAAGAACGGCTGGTACGCGGTGCACCGGCGCACGGCCGGCCTTTTCCCGCCGATAACAGTTGAAGAACGGGCGATAGCGGGAGGGTGGCCGTATGCAGCAGCATGGTTACGTGGCAGTCATTTCCGCCAGGCGGAGATCGACCTTGCGCCGCGGGCCGTACCTGGCGCGAGCGGTGGTTCAGCTGCTGTCCTGGCCGGCGCTGGAGGTGCGCGACACCCGGCGCGGCGTGGCATTCACCGTCCAGGGCGTCGAGATTCTGCGCCTGACCGGCACGGACGAGGTGCGCCTGCATCTGACGGCGCCCGCGATCGAACGGCTGGAGCCCGAGCTGGGCGGCTGCGACCAGGTCCAGCTCTGCGCCGACCACGCGTGGGTGGCCCTGAAGGTCGAAGCCGAGCCCGACCTCGACCTGCTCCTCGCCCTGACCAGCGTGGCGATCAAGGCGCACGCCGCGTGACAGGCGCGGTTCAGGAGAGCGCGTCGAGGTCCACCAGCAGGTCGGCGCTCTCGCGGGTCGCGCGGATGGCGACGGCGTTGGGCTCGTCCACCTCGGCGACCCAGCGGACGGCCTGATCGGGGGACTTGCCGAACCTGATGTGCCGCTGGGTGAGGCGGTCCAGGCGGACGCGGTCGTCGATCTCGACGTACCAGACCTCGGTCATGGCCGCCCGCACCTGCCGCCACGGGTCGGCGTCGGCCAGGAGGTAGTTGCCCTCGCTGACCACGACCCGCGCGGCCGGCGGCACCGGGATGGCGCCCGCGATCGGCTGCTCGATCTCGCGGTCGAACGACGGCGCGTACACGACCGCGGCGGTCTCGGCGCGGACGCGGCGCAGCAGCGCCAGGTAGCCGTGGGCGTCGAAGGTGTCCATGGCGCCCTTGCGCCGCAGCCGGCCCAGGCGTTCGAGCTCGACGTCGGCCAGGTGGAAGCCGTCCATCGGCACCCACACCGCCGGCAGCCCCGACGCCGTGAGGCGCTCGGCCAGCCGGCCCGCCAGCGTCGACTTGCCCGCTCCCGGGCATCCCGCGATGCCCACCACGACCCGCTCACCGCTCGCGGCCAGCCCGTGGACGCGCTGGAGGAGCTGCTCATCGTTCACCGCACGAAGGATAGAGGCCGATGAGGGATGAAAGGATCGGAGCACTGAGTATGACCCGAAAGGCACATGAGATGGCTCCGAACATCGCCACCGCCCGCCAGGTGGACCTGCCCGAACTGCTCGAGTTCCTCCGCCCCAGGCACCACGGCCTGCTCTCCACCACCCGCAAGAACGGGCGGCCGCAGCTCTCGCCCGTGACCTGCGGGGTGGACGAGGGCGGCCGGATCGTGGTCTCCACGTACCCCGACCGCGCCAAGGCGCGCAACGCCCGCCGGGACGAGCGCGTGTCGATCTGCGTGGTGTCCGACGACTGGAACGGCCCGTACGTCCAGGTCGACGGCCGCGCGGAGGTCCTCGACATGCCCAACGCCCTCGAAGGGCTGGTCGAGTACTACCGGTGCATCGCCGGCGAGCACCCCGACTGGGACGAGTACCGCGCCGCCATGCGCCGCCAGGACAAGTCGCTGATCCGCATCCACATCGACAGCTGGGGGCCCATCGCGACCGGCGGCTTCCCCGCCCGCCTGGTGTCCGGGGACTGACCTCGCCCCAGCGGCGCTTAATGGGCGGCGCCGGGAGTTTCCGGTCGCCACAATAGGAGCGTGGCGACCACCCGTATCTCTCCCCCGGCGCGCGCCGGCACCGAACGGCTCCCCGACGGAAGGCTCATGGGCTGGGCCGAGTGGGGGCCGGCCGACGGCACCCCGGTGCTCCTCTCCCCCGGCGCCGCCACGAGCCGGAGCCTCGGGTTCGGCGCGGACGTGGTCGACGGGCTCCGGGTCAGGCTGATCTCGGTGGACCGGCCAGGGCTCGGCGCCTCCACACCGGCGCCCCGCCGCACCTTCGGCGACTTCGCCGACGACGTACGCGCGTTCGCCGTGCGGCGCGGCCTGGACCGGCCCGCGATGGTGGGTAACTCGCAGGGCGCTCCGTTCGCGCTGGCCTGCGCCGCCCGTGGTGTGACCCGTGCGCTCGCCGTGGTGTCGGGGGCCGACGAGGTCGCCGCCGTGAGGTTCGCCGGGGTCCTGCCGGACGACCTGGGCCGGCTGGTCGACCTGGCCGTGACCGACCCGGACAGCGCGGAGAAGGTCTTCGCCGGGTTCACGCCCCAGGCCATGTGGGACATGGTGATGGCCGGCAGCCCGGAGTGCGATCTGGCCGTCTACCAGGAGCCCTCGTTCGCCGCCGCCTACCGGCAGGCGCTGACGGAGGCGTTCGCGCAGGGGCCGGAGGGCTACGCGCGGGACACCGTGCTGGCCATGGGCCACTGGGACGTCGATCTCCCGTCGATCACCGTTCCTGTGCACGTGTGGTACGGGGAGGAGGACGCGAGCCACTCGCCCGACCAGGGAGCCGGCCTGACCGCGCGCATTCCCGGGGCCGTCCGGCACCTCGTGCCCGGCATCGGGGGCGCGGTCCTGTGGACGCATGCCGAGGACATCCTCCGCACGCTCCTGCGCTGAACGGCGGGTCCGTCCCAATAGCCCCAAATTTAGGTCGGCAAAAACCTTCAAATCTCCCCTGCCCGGAATAGCGGGCCTGGGGGTGGATAGGGAGACCTACGAGTTTCCTCGTCCTGGAGGAGGGGTCATGGCTGTTGCCCAGCCGCGAGGGCGCACCGCTGCCACGTCCGACGGTAAAAGGCAGTACACGCTGGACCTGCCGATGCTGAGCATTCAGGTCCGGCAGCCGGACGTCCGGTTGCCGCACATCGAGATGCCGCACATGGAGATGCCACGCATCAACAGGCAGGAGCTCGGCCACTACATGGACGTCGCCCGGACGTTCCTCCCGGCGCCGGAGCGCATGGCCTACTACGGCGCGCTCGGCGCGCTCGCGGCCTTCGGCGTGCTCGAGTGGCCCGTGGCGGCCGCCATCGGCGCCGGAACGGTCATCGCGCAGCGGCGGCCGCGGCAGGCACCGATGTTCGGCGGGCAGGCGGGCCGGCAGCCGAGCCGGCCGCAGGAGACCGCCGCGGCGGCCAAGGAGCCGGAGCCCACGCCGTCGAGCGGCCGGGCCGCGACCACCCGGCGCAAGACCGCCACGGCCACAGCCGGGGCCGGCGGGCGCAAGACCACCGCCGGAAAGACGACTGCCGGGAAGACCGCCGCCGGCAAGACCACCGCCGGTAAGACCACGTCAACGTCGACCAGCAGGCGAAAGAGCACCTCGCCGAGCAAGTGAAGCCGCGACGCCGTAGACGGGAGGCCACATGGCGTTGTTCGGCCTGCTCTGTGCTGACACGCTGCTCGACCTGCTCCCCCAGCCGATAAGGAGCATCCTCCCGCGCTCCCGCCGGGTACAGCCGTGCCCTGGCGGGGTCCGCATCGAGTTGCGGAACATCGGCGGACCGGGGAGCGAGCGGCCCGCCCGCCTGTTGGAGGGGCGGCTGCGCGCGCTGGGGGCGGCGCGCGCCGAGGTGAACGGGGCGCTCGGCTCCGTCTTCGTGGCCTGCGACGCCGCGGCGGACGACGTGGACAAGTTCGTGACCGTCGTGGAGGAGCTCGACGAACCCGACGGGGAACCCGCCCCTGCCCGTGTGCTGAGCGGCGCGGAGCAGCAGGCCCGCGCCGCCGTCAGTCTCGGCCTCCACCTGGCCGGCACCGGGCTGGCCCTGGCCGGCCGGCTGGCCCGCGTCCCACGGGTGTCCACGGCGATCCCCGGCTACCTGTCGCTGGCCGAGAACACGCCGCGGGTCCACAGGGAGCTGGAGCAGCGCATCGGCAAGCCGGGCGCGGACGCGGTGATGACGGTGACCAGGATCGTCACGTACGCGCTGGCCATGCGGCCGTCGTCGCTGCTGATCGACTCCATCGCCGCGGCCGGCCGGTACGCCGCCGCGCGCGCCGGATCGCAGGCGTGGGAGCTGCGCGAGAAGGAGTTCGCCGCCGCGGAGGGGGCCTACCGCCACACCAGGGCCGCCGCGGCCCCGCGCCCGGCCCCGCTGCCGCGCGGGCCGGTGGAGCGCTACGCCGACGCGGCGAGCGCGGCGGCGCTGGCCGGGCACGGCATCACCACGGTGATCAGCCGCGACAACCGGCGCGGGCTGTCCGTGCTGATCGCCGGCATCCCCAGAGCCGCGAACCATGGCCGGGACGCCTTCACCAGCGCCGTCGGCCGGAGCCTCGCCGGACGCGGCACGATCGTGCTCGACCGCGACGCGCTCTCCCGCATGGACCGCATCGACGCCGTCGTCCTCGACGCCGCCGTGCTCACCACGGGCGCGTGGACGATCGACGGCGTCGTCCCGCTCGCTCCCGAGGTGGACCCGGAGGAGCTGCACACCCGGCTGTACGCGCTCCTCGACCTCACCGACCCCTCGGCCCGGCGGGAGCTCGACGGGTGGAGCGCCGGGCCCCGTACGGAGACGCCCGAGGAGGGAGTCCGGTCGGTCGAGGTGGCGCGGGACGGGACCCCGGTCGCCCTGGTACACCTGGCCCGCGAGCTGCATCCGCTCGCCGAGGCCCTGGTGGCGGCGCCGAGGGCGACCTGCGAGGTGATCCTGGCCGGCGGGGACCCCGCGCTCGCCCGGCGGCTGGGCGTGGAGCGGGTCGTCGGGAGCGGGAACCGGCTGGCCTCCTCGGTGCGGGCGCTGCAGGCCGAGGGGCACGCGGTCGCCGTGGTGTCGCGGCGCGGCCGGCGCGGGTTGCGCCAGGCCGACCTGGGCATCGGCGTGCTCGGCGGGATGCGTGCGGTCCCGTGGGACGCCGACGTGATCGGCCCGCTCGAGGGCGCGTACCTGCTGCTCAAGTGCCTGCCGTCGGCCAGGAAGGCGAGCGTCCGCAGCGTGTGGGTGGCGGGGGGCGGCTCGGTCGCGGGGGCCGGGGTGGCGCTGCTCGGCCCGGCCACGGCCGCGGTCGGACGCGCCAACCTGGTGCGCGACTGCACGTCGCTCGCCGCCATCGTGGCCGGGGAGTGGGCGGGCCGGAGCGCCGGGCGGACGGCCGCGCCGGTCCGCGCCGACCACACGCCCTGGCACGCCATGGCGGCCCGCGACGTCCTCGCCCGCCTCCGTACCTCGCCCGAGGGACTGACCGAGGCGGAGGCCGAGCGCCGCAGGACGGCCCCGGCGCGTCCGCCGGTCACCGGCCCGGAGTCGCTGTTCAGCGCGTCCCTGCACGAGCTGGCCAACCCGCTGACCCCGGTGCTGGCCGCCGGCGCGGGCGTGTCGGCCGCGGTCGGCTCGCTGCTCGACAGCGTGCTGATAGGCGGCGTGATGGGGGTGGACGCCCTGCTCGGCGGCGCCCAGCGGCGAAGCGCCGACCGGGCGCTGCACAGCCTCACCGAGACCACCGCCGTCCGCGTACGCCTGCGCCGCCCCACCGGCGCCGTGGCCGGCTACGCCGACTCCCTGGTCCCGGGGGACGTGATCGAGCTGCGGGCCGGCGATGCCGTACCGGCCGACGGGCGGCTCATCCAGGCGCACGGACTCGAGATCGACGAGTCCCCCCTCACCGGTGAGTCGCAGCTCGTCACCAAGACCGACGCGCCGACGGCGGCGCCCGCCATCGCGGAGCGCGCCTCGATGGTGTACGAGGGGACGACTGTCGCGGCGGGGCACGGCCTCGCCGTGGTCGTGGCCACGGGAGAGGCGACCGAGGCGGGCCGGACCGCCAGGCTGGCCGAGGAAGGCCCGCCGCCGAGCGGGGTGGAGCTGCGCCTGCGCGCGCTGAGCCGCCGCATACTCCCCGCCGCTCTCGGCTCCGGCCTGCTCCTGATGGCCGTCGAGCTGCTCCGCGGCTCGCCGCTGGCGCAGGCGGTCGGCCCCGCGGTGAGCATGATGGTCGCGGCGGTCCCCGAAGGGCTGCCCTTCGTCGCCACCGTGGCCGAGCTCGCCTCGGCCAAGCGGCTGTCGGCCCACAACACGCTGGTACGCAACCCGTCCACGATCGAGGCGCTCGGCCGGGTGGACGTGCTCTGCTTCGACAAGACGGGCACCCTCACCGAGGGCCACATCAGCCTGCGCCGGGTGTCGGACGGCCGGGTCGATCAGGCGGTGGAGGATGCCACGCCCGAGCTGAGGGCCATCGTCGGCGCGGCGCTGCGCGCGGGGCCCAGGTTCGAGGGCGGGCGCGCCATTCCGCACCCGACGGACCGCGCGATCGTGGACGGGGCGGGCAGGCTCGGCGTCACGCCGCGGTACGGCCTGCGCACCTGGCACCGCGTGGACGAGCTGCCCTTCGAACCGGCCCGCGGCTACCACGCCGTGCTCGGCCGGTCCGAGTCGGGGCAGCTGCTGAGCGTCAAGGGCGCTCCCGAGATCGTGCTGACCGCCTCCACGAGTATCACGATCGACGGGAAGAAGGTCCCGCTGGACGACCGGATCAGGCGGCAGCTGGAGGAGGAGGTGGACCGGCTCGCCCTGCGCGGCTACCGCGTGCTCGCCGTCGCCGAGCGTCCCGCCTCCAGCCGCGCCGACCTCGACGAGTCCCGCATCGAGAGCCTGTGCTTCCTCGGCTTCCTCGGCCTGGCCGATCCGGTGCGCCCGACGGCCAAGCGGAGTGTGGAGGGGCTGATCCGGGCCGGCGTACGCGTCATCATGCTCACCGGCGACCACCCCAGCACGGCGGAGGCCATCGCCGCCGAGACCGGCGCGCTGAACGGCCTGCGCGTCATGACCGGCCCCGAGCTCGAGGCGCTGGACGACGACGCGCTGGCCAAGGAGCTGGCGGAGGTGGCGGTGTTCGCCAGGGTCACGCCCGAGCACAAGGCGCGGATCGTCACCTGCCTGCGCAGGGCCGGCAGCGTTGTGGCCGTGACCGGCGACGGGGCCAACGACGTGCCCGCGATCCGGCTGGCCGACGTGGGCGTGGCGCTGGGGTCGCACGCCGCCCCCGCCACCAGGGCCGCCGCGGACATCGTGGTGATCGACGACCGCATCGAGACGATCATCGACGCGATCGTCGAAGGCCGGGCCATGTGGGCCTCCGTACGCGACGCGCTGGGCATCCTGCTCGGCGGCAACGTCGGAGAGATCGCATTCACCCTGGGATCCAGCCTGCTCACCGGGCGCAGCGCGCTGAACGCCCGCCAGCTCCTGCTGGTCAACATGCTCACCGACATGCTGCCCGCGATGGCGGTGGCCGTCCGCCCGCCCAGCGCCGCGAGCCCCGAGAGGCTGCTCGCCGAGGGACCCGAGGCCTCGCTGGGTGCCGCCCTGACCCGCGACATCTACCTGCGGGCCATCACCACGGCCGTCGCGGCGGGAGCGGCGTGGCTGCTCGCGCGGATGACCGGCACCCGCGGGCGGGCGGACACGGTGGGACTCATCGGGCTGGTGTCGGCCCAGCTGATGCAGACCCTGGCGCTGGGCGGACGGGATCGTACAGTGGTGCTCGCCGCGGTGTCGTCCCTGGCCGCGCTGGGTGTGATCGTCTCGGTGCCCGGACTCAGCCAGCTCTTCGGCTGCCGCCCGGT
Organism: Nonomuraea sp. NPDC050786; assembly: GCF_040654115.1. NCBI lineage: Bacteria > Bacillati > Actinomycetota > Actinomycetes > Streptosporangiales > Streptosporangiaceae > Nonomuraea > Nonomuraea sp. NPDC050786. The sequence goes on from NZ_JBFAHJ010000007.1 coordinate 119,142, forward strand.
AGGCCCTGTGGGATGGGGGATCGGGCTCGGGTGCGCCGTGGCGGCGGCCCTGGTGGCGGCGATGATCGAACGGCCGGCTTCGGAGTAGTCACCGTCTGTTCACCGAATGGACACCTGAAGCGTGACCGTATAGACACCTTTCTACCGAAATATGTCCTTAAGTGAAGTTTCGTTAGTGAGGTAGACAGTTGTCCGAGTTCCTGGCCTCCCTGCTCGCCAAGGCCGCCATGATGCTGCTCGAGGCGCTGATCACGCGCTTCATCCAGAGCTTCGCCGCGTCGATCTTCCAACCCGCGGGTTTCCGGTTCGCCTAGAGGCCTCGTCGGCCAGGGTTCCCCGAACCGTCGGCTCGACGTCATCGGCTGGTGTCCGGCGCCTGCTGAGAATCGCGCATGCGCAAATCTCTGTTCATGGCTGCCCTTATCGCATCGTCGCTGGTCGTGCCGTCCGGCCCGGCGCACGCGGCCCCCTCCGGCACGGAGAGCGGGTCCGCGGTCACCTTCGCCCTTATCGGTGACACCCCGTACGGCGACGACCAGCAGGCCGCACTGCCGAGCCTGATCGGGGCCGTCAACGCCGACCCGGACGTACGTTTCGTGCTCCACGCGGGCGACGTCAAGAGCGGCTCCACCACCTGCGACGACGCCCGCTTCGCCACTCTGGCCACCCTTTTCGGCACCTTCGACGACCCGTTCGTGCTGACCCCTGGCGACAACGAGTGGACCGACTGCCACCGCACCGCCGCGGGCGGCTACGTTCCCACCGAGCGGCTGGAAGCGGTCCGCCGCGTGTTCTACCCCGTCGCGGGGCGTACGCTCGGCGGGCACCCGATGGGCGTGCGGACCCAGGCGCGCGACCCGCGCCACCGTGACTACCGGGAGAACGTGCTGTTCACCCGGGGCCGCGTGGTCTTCGCCACGGTGCACGTGGTCGGCAGCGAGAACGACCTGGCGCCGTGGAGCCAGTTGCCCGGCGGCGACCGCCCGCAGGAGCGGCTGGCCGAGTTCGAGGCGCGCAAGGCCGCCGCGCTCGACTGGATCGACAGCGCCTTCGCCGTCGCCGGCCGTACGAACGCGCCGGGCGTGCTGCTGATGATGCAGGCCGAGCCCATGGACACGCCCGGGTTCGCCGACATCAGGGCGAGGATCGTGGACAGGTCGCGGGCGTACGGCAAGCCGGTCCTGCTCGTCCACGGCGACGAGCACGTCTACGAGGTGGAGCCCGAGTACGCCGGGGTGTCCAACCTGACCCGCCTGGAGACGTACGGCGACACCGCCGCCCACTGGCTGCGCGTCACCGCCGACCCCAGGTCCGCCGCCGTCTTCTCCTGGCAGCCGCAGACGGTGACCGCGTCCTGACGCAGGAACCGCCACGGTGCCCGCGTTCGTTGTGCAGGGCAGGCGAACCACCGAGTTTCCGGGAGTTCAGCGTGGAGATCACTGGCATCATTTCCGGCCTCATCATCGGCATCGTGATCGGCGCCCTGGGACGGCTGGTCGTTCCAGGGCGTCAGCGCATCCCCGTCTGGCTGACGATCGTGATCGGCGTGGTCGCGGCCCTGGTGGGCACCGCGATCGCCGCCGCTCTCGGCGTCGCCGACACCCGCGGGGTGGACTGGATCGAGTTCGGCATCCAGATCGCCCTGGCCGCTCTCGGCGTCTCGCTGGCCGTCGGCATGTACGGCGGCAAGCGGCGACGCGGGTAGGGAAATCCCTCAGCGGAAGTCGTCGGCGTGGGCGCGGGCCCACTGGGTGAAGGTCCGCGCCGGCCGGCCGGTCACGTCCTGGGCCGTGGGCTGCGGCCCCAGGACGGACACGTCGAAGTCGGCGAACGCATGGGGGTCGGCGCAGGCCGAGGCCGGTTCAACGCGGAACGGCACAAGTGCGAAAACTCACAGATCATGGCAATCTCCCTCAGATGCGGCCAAACTGGCACACGCATCCACACCTTGTAAGAGGAGTTTTGACATGGACCGCAGAGGGTTTCTCGCACTGACCGGCGCCACCGGACTGGCGACCCTCGGACTCGCCGCCCCAGCGGAAGCGGCCGGCGGCTACTTCTTCAACCGCCGCATCCCGGACGAGGCCCACAAGATGATGGGGAAGATGGCGCCCTCCGGCATCACCTCGTTCTCGTTCACGCCGTCCAACGGCTGGGTCATCGTGACGCAGAAGGGCGGCTACTTCGCCCGGAACATCCCTGACGAGTGCTTCGCCAAGCTGAAGCAGATGATCGCGGACGGCAACCGGATCCATTGCGTCGCCTTCGCCCCCGGAGGCGGCTGGGTGATCACGGGTGACCGTACGCTGTTCGCCCGCAACATCCCCGAGGAGTGCTACCAGCGGATCCTCTCGTACTACAAGGCCGGCCAGCAGGTCGTGCACGTCGCCTTCCCCCCGGCGGGCGGCAATCGCTGGGTCGTGGTCGCCACCAAGGGCTTCTACGCCCGCAACATCGACGAGGCGTGCTACCAGAAGATGCGCGAGCTGTCGCGCGGCGGGCACCGCGTCACCCGGGTCGCCTTCCCCTACACCGGCGGCTGGGCCGTCGTCGCCGGGAACGCCTTCTACACCCGCGGCATCGACAACGAGTGTTTCCAGACGATGCGGAAGTTCGCCGCGAAGCACCTGCCGATCCACAACGTGGCCTTCTCCCCCGTCGGCAACGGTTGGTCGCTGATCTCGCGCGGCTGACCGAGGCGTCCCGGTGGGCCCGGCTCCTCGGGGAGCCGGGCCGCCGCCTCCGGCGAGGGTGATTCAATCCGTACGACTTCCGTTGCAGACTGTGCTGATGGGGGTTCGGGTACGGGTCGAAGGCGTGGTCCAGGGGGTGGGGTTCCGGCCCTTCGTGCACGGGCTGGCGACGCGGCTGGGCCTGGCGGGCCGGGTCGGCAACGACGCCCACGGCGTCTTCGTCGAGCTGGAGGGCGGCCGCGACCAGATCGGCGAGTTCCTCGTCCGGCTGGAGTGCGACGCGCCCCCGCTGGCCTCGATCGAACGGGTCACCGTCACCTCGGCCCCCCGTGCGACGCGGGCAGGCGGCCGGTTCCGCATCGTCGAGAGCGACCCGTCGGGGACGTCCCGCACGCTGGTGTCGCCCGACATCGCGACCTGCGCCGACTGCCTGGCGGAGCTGGCCGACCCCGCTGACCGGCGCTACCGCTATCCCTTCGTCAACTGCGTCAACTGCGGGCCGAGGCTGACGATCGTGCGGGCGATGCCGTACGACAGGCCGCTGACCACGATGGCCGGGTTCGAGATGTGCGGCGACTGCCGCGCCGAGTACCACGATCCCGCCGATCGCCGCTTTCACGCCCAGCCCAACTGCTGCCCCGCCTGCGGTCCCACGCTCAGCCTGATAGGCGCGGAAGGCAGCCTGATAGGCGCGGAAGGCGACCCGCTGGCCGGCGCCGCCAGTGTGCTGCGGGCGGGCGGGGTGCTGGCCGTGAAGGGCATCGGCGGCTACCACCTCGCGGTCCTCGCCTCCGACGAGAGCGCCGCCACCGAGCTGCGGCGGCGCAAGCGGCGCGCGGACAAGCCGTTCGCCGTCATGGTCGCCGACCTGGACGACGCCCGGCGGCTGTGCGAGGTGGACGGCGGGGACGGTCGGGACGGCGGGGATCCCATGGGCGCGGTGGACACAGGGGGCGCGGCGCTGCTGACCGATCGCGCGCGTCCCATCGTGCTGCTGCCGCGCCGCCCGGACGCGCCGGTGGCCGGCGCGGTCGCGCCGGGCGAGCGCCACCTCGGGCTGATGCTGCCGTACACGCCGCTGCACCACCTGCTGCTCGCCGCCACGGGCGCCCCGATCGTGCTGACGAGCGGCAACAGCTCGGACGAGCCCATCGCGTACGACGACCGCGACGCCCTGGACCGGCTCGGCGGCATCGCGGACGCGTTCCTCACGCATGACCGGCCCATCCACCTCCGGGCCGACGACTCGGTGGTACGCCCCTTCCGGGGGCGGGGGATGATCCTGCGCAGATCGCGCGGCCACGCCCCTCGCCCCGTCACGCTGCCGTACGAGGCGCCCCGGCCCGTCCTCGGCTGCGGCGCGGAGCTGAAGAGCACGTTCTGCCTGGGCAAGGGGCGTCACGCGTTCGTCTCCCCGCACATCGGCGACCTGGAGAACTACGAGACGCTCCGGTCCTACGTCGAAGGGATCGAGCACTTCGCCGCGCTCTTCGGCGTGCGCCCGGAGGTGGTCGCGTACGACCCGCATCCGGAGTACCTGTCCACCAAGCACGCCCTGGACCTGCCCGGCGTCGAGCTGACCGCCGTACAGCACCACCACGCGCACATCGCCTCCTGCCTGGCCGACAACGGCGAGCACGGGCGGGTGATCGGCGTCGCCTTCGACGGGCTCGGCTACGGGCTCGACGGGACCCTGTGGGGCGGCGAGTTCCTCCTGGCCGACCTGGTGTCGTTCGAGAGGGCGGGGCACCTGGCGCCCGTGCCGATGCCGGGCGGCAGCGCGGCGATCCGGCAGCCGTGGCGCATGGCCGCCGCGTACCTGGACGGCGACGGCGCGGCGCTGGACGTGGCCCGGCGCAACGAGCGGTGGTGGGCGAGCGTGACCTCGCTCATGCGCGCCGCGCCGGTGACGTCGAGTGCGGGGCGGCTGTTCGACGCCGTGGCGGCGCTGCTCGGCGTGCGGGACACGATCACGTACGAGGGCCAGGCCGCGATCGAGCTGGAGCGGCTGGCCGATCCGGCCGAGCGGGGCGCCTACCCGGCGGCCGTCTCCGACGACCTCGTCGTGGCAGGCAAGGACCTGGTGCGGGCCGCCGCGGCGGACCAGGTCGCGGGGGTCGAGCCGGCCGTCGTCTCCGCCCGCTTCCACAACGGCGTCAGCGAGGTCATCGTGCGCTGCTGCCGCGCGCTGCGCGACCGTACGGGCCTGGCGACGGTGGCGCTGTCCGGCGGCGTCTTCCAGAACGTGCTGCTGCTCGGGCGCACGGTGGAACGGCTGAGCGGCGCGGGGTTCCGGGTGCTCACCCACGCCGGCGTGCCGGCCAACGACGGCGGCATCAGCCTCGGCCAGGTGGCCGTGGCCGCCGCCCGCGACCGGCTCCGCGCGTACGGCGACCGGCTCGACTCCTGACGGAGGTCAGTCCTCGGCGGGTTTCTCCTGATGAGGCCATGGCGAGGCGCCTACCACGACCCCGTACAGCAGATGGTCGGCCAGTAGCGCGAGCCGCTCCACGGTGGTGCGGGGATGGCGGGGCAGGCCGAGCGCGGGCGCGATCGCCGTCTCGAAGGCGGCCCAGATCGCCGCCCCGTAGACCGGCCCGACCCAGGGACGGCCGCGCACCGCGGAGGGCAGCAGCCCGAAGAGCACCCCGCCGCACGCGCCGTACCCCCAGTGCGCCAGCTCGACGAGGGCCGGCCGCTGCTTGGGATGGACCTGGCGGAAGAGTCCGGGCATGGTGCGTTCGAGCACGGACTCGGGCGGTACCTTCGCCACCAGGCCGATCGACGTCGTCAGCTGCCGGAGCCCGGACATCGCCATGGCGCCGATCGCGCCCCGGGCGCCGGCGCGCGGCAGGGAGCGCCGGGGCCGGACGGCCACGCGTTCCCGCAGGTCCTCGTATGGCCTGGTACGTGGGGGCAGGGTGTGGGTCATGGTTTACAACCCTCCTCAATACGGTATGTCCGCTACGTAGAGTCGCAGGTCGGCTACCAATCGAAGGGCGACCTAAACCTCTACAGGGCCAAGAAGGGGGCTTGGGCCATGACAACCACGCAAATGCCGACTGCCCTGGACGAGGTGCACATCCTGTGGACCTCGGAGGGCATGAGCTGCGACGGTGACACCGTCTCGGTCACCGCCGCCACACTGCCGAGTCTGGAGGACGTCCTCCTCGGGCTCGTGCCGGGACTGCCCAAGGTGCACCTGCACAACAAGGTGCTGGCCGCCGAGGTGGGCGACGCCTTCATGGCCCCATTCCACCAGGCGTACAGGGACGAGCTCGGCCCGTTCATCTTCGTCGTCGAGGGCTCCATCCCGAACGAGCGGATCAACGGCGACGGCTACTGGACGTCGATGGGCAACGACCCGGCGACCGGGGAGCCCATCACGGTCAACGAGTGGATCGACCGGCTCGCGCCCAAGGCGTGGGCGGTCGTCGCGGCCGGCACCTGCGCCACGTACGGGGGCATCCACGCGATGGCCGGCAACCCGACGGGCTGCATGGGGCTGGCCGACTACCTGGGCAAGGACTTCCGCTCGGCCGGCGGCCTGCCCATCGTCAACGTGCCCGGCTGCCCCGTCCAGCCGGACAACTTCATGGAGACGCTGACCTGGCTGCTCTACCAGGCCGCCGGTATGGCCCCGATGATCCCGCTGGACGAGATGCTCCGCCCGACCTGGCTGTTCGGCAAGACGGTGCACGAGGGCTGTGACCGGGCCGGCTACTACGAGCAGGGCGACTTCGCCCGCGACTACAGCTCTCCGAAGTGCCTGGTGCGCGTCGGCTGCTGGGGCCCGGTGGTCAACTGCAACGTCACCAAACGCGGCTGGATGGACGGCATCGGCGGCTGCCCCAACGTGGGCGGCATCTGCATCGCGTGCACGATGCCCGGCTTCCCCGACAAGTTCATGCCGTTCATGGACGAACCCCCCGGCGCGGCGGTGTCGGTGGCGCTCAGCAGCCAGTACGGCCGGCTGATCCGCCGCCTTCGCGCCGTCACCAACAACGCGGCGAACAAGGAGCCCAAGTGGCGCCACAACCGCCGCAAGCTGACGAGCGGGTTCGATCCCCGCTGGGGAAACGGTTGAGAGGGAGAGCGGCGAGGTGGCAATCCGTACGGAGCCGACCAAAAAGCGGGCGGGTGAGACCCGCGAGCTGGTGGAGATGTCCTGGGACCCGATCACCAGGATCATCGGCAACCTGGGCATCTACACGAAGATCGATTTCAAGAACCGCGAGGTCGTCGAGTGCAAGAGCACCTCGTCGCTGTTCCGCGGCTACAGCGTGTTCATGAGGGGCAAGGATCCTCGCGACGCGCACTTCATCACGAGCCGCATCTGCGGCATCTGCGGCGACAACCACGCGGTGTGCTCGATCTACGCCCAGAACATGGCCTACGGGATCAAGCCGCCTCCCCTGGCTGACTGGATCATCAACCTGGGCGAAGCGGCCGAGTACATGTTCGACCACACGCTCTTCCAGGACAACCTGGTCTTCGTCGACTACTGCGAGCAGATGGTCAAGGAGACCAACCCCAGCCTGCTGCGCCGGGCCGAGACGACCGAGGCGCCCAACGCCGGCGTCCACGGCTACCGGACGATCGCCGACATCATGCGCGCGTTCAACCCGTTCAGCGGCGACCTCTACAAGGAGGCACTGCAGGTCAGCCGGATCACCAGGGAGATGTGCTGCCTGATGGAGGGCAGGCACGTGCACCCGTCCACGCTCTATCCGGGCGGCGTGGGCACGGTCGCGACTCCCCAGGTGTTCACCGACTACCTGTCACGGCTGCTCAAGGTCCTCGACTTCGTGAAGAGGGCCGTCCCGATGAACGACGACATCTTCGACTTCTTCTACGAGGCGCTGCCCGGCTACGAGGAGGTCGGCCGCAGGCGGGTGATGCTCGGCTGCTGGGGCGCCTTCCAGGACCCGGCGGTGGTCGACTACGACTACCGGAGCATGAACGGCTGGGGCCGCCGGATGTTCGTCACGCCGGGCATCGTCCTGGACGGCGAGCTGCTGACCACGAACCTGGTGGACATCAACCTCGGCATGCGGATCCTGCTGGGCAGCTCCTACTACGACGACTGGCAGGCCGAGGAGACGTTCGTCACCCACGACCCGCTCGGCAACCCGGTGGACCAGCGCCACCCGTGGAACCAGACGACCCTGCCCCGGCCGCAGAAGCGCGACCTGGAGGGCGGCAACTACAGCTGGGTGATGAGCCCCCGCTGGTACGACTCGCGCACCGGCGACCACCTGGCGCTCGACACCGGCGGCGGCCCGCTGGCCCGGCTGTGGTCCACGGCGCTCGCCCGCCTCGTCGACACCGGCACGGTCCGTTCCACCGGGCAGAGCGTGGAGATCAACCTGCCCAGGAGCGCGTCCCTCCCGGAGACGCGGCTGGAGTGGAAGATCCCGCGCTGGGCGAACACCCTCGAGCGCAACCGCGCCCGCGCCTACTTCGTGGCGTACGCGGCGGCGATGGCGCTGTACTTCCTCGACCAGGCGATGGGCGAGGTCAGGGCCGGGCGCACGCAGGTGTTCACCGACTTCGACGTGCCGGAGGAGGCGATCGGGGTCGGCTTCCACGAGGCGGTGCGCGGGGTGCTCTCGCACCACATGGTGATCCGCGACGGCAAGATCGCGAACTACCATCCGTACCCGCCGACGCCGTGGAACGCCAGCCCGCGCGACATGTACGGCACGCCGGGGCCCTACGAGGACGCGGTGCAGGGCATGCCGATCTTCGAGGAGAACGGCTCCCACTCGTTCAAGGGCATCGACATCATGCGTACCGTGCGCAGCTTCGACCCGTGCCTGCCCTGCGGCGTGCACATGTACCTGGGCGACGGCAAGGTGCTCAAGCAGGTGCATTCGCCCACCTTCGGCGCGAGCTTCTCCGGCTAGGGACGGGCGATGAACGAGCGCATCGACAGGATCGAGGCCCTGCTCGAACAGGCCGGCCCGGCCGCGACCGAGCTCGTCGGGGAGCTGCTCGACCTGTACGGCGAGGGCCTGGCACGGGTCATGGCCGTCGCGGGCGAGGAGGCGGCGGCGCGCCTGGCCGCGGACGAGCTGGTCTCGCCGCTGCTCCTGCTGCACGACCTGCACCCGCTGGACACGCGGGCGCGGGTGGAGACGGCGATCGCCGGCAGCTCCGCCGACGTCCTCGCCGTCGAGGAGGACCTGGTACGCCTGCGCCTGCGGGCGGGCGTCTGCCGCTCGTCCACGGCCGCCATGCGGCAGGCGGTGCAGGACGCGGCGCCGGAGATCGAGCGGGTCGAGATCGAGTTCGAGGACACCGCTTTGATCCCGGTCGAGAGCCTGGCCGTCCGCCGGGCGCCCGCGACATGACCGGCCTGCTGCGCCGGCTCGCCACGCGGCCCCGCGAGCAGTCGCACCCGGCGCAGGAGTGCGAGCTGTGCGGCGAGCCGCTGCCCGACAACCACCGCCACCTGCTCGAACTGCCCAAGCGCGAGCTGCGCTGCGCGTGCCGGGCCTGCCAGGTGCTGTTCGACCACGCGGCGGCCGGCGGCGGGCACTTCCGGCTGGTGCCGGAGCGCCGCCGGCGGCTGAGCGGCCTGAGCCTGGACGAGGAGACCTGGGCGGGCCTGCGGACGCCGGTGCGCACGGTGTTCGTGATCCACGACTCGGGCACCGGGCTCCCGGCCCAGTTCTACCCGAGCCCGGCCGGGGCGGTGCAGGCGTCCGTCGACCTGCCCGTCTGGGAGCGGCTGCTGCGGGAGAACCCGGCGCTCCAGGAGCTGGAGCCCGATGTGGAGGCCCTGCTCGCCGACCGCGACCGCGGCGCCTGGATCGTGCCGGTGGACGACTGTTACGCGCTCGTCGGCGCTGTCCGTACGCGGTGGCGAGGGCTGACGGGCGGCCCGGACGTACGCCGGCACATCACCCGATTCTTCACCGACCTCGACGACCGGTGCTCGCCGGTCACTGACAGGAGCAGAACATGACCAAGAAGAGCACGATCAAGACGGGCCGGCGCGACGTGCGCCCCGACGCCCCCGCCCACGTCAAGGGCGTCCACGAGGGCAACACGAGCGGCAACTACGACAAGCAGGACGGGCACCTGTCCGACGGCCGCTCCACGGCCAGGCGCTCGACCGGCGTCAACCCCGCCAAGCACGACCCGATCGACCCCGACATGCCCAACCTGTCGCCCGCCTGACCGCGACCGCCATGCCACCGACATCACCGGCGCTGCGGATCGAGGTGCGCGGCGTCGACGCGACCGAGCCCGCCGTCGCGCCCGCGCTGCGATTCCTGCTCCGCCTGGAGGCGGACGCGCCGGTCCGCGCGCTCACGCTGACCACGCAGATCCGCATCGACGCCACCGCCCGCGGCTACGACGATCAGGCGCGGGAGCGGCTGGCCGAGCTGTTCGGCCCGCCCGCGGCCTGGGGACGCAACCTGTCCAGCCTGCTGTGGACGCAGACGGTCACGCACGTCCCGGCCTTCACCGGCGCCACCACGGCGCCGGTCACCGTCCCTTGCACCTATGACTTCGACGTGGCCGCGGCCAAATACCTGCACGGCCTCCCCGATGGGGAGGTGCCGCTGCGCTTCCTGTTCACCGGCACCCTGTTCTACCAGGACGAGGGGCGCCTGCAGGCCGCCCACCTGCCGTGGGACACGGAGTCGGCCTTCCGCATGCCGGTGGGGGTGTGGAAGGAGCTCATGGACCGCCACTTCCCGCGTACCGCCTGGATCCGGCTGGAGCGTGACACGTTCGACCGCCTGTACGCGCACCGGGTGCGGCACACGCTGCTCGGCTGGGACGACGCGGTGCGGTCGCTGTTGGAGACGAGCGGAGGCTGACACGCATGGACCAGGTCAGGCAGATCGCGCGGGCCGTGCTGTACGAGGGCTACCTGCTGTGGCCGTACCGGGAGTCGGCGCTGAAGAACCGGCACCGCTGGACGATCGGCGGCGTCCACCCCGAGGGGTACGGCAGCCCGTCGATGATGCGTACCGAGTGCCTGCTCCAGGCGGAGCCTCACGACACCGTTGACGTGTGCGTGCGCTTCCTGCACGTCGTGACCCGCAACCCACCCGGCCAGGAGGCACGGGAGCGCGAGGTGAACGTGCCGGGCCTCGTCCTGGACGAACTGCTGTCCGGCCCGGTCATCACCAAGCTCGACATCCCGGACGGCCTCCGCCGCGGCCCCGGAGACGTGGCGCGCGGCTGGGAGGCCCTGTGCGGGCGGATCGAGGCGAGCGCGCGGCGGCTGCGGCCGGATCTGTTCCGGATCACGGTCGAGGTGGCCAACACGACGCCCTGGCACGGAGGCACCCGCGACGAGGCCATGCGCCGCACCCTGGTCTCCGCGCACACCGTGCTGCGCGCGCCGGGCGCCCGGTTCGTCTCGCTCATGGACCCGCCCGAGGAGCTGCGGGCGCACGCGGCGGGCTGCGACAACGTCGGCGCCTGGCCGGTGCTCGTCGGGCCGGACACCGTCCTGTCCGCACCGATCATCCTGTACGACAACCCGAAGATCTCGCCGGAGAGCCCGGGCGACCTGTTCGACGCCACCGAGATCGACCAGCTGCTCACGCTGAGCGTGCTCGCGCTCAGCGACGAGGAGCGGCACGAGATCCGGGACGGAGACCCGCGCGCCCGGGAGATCCTCGACCGCTGCGAGGCCCTCACGCCCGAGGAGCTGATGCGGCTCCACGGCATCATGCGCAGGACGGAGCCATGAGCGAATTCTGGGACCAGATGGAGAGCCGCGGCCCCGGCGAGGTGGTCGTCGGCGGAGTGCGGATCGGGCCGGGCAGCAAGGTGCGGCTGAAGCCGAAGAGCCAGGCCGACATCTTCGACCTCGTGCTCGACGGCCGCGAGGCCGTGGTGGAGAGCGTGGAGCAGGACGACGAGGGCGCCTTCCACGTCGCGGTCACGCTCGACGACGACCCCGGGCGCGACCTGGGCGAGGCCCGGCTGCCCGGCCACCGGTTCTTCTACTCCGCCGAGGAGATCGAACCCCTCGAAAGCCCCGTCCGCGTCCTGGTCGCCGGGATCGGCAACGTGTTCCTGGGCGACGACGGGTTCGGCGTCGAGGTGGTTCGCCGCCTCGCCGAGGAGGGAGCCGTCCCGGGCGTGGACGTCGTCGACTTCGGCATCCGCGGCATGGACCTGGCCTACGCCCTGCAACGGGAGTACGCGGGCGTGGTCTTCGTGGACGCGGCGGCGCGCGGCCAGGCTCCCGGCACGCTCACCGTCCTCGATCCCGAGCTCCCCGACGCGAGCGACACGCTGGTGGAGACGCACGGCATGGACCCGGTCAGGGTCCTGCGGCTGGCCCGGCAGCTCGGCCGGATCCCCGCGCTGGTGCGGGTGGTCTGCTGCGAGCCGGTCTCGGTCGGGGAGGCGCTGTTCGAGCTGAGCGAGCCCGTACGGGCGATGGTCGGCGAGGCGGCGAGCCTTGTGAAGTCCCTGGTTATGGAAATGATTGCGGAAAGCACCGTTCCGGGCTCCCGCGATCCGGCACCCCGGTGAGGTGATGTGTGATGAGGAAGTCGCGCGTGATGACGCTGCTCGTGGTCTGCGGGCTGACGGCGCTGATCGTCCACCAATGGCCGGACATCCGGCGGTATCTGAAGATGGAACGAATGTAGGCAGCATGCATGAGATCGGGATGTGCGAGGGCCTCGTCGAGCTGATCCAGCAGCGGGCGGGGGGCAGGCGGGTAACGGCCGCCCGGGTACGCGTCGGCGCACGGCACGCCGTCGTCGGCGACGCCTTCGACCAGGCGTTCACGATGGCCGCGGCCGGCACGGCCGCTCAGGACGCCGAGGTGGAGCTGGTCGTCACGCCGATGACCGTGCGCTGCGAGACCTGCGGCAGCCTCTCCGAGTCGGTGGACGCGCTGGCGCTCTGCCCGGTCTGCGGCGGCGACGACGTCGACGTCAGCGGCGGCGACGAGCTGGTCCTGGAGTCCGTCACCTTCGGCGAGGAGGTGCCCGGTGTGTCTCGGCATCCCCGGTGAACTCGTCGAGCGCGTGCCCGAGCACGAGGATCTGGCCGTGGTGGACGTCAGCGGCGTGCGCCGGCGCATCAACATCGGCCTGCTCGCCGAGGAGCGGCTCGTGCCGGGCGACTGGGTGCTCGTGCACGTCGGCTTCGCGCTGTCCAAGATCTCCGAGAAGGAGGCGCAGGCCGTGCTCGACTACCTGCAGGGGCTCGGGCAGCCGTACGCGGACGAGCTCGACGCGCTGCGTGCCTCGGACATCACGTGAGATCGGGCGAGGGGGCCTCTGATGCGGTTCGTCGATGAGTTCCGCGACGCGGACCGGGCGCGGGCGCTCGCCGCGCGGATCGCCGCGCGCTGCCGGCCGGGCCGGCGGTACACGTTCATGGAGGTGTGCGGCGGCCACACGCACACCATCTACAAGCACGGCCTGGAGGACCACCTGCCGCCCGAGGTGAACCTCGTGCACGGTCCCGGCTGCCCGGTCTGCGTGATCCCGATGGGCCGGGTGGACGACGCCATCCACATCGCCCGGCAGCCGGATGTGATCATGACGTCGTTCGGCGACATGACGCGGGTGCCCGGCGGCGCGGGCTCGTTCCTGGACGCCAAGGCGGCCGGGGCCGACATCCGGATGGTCTACTCGCCGCTGGACGCGCTCAAGATCGCGCGGGCGAACCCGGACCGGAGAGTCGTGTTCATGGCGATCGGGTTCGAGACCACCGCGCCGTCCACCGCGATGACCGTGCTGCGGGCCGCGGAGGAGGGCCTGGCCAACTTCTCCGTCTTCTGCAACCACGTCATGATCATTCCGGCGATCAAGGCCATCCTCGACTCGCCGGACCTGCGGCTCGACGGGTTCATCGGCCCCGGCCACGTCTCGGCGGTGATCGGCTGCGAGCCGTACGAGTTCATCGCCCGCGACTACGGCAAGCCGATGGTGGTGGCCGGGTTCGAGCCGCTGGACATCCTGGCCTCCGTGCACATGCTGCTCGGCCAGCTCGCCGAGGGCCGCTGCGAGGTGGAGAACCAGTACGCCCGCGTGGTGCCCTGGCACGGCAACCGCGTCGCGCTGTCGGCCATCGGCCGGGTGATGCGGCTGCGACCGCACTTCGAGTGGCGCGGGCTCGGGTTCATCGCGCACTCCGCCCTCGCCATGGCGGACGAGTACGCCGCCTTCGACGCCGAGCGGATCTTCGACCTGCCCGGCGTACGCGTGGCCGATCCCAAGTCGTGCCAGTGCGGCGAGGTGCTCAAGGGCGTGCTCAAGCCGTGGGAGTGCAAGGTGTTCGGCACCGCCTGCACGCCGGAGACGCCGATCGGCACCTGCATGGTCTCCTCGGAAGGCGCGTGTGCCGCGTACTACAACTTCGGGCGGTTCAGCCGGGAGCAGATGCGTGCGGCGGCCCGCGAGCCGCTGGCGGAGGAGGCGAGCCGGGCATGAGCCGCGAGCAGCAGGTGCTCGACCGCATCGAGCGCATCCGGCGGCGCAAGCCGGTCATCAGGGAGGAGCGCATCACCCTCGCCCACGGCGCCGGGGGCAAGGCCACGCAGACCCTGATCGAGGCCGTCTTCCTGGAGGCGTTCCGCAACCCGCTGCTCGCCCCTCTGGACGACGGCGCGCTCCTGCGGCTCGGGGACGGGCAGCTGGCCTTCACCACCGACTCGTACGTGGTGTCGCCGCTCTTCTTCCCCGGCGGCGACATCGGTGACCTGGCCGTCAACGGCACCGTGAACGACCTGGCCATGTGCGGGGCGCGGCCGGCCCACCTGTCGGCCGGCTTCATCCTGGAGGAGGGTTTCCCCGTCGCCGACCTGCGGCGCATCACCGACTCGATGGCGGCCGCCGCGGCGGCGGCCGAGGTGACGATCGTCACCGGCGACACCAAGGTCGTCCAGCGCGGCAAGGCCGACGGCTGCTACATCACCACGGCCGGAGTCGGGCTCGTCGAGCAGCCGGTCACGCTGTCGGCCGCGCATGCGCGGCCGGGTGACGCCGTGATCGTCTCGGGCCCGATCGGGGAGCACGGCGCCGCCATCATGCTGGCCAGGGGCGACTTCGACATCGAGGCGCCGATCACGTCCGACACCGCCCCGCTCCACGGGATCGTCTCCGAGCTGCTGGAGGCGCTGCCGCAGCACGTCAGAGCGCTGAGAGACGCCACCCGCGGAGGGGTGGCCACGGTGCTCAACGAGGTGGCCCGCGCATCGGAGGTGGCCGTCGTGCTGCGGGAGGATCAGATCCCGGTGCGGCCCGAGGTCACCGGCGTGTGCGAGCTCCTCGGCCTCGACCCGCTCTACGTGGCCTGCGAGGGCCGCTTCGTGGCGGTGGTGGACGGCGAGCACGCCGGACCGGCACTCGAGATCCTGCGCTCCCACCCGCTGGGCGCCGACGCCGCGATCGTCGGGACCGTCGCCGCCGCGCCGGCCGGGCTGGTCCTGCTCCGCACCGCCTTCGGCGGCACCAGGGTGGTGGACGTGCTCGTGGGCGACCCGCTACCCCGCATCTGCTGACACCAGGGTGGTGGACGTGCTCAAGGGCGACCCGCTACCCCGCATCCGCTGACACCAGGGTGGCGGACGTGCTCGCGGGCGGCCCGCTACCCCGCATCCGCTGCCACCAGGACGGCCAGCACGTGGTAGAGCGTCGCCTGCGCCTCCTGGATGCGGTGCACCGACGACGACGGGACGACGAACAGGTGCTCGGCCAGCCGCTCTTCGGCCATGCGCCCGCCGCCTGAGCCGGCGAAGCCGATCGTCACCATCCCCTGGCTGCCGGCCTGGGCCAGCCCGCGCAGCACGTTCGCCGAGCCGCCGCTGGTGGACAGCGCGCAGGCGATGTCGCCCGCGCCGCCGAGCGCGGCGAGCTGGCGCGCGAACACCACGTCGAAGCCGATGTCGTTGCCGAGCGCCGTGACCAGCGCCGAGTCGCAGGCCAGCGAGACCGCGGGCAGCCCGCGCCCGGTGAAGAGCGCCGCCACCGACCGGGCATCCGTGCTGCTGCCGCCGTTGCCGAACGTGAACAGCCGCCCGCCCGCGCGGAACGCGGCGGCCACCGCCGCCGCGCACGCCACCAGCGGCGCCTCCAGCTCGTCGAGCACCCGCCGCCGCAGCTCCAGGCTCTCGAGCGCCTTCTCGGCCGTGGACACCGCCAGGTCGAGCGGGTCACGCCGCAGGAACGGATAGAGCGTCCCGGTCACTGTTCGTCCCTTCCGAGCACGGCGATGGCCTCGCCCGCGTGCACCAGCACGGTGTCACCGACCCGCGCGTCCACCAGCGCCACGCTGATCTCCTCCGTCCCGGCGCCGGTCTCGGCCCAGGCCAGCCCGGCGGGCAGCAGGCCGGCCACCCGGACCTGTACGGCGACGTCACCGCAGGTCACGCAGGAGTCACAGGCGTCCTCGGTCATACGGCGGCCTCCAGGAACACATGAACCAGCTCCCACAGCAGGTGGTACACCGTGATGTGGATCTCCCGCGCGACCAGGGGATCCCCGCTCCGCGCCGGCAGCACGTGATCGGCTTCCCGGCACTCCTCGTCCGCCGTCAGCGCGACGGTCAGCATGCCGAGCCCGCGAGCGGCGGCGAGGTCACCGGCGGCGGGCCGGATCCCCACGGCGATGTCCTGCGGCCGTCCCAGTATCGGCAGCAACGAGGGATCGGCGCCCAGGCAGAGGGCAGGCAGCGCGCGCTTGCCCACGATCACCGGGTGCGTGAACTCCACCGCCACGTGCGCCGCGTCCGCGGCCGCCTCGGCCCGGCCGAACGCCAGCAGCCTGCCTCCACCCCGGAACCGCCCGGACATGTCGGACGCGGCCTCGATGACGGCGCCGACGTCTGCCACCAGCGCCATACCCGCGGCGTCACGGACCCGATCGAGCACTTGGGACATCCCGTCTTCCTCGGATGCACGACATCGCCCATTCCACCGTGGGACGGCATGGATGATGGGGATTTCTCCGCCACCGATTCGGCAAGGTCCCGGCAAGATTCGCCTCGCCGGGACCCTGCCGTCGGCTACTCCAGGTGGTCGCTCGGTTCGCCCTGGAACTCGCGGACCTCGATCGGAAGCGTGGTCGCGCGGGCGAGCTTGCGGCCCCATTCGAGCGCCGACTCCAGGTCGGGCGCCTTGATGATGGACAGGCCGCCGACGTGCTCCTTGCCCTCGACGTACGGGCCGTCGGTGACCAGGGGCTCGCCGCCCCCGGGACGCACCACGACGGCCGCGCCCGCATCGTGCAGCCCGCCGGCGAAGACCCAGGCCCCCGCCGCCTTGAGCTCCTCGTCGAACGCCGCTACCGCACGCATGATCGGCTCCAGGAGCTCCGGCTGCAGCGGGCCGCCGTCGGGCTGCTGGATGCTGAGCAGGTAGTGCCTCATGTCGCTGTGACCTCCCTTGATGTGGTGGATGATGCCCACAGGGCTTCACCGGCTACACGAACGGCCTCCCGCCGATTCGACAGCGAAGGGAGATCTCACGCCGGCCGACGGCCGGCTGATCCGCGCCTCGTACGTGGTCGGCGCCGACGGCATGCACAGCACGGTACGCGAGCACAGCGGCATCTCCTTCACCGGCGACACCTACGACCAGTCGTTCGTGCTCGCCGACGTGCGCCTCGACTGGGCGGGGGCCGCCGACGAGGTCTCCCTGTACTTCGCCCCGGGCGGGGTGACCGTCGTCGCCCCGTTGCCGGGCGGCCGCCACCGGATCGTCGCGACGGTCGAGGAGGCCCCCGAGCGCCCGGACATCCCCGACATCCAGGCGCTTCTGGACAGCCGCGGCCCGGTCGCCCATCCGGCCACGGTCACCGGCCTCGTCTGGAGCTCACGGTTCCGCGTCCACCACCGCCTCGCGGACCGCTATCGTGCGGGCCGGATCTTCCTGGCCGGAGACGCGGCCCACGTCCACAGCCCGGCCGGCGGCCAGGGCATGAACACCGGCATCCAGGACGCGCTCAACCTGGCGGGCAAGCTCACCGCGGTGCTGCGCGACGGCGCCCCGGAGACGGTCCTGGACGCGTACGAGGCCGAGCGCCGCCCGGTCGCCGAGGAGGTCGTCGCCTTCACGCACAGGATGACGACCATCGCGACGGTGGGCAGTGGCCCCCTCCGCTCCCTGCGCAACACGGCCCTGCGCGCCCTGGACTTCATCCCGGCGGTTCACCGCACGATGGCGATGAACCTGTCGGAGCTCGCGGTCACCAAGTGACGGGGAGCTCGTAGACGCCGTAGACCGCGCCGTCGTGCTTGAACGGGATCCGCTCCAGGTCCGTCGCCAGGCTCAGGGTGGGGACGCGCCGGTAGAGGGTGCTGTAGGCGACCTGCAGCTCCATCCGGGCCAGGGGCTGGCCGAGGCACTGGTGCACGCCGAAGCCGAAGGCCACGTGGCGGCGGGCGTCGCGGCGGATGTCCAGCTCGTCCGGATTGTCGGGGAAGACCGAGGGGTCGCGGTTGCCGATGTCGTTGGCCATGATGATCCCCTCCCCCGCCCTGATGGTCCGGCCGGCGATCTCGATGTCCTCCAGCGCGATGCGACGGCGCCCGTTGTGGGTGATGTTGAGGTAGCGCAGCAGCTCCTCCACCGCCCCGGCGACCAGCTTGGGGTCGTCGCTCTCGCGCAGCAGGGCCAGCTGGGCGGGGTTCCGCAGCAGGGCGAGCGTGCCGAGCGCGATCATGTTGGCGGTGGTCTCGTGCCCGGCGATCAGCAGGAGCACGCCCATCTGGGCGGCCTCCTGCCGGCTCAGGTCGCCGGCCTTGACCCGCTCGGCCACCCGCGACAGCAGGTCGTCGCCCGGCTCGGCGAGCTTCCTGCCCACCAGGTCGTCCAGGTACCGGGCCAGCCGCCCGCCGGCGGCGGCCCGCTCCTCGGGCGCCACGCTCCGCTTGATGATGGTCTTGCTGTTCTCCTGGAAGAAGTCATGGTCCGCGTACGGCACGCCGAGCAGCTCGCAGATCACCAGCGACGGCACCGGCAGCGCGAACGCCTCGACCAGGTCCACCGGCTTCGGCCCCGCCAGCAGGTCGTCGATCATGTCGTCCACGATCTTCTGCACGGCCGGGCGCATGGACTCCACCCGCCTGACGGTGAACGCCCCCTGCACCATGCGGCGCAGCCGGGCATGCTCGGGGTCGTCCATCAGGATGAAGCTGAGTCCGATGCCGCCGCTTCTGGCGGGCGCCGGGATCGGGAAGCCGGGGCGGGTGACGTCGGAGCTGACCCTCCGGTCGGCCAGCAGGGCCCGCTGCTCCGCGTACGTCGTCACCAGCCACGCGGTGCCGCCGCTCTCCGGGACCCGGACCCTGGCCAGCGGCCCTTCCTGCTGCAAGGCGCGCAACCGCGGCGGCGGGTCGAACGGGCACCCGGCCGCCCTGGCCATGGGGAAGTCCGGGATCTCGGCCGAGCTCAAAGTGTCGGTCATCGCGTGCTCTCCTCTGGGAGAAGTCGGTAGGGAGGGGACTTACGCGTTCTCGCTGAGCTCGATGGCGGCCGCGGGGCAGACGGCGGCGGCCTCACGGACCGACGCGTGCAGGTGCTCGGCGGGCTCCACCTCCAGCAGGATGACGATGCCGTCGTCCTCACGCTGGTCGAAGACGTCCGGCGCGAGCAGCACGCACTGGCCTGCACCGCAGCACTTGTCCTCGTCAACGCGTACTTTCATCAGATGTTCCTCTCCGCTCGTCCGGTGTGAAAGGGGCCGCCCACAGCGCGACCACGGCGTCGATCAGCCCGGTCGCGGCGTCGTGCCAGGTGGCCCGGGGCGTGGGCGTGCGCTCGGCCAGGGCGCGTTCGCGCTCGGCGCACATGTGGATCATCAGCTGGCTGGTCATGTCGTTGCGCTCGGCCCGTACCTCGGGGGGCAGCTGGGGCAGGCACCGGTTGAGCCCGGCGACGATCTCGACGAGCGTGGGCGAGGTCAGCGCCTCGTCGATCATGATGTCGCGCAGCGCGGGGTCGGTCGCCACCTGCGCGGCGAACCTGGCGTACCACGTGGGGCTGCCCAGGGCGTCCAGGTGCTCGGTGACCGGGCGGATCAGGCAGGCCGCCCAGTCGCGTGCGTCGGCCGAGTCGCCGATCTCGGCCAGCATGCGTTCGCGGATGCGCTCGAGCTGCTCGGCGTGCTTGCGGACGATCGCGCGTACCAGATCGGCCTTCGTGCCGAAGTGGTAGCCGACCGCCGCGTTGTTGCCCTGGCCCGCGGCCTCGCTGACCTGCCTGTTGGACACGGCGAACACGCCGTGCTCGGCGAACAGCCGCTCCGCGGCCGTCAGGATCTGCTCGCGGGTCGCGCTGACCCGCTCGGCTCGCACGGCCATGCTCACCCCCGCACCGTGACCCCTCTGGATGGACATCGCTCCGGGTTCACCCAAGCAGAGCTCCAGAGCTTAAGTCAAGCGACTGAATTAAAATCTACCCTCGTCGAGGCGTACGCGAGCATGGGACGGCCTCCCACGGGTGTGGAGGGGACCCGGGGAGGCCGTCGGTGAGTGCGGTCAGATGCTGATGCGGCCCGCCCCCGCGCCGCCGGTCACGATCGACTTGACATTGGAGGGAGTGTCCAGGGGGTAGGAGTACGGGATCGAGCCGACGCTGCCTCCGGCGCTGCCGCTGCCGGAGTTCACGAAGTAGTTGTTGCGGGCGACGAGGTTGCCCGCGGGGGAGCTGCCCTCGCCTCGGTGGAACGGATCCTTGGTGTTCTCGAAGTAGTTGCCCTCGACGAGGACGCCCGCCTCGCACGTGGACGCCACACCGTAGCTGCCGATGTTGGCGTAGTAGTTGTTGTACACGTGCACCGGGTTGCCGAAGCGCACCCGCGGGTGGCGCTGGTTGGTGCCGTCGAACCAGTTGTGGTGGTAGGTCACCCTCAGGTGGCCGCGGTCCTCGCCGCCGTTGCTGTCGCTGTGGCCGAGCAGCATGGTCTTGTCGTGGCTCGAGAACCGGTTCCAGGAGACGGTGACGTAGTCGCTGGCGCGCTTGATGTCCACCGCTCCGTCGTAGCCGTTGCTGAAGGAGTTGTGGTCGATCCACACCCGCGTGGAGTACTGGACGTTGATGCCGTCGTCGTTCCAGTTGCGGAAGGTGAGGTTGCGGATGATGACGTTGGACGCGTTGGAGACGTTGAATCCGCAGCCGGAGATCACCGCGCCGGAGTTGCCGATGACGGTCTTGTTCGAGGCCACGCGGAGCATGCCGGAGCAGGAGATCGTGCCCGACACCCTGATCACCGAGGCCGAACCGGACGACAGGGCGCTGGACAGGGCGGAGGACGAGTTCACCGTCGTCGTGGCCGCGCCGCCACCGCCCGTCGTGCCACCGCCCTGCGTAGCCCATCCGATCGGGGCGGTGTCGGCCGCCGACGCCGGCTGTGCGGTCATGGCCAGCCCGGCCACCCCGGTGATCGCGGCGGTAAGGCCGCTGATCAGTTTGGAGGTGCGTCGCATCTCTGTTCTCCTCCCGTGCTTGCGAGTCGTTTCCTGACTGCCGTTCACATTTGTGAACGCCACACACATGAGCGAACGACCGCAACGGTAGGAAAGCGCTTTCCTACCGTCAATGCCGGGACCTGTCCCGGCCACCGCCGGAAAGGCATCGCCGCTGGCCAGCCGCCGACATCCCTGCTTTCGCGCGGTGAAACTTTCATGTCGGGTCGCCCACGGGAGGTGCCGAATCGGAAATTTACGATCTCCGGCAGTGTGGACAAGCGTGTCCGTCGGCGTGGCAGCCTGACCGGCTGCGATGTTAATGCTCCAGGTCTTCGCCGTCACCGGAGCGCACGGATGATCGATCTTCACTTCGTCGGGCCCAGCCGCCCCGCCAACGACTACCCGTTCGTCGACGTGACCGACGGCGACACCCCGAAGATCGAGATGTCGGTCCGCATGGTGTCCATCGACACCCCGGAGAGCCACTACGGCGGCAGCCCGCCGACCGCCCAGGCGACCCTGGAACGCACCAAGGCACGGCTCCAGGACGGCACGTACGACGCCCTCCCCCAGCACCTGCGCGACTACCTCGTCTCGCGCATCACCCCGGACGCCGCCCTGCACCACCTGACCGCCGGCGAGCTGGCGGCCGAAGCCCACCGGACCATGGTGAAGACCCGGCTGACCCGCCGGGACGGGACGCGACGCAAGATGGCGGTCGTCGCCACCGGCGAGCTCGTCGAGGGCCACGGGCGCCTGCTGGCCTACACCGCACCCTGGTTCTCAGGCTCCGCCTCCGATCCGCTGCCGCCGCGCGACGATCCCGACCGGCGTACGTTCAACCTCGACATGGTGGCGCTCGGCTGGGCCGCCACCTTCGTGATCTACCCCTCCATCCCGCCCACCTCCGACCTGAACCTGCTGCTCGGCGAGGCGGAGGCGGCATGGCAGGAGAAGCGCGGCGCCTGGTCACACTTCGGCCAGGACCTGCTGCTGGGGTACGAGTACCGTGCCTGCGTCAAACTCGGCACCCAGCACCTGGACGACCCCGCGAAGGCGATCGGGGAGGCCTATCAGCGCGTGTGCGTGGACCTCCGCACGCTGACCGAGGTCGGCCTGTACGGCTACCACGAGGTGCCGCCGCCGTACCGGCTGTGGATCTGGGCCAAGGACCTGGAGCAGGCCCGCAAGGACCTGCCCATCAAGCACTGACCCCCCGGGGCGGTAGGGCGAGGGCAGCTCGACGAACCACTTCTACCCGCTCCCGCCACCGCCACAACCACCGCCACCACAACCACCACCGCCGCCACAGCCGCCGCCACCGCATCCCCAGCCGCCGCCGCTGCCGGGGATGGCCCCGTACGTGTGGCTGAGGCCCAGGTCAGCCGGATAGAGGTGGCCATCGGGGATCACCCGGGTGCTGAGCTCGGCCGACAGCCCAGAGTCGCCGAGGTGGCTCAGCCCGTAGAGGGCCAGCGGCATGGCCACCGCGTCGGCGATGACCCCGTGCGGGTGCTCCCGCCTCGCCTTCTCCACGTGGTGGCGCCCCGCCCGGCCGAGCGTGACCCGCCGGCGCCCGGCGTACAGGGGTCCGAGTTTCTTGGCCGCCAGCCAGCTCGCGCCGAACCCCAGCAGGCTCGCCACCGACAGCTCCGGCGAGCCCATCACGATCATGACGATGACGTTGACCACCGCCCCGCCGATCGCGATCCAGGGGATCCACCTCAGCAGATCCCGGCAGACGCGGTACCCGGGCACGGCCTGGGGATCGACGAGCAGGCCCAGGCCGATGAGCCTTTCCCAGATCTCGGCGACCTCCGCGCTCCCCGCCAGCTCCCGCTTGACGCGCACGGCCGGGCGGCCGACCGACCGCGCGGCCATGATCTCGAGCAGCCGCCGCTCCACCGGGTATCCCGCGGAGACGGCGGTGCGGACGCCGTGCAGCTTGCCTCCTCTCGAGACCCGGATCTCGCCCTCCCTGGAGAGCAGCCCCACCGCGGTGTCCGCCACCCGCCAGGGGCCGCCCGCCAGATAGGCGAGGTCGTAGTAGCCGAGCTCGACGTCCCGCAGCCCGCCGATCCGCAGGCGGGCCCGGGCCAGCGACAACTCCGCCGTGAGAACCGCGCCGACGGTGACCGCCCCCAGCAGCGCCGACACAAGAGCCAGGACAACGTCCATAAGACCTCCCCGTGTCTCGATCAACGCATAAGGAGCAGATAAGGGTTCCGGTCAACGGACTTCCCGTGAGGCGGCGGTGCGGATGATGCCCAGGGCCTCCTCGACGCGGTCCGCGTGGGTGCGGAAGCTGAGCACGCACAGGCGCAGGTAGAACCTCCCGTCGATGGTCGTGCTGCTCAGGTACACGCGCCGGGTGGCGTTGATCTCCGCCAGGAACCGCCTGTTGCGTTCGTCCGTACCGCGTAGCCGGAAGAGCACCACGGTCAGGTCCGGCTGCCACGGCAGCTCGAAGCGCGGGTCCTGGGCGAGGCGGCGGTGGAGGTCGGCGGTGAGATCGAGCTTCTCGTCCAGCTCCCGCTCGAAGGCCCGTACGCCGTGCAGGTGCAGCGGCAGCCAGAGGCGCAGCCCGCGGAACTCCCGGGTCAGCTCCACCCCGAGGTGCCCGAAATCGGGCAGGTCGCCCATCGGGCTGAGGTCCTGAAGGTAGCGGCCGTCAGCCGCGTGGGCGGCATGCAGGACGTGCGGGTCGCGTACCAGCAGCAGGCCGGTGCCGTACGGGAGGAAGAGGCTCTTGTGCGGGTCCAGCACGATCGAGTCGGCCATCTCGATCCCGGCGAGGCGGGCCCGGCCGCGCTCGGTGAGCTGGAACCCCCCGCCGTAGGCGGCGTCCACGTGGAACCAGAGCCCTTCCCTGCGGGCCAGCTCGCCCAGCTCGGGGAGCGGGTCGACGGTGCCGGAGCTGGTGGTCCCCGCGGTGCCGACCAGCAGGAACGGGCGGAGCCCCGCGGCCCGGTCGGCGGCGATCATCGCGGCCGCCGACGGAACGTCCATGCGCAGGTCCGCGGTGGCGGGCACGGTCCGGATCCGCTCGGCGGGCAGGCCGGCGATGCGGGCGGCCTTGGCGACGCAGTAGTGCGTGTGCTCGGTCACGTAGATCGTGCCGCCTCCCAGCGTGGCGTCCCCCAGCGCCTGGCGGGCGGCGAGCAGCGCTGACAGCGTCCCCACCGAGCCACCCGTCGTGACCAGCCCGCCCGCGCCCGGCGGCAGCCCGAACCGGTCGCAGAACCAGGTCAGCACCCCGTGCTCCATGGCGACCAGGGCGGGCGCCACCTGGGCCACGCCGGTGAAGCGGTTGACGGTCTGGGCCAGCAGCTCGGCCAGCGCGGCGGTGACCAGGCCGCCCGCGGGGAAGTAGGCGAGATATCCGGGCCCGGCCGTGTCCACGCCCTGCGCGGCGGCCTCGCGGAAGAGCTCCAGGAGCGCGCCGAAGTCGCCGGGGCCGTCGCCGGGCGGCCGACGCAGCGCGGTGGTCAGCCGTTCGGCCTGCTCGTAGTCGCTCGCGGGCGCCGAGTCCAGCTCGCGGACCCAGTCGGCCAGGAAGTCCACCGCGTGCCGGCCCAGGCGTGCGATGGCGGAGGGGTCGAGGTCAAGGGGAAGAGCACGTTCGTCGGTTGTCACCCGAGCACGGTAGGCAGGCGGCGTACGTGAAGGATTGGACGTTATTGCACCCCACGCTGGTAGGCGCGCGGCGGCACGCCGACGAGCCGGCGGAAGTGCCGCGAGAGGTGCGACTGGTCGCAGAACCCCACCGTCACGGCCGCCTCGGCGGGCGGCGTGCCCTGCCGTAGCAGCTCGCGGGCCTGGGCGACGCGCAGCTGGGTCACGTAGGCGTGCGGCGGCATGCCGTACGCCCGCCGGAACGAGCGCACCAGGGCGTACGGCGTGACCCCCGCCACGGCCGCCAGCTCGGCCAGGCCGGGCGGGTCCGGCATCGTCGCGTGCAGCAGGTCGCGTACCCGGGCCACGCTCCTCCTGCCGATCCCGCGGAGCTGGCGCTGCGGCCGGCGCGTGCCGTACGCGCGGAGCGTGAGGACCAGGAGGGTGTGGAGCTGGGAGTCGGCGGCCAGCGACGCGCCGGACTCCGCCGCGCGGTTGGCGGCGATCACCCGCCGGGCCATGCGCGGGTCGGCGATCACCCGCCGGTCGAACGACGGTGTCCCACCTGGCACGCCGAGCTCGTCCGCGACCTCCCGCACCTGCTCGACGCTCGGGTACAGCACCCGGTACGCCCAGCCGTCGGCGGTGTGGGGCTGGCCCGTGTGCACGACGCCCGGCTCGATGAGCACGACCTCGTCCACGCCCGTGCGCTCCACCCCATCGGCGAAACGGATCTCCTCCAGGCCGGCCTCCACCGTCCCGAGCGCGTACGTCTCATGGCTGTGCCGGGCGAACCGGTGCCGGACGAACCGCGCCCGCATCAGGTCCAGGCCGCCGAGCCCGTGATAGCGCCAGTAGCGGGCAAGTTCCACATATCCCTTCATAGCGCGAAACGGCCCGCCGTGGTCATCCTGCCCGGCGCGAGCAGGCCGCGCAGCCTGGCGCCACTGATCTCCACGCTCCGACAGGCGACCCGAGCCGGCAGGGCGAGCTCCGTCGTCACCGGACCAGGTCAGGGTGCTTCGCCGGGATCGCCGGACGGCTGCTCGATCGGGAACTGGATGGGGCTGATCAGGTACTGCGTGCGCCCTGGCGCGGGGCCGTTCTCCAGCACCGGCACGATCGCGCGGCGCAGCTGGGCGATCAGCTCCAGCAGCTCGTCCCGGGTGAGCCAGACGGCGTGCTGGCGGTATCCGACGAGGTCCGCCGCCGGATCGGCGTGCTCCTTGTCCAGATAGGCGTTGAACTCGGCGAGCAGGGCGGCCATCGCCACGGCGAACCCGCGCCGGTGATCTTCCTTGGTCAGTGACCCGGCGGTGCCGGCGTCGATCGTGGCCCGGTCCTGGCGCAGCCGGTAGAGGCGCTCCACCGCGCCACGCACCCGCCGCTCCTCGGCCACCTCCAGGATCCCCCCGGCGGCCAGCAGCTCGATGTGCCGGTAGACGGTGGCCTTCGAGACGTCGGGGATGCGGGCGCACAGCTGGGAGGTGGTCAGCGTCCGGTCGCCGCGTAGCGCGTGGACGATGCGTAGCCGTACGGGCTGTCCCAGAAGCTCCAACGGATCCATGCCCCTACGGTCTCATGCTCTGCCACCTTTCTCGGAAACCGAGAAAGCCTACTTCTCGCGGTCCCGCTGGAAGGTGGCGTACAACCACCACAGTGAAGGCAGCAGCAGGAGCGCGCCCACGGCCAGCGATCCCAGGCCGGCCGCCAGAACCGCGTCGGTGGCGGCCGCCTCGTCCAGGGAGACGCCGGGGAGCGGCGCGGGATACTGCCCGACGCCCCAGCCCCACAGCAGCCCCGTCACGGCCAGGGCGGCGGTGAGCCGTACGGCCACGTACGCGCGCCACCACATCAGCGCCAGCGAGGCCAGCCCCGCCACCACGGAGAGCAGGAGGAGCGGCAGGGCCCGCCCCGACGTCAGCTGGGTGTACAGACCGGGCGTGTCGGCCCGCAGGACGATCAGGCCCGCGGCCGACAGCACCCCGACGACCACGCCGCAGACCAGCGCCCGCCGGCGGAAGGCCGCCACGAGGTCGGCGGCGCCGGCGCGCTGGGCGTCGCGGGTCAGGTAGACGCAGGCGAGGTAGGCGGCGACGCCGACGGCCAGCGCCCCCGCCGTCACGGAGGTGGGGTTCAGCCAGCTGCCCACCAGGTCGCCCCTGGCGATGCCGAGCGGCACCCGGCCCGAGGCGATGGCGCCCGCGACCGTGCCCAGGAAGAACGGGGTGACGACGGAGGAGAAGGCGAACGTGGCGCCGAACAGCCGGCGCTGCCACAGCTCCGTGGAGACCTTGCGGAAGGCGAAGGCCGCGCCGCGGCCGATGATGCCCAGCGCGGCGAGCGTGAGCGGGATGTAGAGGGTGGAGGCGACGGCGGCGAACACCGACGGGAGGCCGGTCCACGTCAGCACGATCACGAAGATCAGCCACACGTGGTTGGCCTCCCAGACGGGGCCGATCGAGTGCTCGATCAGCTCCCGCTGCTGATGCCCCGACTTGGCGCCGCCGGCGAGCAGGTCCCAGATGCCGCCGCCGAAGTCCGCGCCGCCGAACAGCACGTACGCGGTCAGGCCGACCCACAGGACCGCGAGCATGATCTCTGGCAGCGGCATGCTCACACGACCTTGTAACCGCTGATGTCGCGTTCCTGGGGCGCGACCGGCACCGGGACGTCGCGGGCCAGGCGGCGCAGCACGTAGACGGTGGCCACGGTGAGCAGCAGGTAGACCGCCGTCACCAGCACGAACCCGTACACCAGGCCGGGCGCCGGGTTGACCGCCTGCGACGTGCGCAGCACCCGGAAGACGATCCACGGCTGGCGGCCCACCTCGGTGACGATCCAGCCGGCCTCCAGCGCCAGCACCGCGGCCACGCCCGACGCGGCCGCTCCGCGCAGGAACCAGGGCGAGCGGGGCAGGTCACGCCGCCGTCTCCACTCCCACGCCAGCCAGGCGGCCAGGGCCAGCAGGGCGAAACCGCACGCGACCATGATCTGGAACGCCCAGTGCACCACGTTGACCGGCGGGCGATCGCCGGGCGGCACCTCCTCCAGCCCGTGGATCACGGCGTTCGGGTCCCAGTGCGCCAGCAGCGACAGCCCGTACGGGATCTCCAGCGCGTACCGGATCTCGCCGCCGATCGCGATGCCGCCGAGATGGAGCGGGACCCCGCGCCCCGTCCTGAACACGCCCTCCATGGCGGCGAGCTTGACCGGCTGCTGGTCGGCGACGGCATGGGCGGCCCAGTCGCCCACGCCGATCTGCACCGGGGTGATGATCGCCGCCACGGTCAGCGGCAGCAGCAGGCCGAGCCGGTGGTAGCGGTCGCGGCGGCCACGCAGCATGGCGACGGCGTAGACGCTCGCCACGCCGAACCCGGTGACCATGAACGCGGCCAGGATCATGTGCGTGGTCATCGGCGGCGTGGCCGGGTTGAACATCGCCGCCCACGGATCGACCGACACGACGCGGCCGTCCTTGACCTGGAAGCCGGTCGGCCGCTGCATCCAGGCGTTGGCGCTGACCACGAAGAACGCGCTGGCCACCCCCGCCAGCACGATCGGGACCCCGGCCAGCAGGTGCGCCCTGGGCGGGAGCCGGTCCCAGGCGTACAGGTAGATCCCCACGAAGATGGCCTCGATGAAGAACGCGATGCCCTCCAGGGCGAACGGCAGGCCGATGACCTCGCCGTACACGCCCATCATGCCCGGCCACAGCAGGCCCATCTCGAACGACAGGATCGTGCCCGAGACCGCGCCCACCGCGAACAGCACGCCCATCGCCTTGGCCCAGCGGCGGGCCAGCAGCCGGTAGTGGGAGTCGCCGCCGCGGTGCCCCCGCCACTCCGCGATCAGCGTGATGGCCGGCAGCCCGACGCCGAAGCAGGCGAGCACGATGTGCCAGCCCAGCGAGAGCGCCATCTGCATCCGCGCGGCCCCCAGGTCGGCGCCGCCGACGCCGTCCAGGACCTGAACGGCCATCGCGGCCCCGTGACACATGACCTTCGCTCCCCCGCTGCTCGGCTCGATCCCGCCGTCGCGGGTCCTGCCCGGCATCGGGTACGGGTAATGCCACGCCTCTCTGTAGGTCTGGTGTCAGCCTCACCATCGAGGCGACCGGCCCCGACTTCGGCTCCGACGCACTCCCCTCCGCGGCTTCGACGTCATGCGGCGCAGCCGCAGCTGCGCCTGGGGACCAGGGCCGCCGCCGGCGGCTCGGCGCCCCCGTCCAGGGAGAGCAGCAGGTCCACGGCCTGCTCGGCCATGGCCTGGAGCGGCTGCTCGGTGACCGTCAGCGCGGGAGCGGTGTAGGCGCTCTCCGGGGTCCCGTCGAGGCTGATCAGGGCGAGCCGGTCGGGGACGGGCACGCCGCAGGCCCAGGCGCCGGACAGGACGCCGATGGCCTGCTCGTCGGTGGCCGCGATCAGGGCACGCGGCAGGGCGCCCTCCGCGATCAGGCGACGGGTCAGGGCGTCCGCCGCGGCCCGCGAGTAGTCGGACCGCAGGAGCACGGAGCCGGGCTCGCCGCCGGCCACCGCCTCCCGCCGCACCCCCACAGGGCCGGGCTCGCCGCCGGCCACCGCCTCCCGCCGCACCCCCACAGGGCCGGGGTCACCGCCGACCGCCGCCTCCCAGGCCTCCCGCCGCACTCCCACAGGGCCGCCGTCGTGCGGGCCCGCCAGGAAGGCGACGCTCCGGTGACCGTGCTCGCGCAGGTGCGCGACCGCCTGCCGCACGGCCGCCCGGTTGTCGGCAGCCACCACCGGCGCGGGCCCGCCCGCGGGGCCGTGGTGGACGTAGACGGCGGGTACGCCGGTCGGCGCCGCCGAGTCTCCGGCGGTGTCCGACGAGACGATCACCAGCCCGTCGACCTGGGCGGCCAGGAAGCGTTCGACGAGATGCCCCTGGCGCTCCGGCGAGTATCCGGCGTTGCCCACCAGCGTGAGCCGGTCGCGCCTCTCCAGCGCCTGCTCGACGTACCTGGCCAGAGCGCCGAAGTACGGGTTCGACGCGTCCGCCAGCACCAGGCCCACCACCCCCGTGGAGCGCGAGCGCAGCGCGCGGGCGATGCGGTTGGGGCGGTAGCCGAGCTCGGCCGCCGCCGCCAGGACGCGCTCGCGGGTCGCGGCGGCCACGGGACGGGGGCCGTTGTTGATCACATAGCTGACCACCGCCGTCGAGGTCCCCGCTGCGCGGGCCACGTCGGCCAGAGTGCTCGGGCGTTTCGTCATAGCGGTTTACATTCTCGCATCTAATCGTTTAGATAGAGCCCTCTAAACGATTAGATCCTTGGAGGTGCGCTTGCTGCCCTTGATCGTCGACACCGACACGGGCTCCGACGACGCGGTGGCGCTGCTGCTGGCCGCCGCCGGCGGTCTGGGCGACGTCCGCGCCGTGACCACGGTGGCGGGGAACGTGCCGCTGGCGACCGGGACCCGTAACGCGCTCATCTCCCTGCAGGCAGCCGGGCGCGGCGACGTTCCCGTCCATCCCGGCTGCGAGCGCCCGATGACCCGCCCGCTCTCCACCGCCCAGCAGGTGCACGGCCACGACGGGATGGGCGACATCGGCCTGCCGGACCCCGAGCGCGCCGCCCGGCCCGAGCACGCGGTCGACGTCCTCCTCGACCACCCTCGCCGGCACCCCGGCGAGCTGACGCTGGTCACCCTCGGCCCGCTCACCAACCTCGCCGTCGCCCTGCTCCGCGACCGCGACCTGCTCGGCCGGTACCGGCACGTCTACTGCATGGCCGGCGCCGCCGACATGCACGGCAACATCTCGGCCACCGCCGAGTTCAACGTGTGGGCCGACCCCGAGGCCGCCCGGGTGGTGCTGGAGCGCGCCACGCCGGAGCAGGTGACCTGGATCGGCTGGGACGCCTCGCGCAAGGACGCCGTCATGACGCCCGCCGACCAGCTCCGGCTGGAGCAGCTCGGCACCCCCATGGCCACGTTCGCCCACCGCGTCAACCGCACGGTCGCCGAGTGGGCCCGGGACGTCACCGGCCTGGCGGGGTACGACCTCCCCGACCCCCTCGCGATGGCCGTGGCGCTCCGGCCCGAGCTGGTCCTCGAGCAGGAGCGGGCGCACGTGGGCGTCTCCCTCGCGGACGACACCCGCGGCCAGCTGATCGTCGACCGCCGCCGCTCCGCCCCCGCCCCGAACGTGACGCTGGTCCGGCGGGTCGACGAGCACGGCTTCAAGGAATTGCTGTTCAACACGTGCGCCCTGGAAGGACAATGATGATCCCGCGCTACGAGCTCCACTGCCACCTCGACGGCTCGGTCCGCCCCGGCACCGTCGCCGACCTGGCCCGCCGCCAGGGCATCACCCTGGACGGCCCCGTCGAGCGGCTGGTCACGGCGCCCGCCGGCTGCGGCAGCCTGGCCAGGTTCCTCACGTACATCGACGTGCCTCTCCAGGTGCTGCAGACTCCCGACGCGCTGAGCAGGGCCGCTCGCGAGCTGGTCGAGGACTGGCAGGCCGACGGCGTCGTCTACGGCGAGGTGCGCTTCGCCCCCCAGTTGCACGGCCGGCACGGCATGTCCCAGGACGAGGCGGTCGAGGCCGTCGCCGAGGGCCTGGCGGCGGGGCGAGCCACCACCGGAGTGCGTACCGGGCTGCTGCTGTGCTGCCTGCGGCACCAGACGCCGGAGGAGAGCCTGTCCGTCGCCGAGACGGCGCTGCGGCACCGCGACAAGGTGGCCGGGCTCGACCTGGCCGGCGACGAGCGGGCGTACCCCGGCGCGCCGCACCGGGCCGCCTTCGACCTGGCCCACGCGGCGGAGCTCCCGTGCACGGTGCACGCCGGCGAGGCGGCGGGCCCGGAGAGCATGTGGGAGGCGATCGACGTGCTCGGCGCCCGCCGGATCGGCCACGGCGTACGGTGCACGACCGACGTCGCGCTGCTCGACCGGCTGCGGCACGACCGGATCGCGCTGGAGATGTGCCCGATCAGCAACGTGCTGACCGGCGCGGTCCCCAGCCTGGCCGGACATCCGGCCTCCCGGCTCCTGGCCGCCGGGCTCCCCGTCACCGTCAGCACCGACGCGCGCACCACCGCGGGGACCACGCTGGCCAGGGAGTTCGAGGGGTGGACGGCCGAGCAGGAGGAGCTCGCCCAGGCCCACGCGGCCGCCGCGGCGTTCGGGAACCTCGCCGGCCGGTCAGAAGTACTTTGAGGTGAGGTCCGTGGTGGGCCACGTCTTCACGGTGCCGATCGCCTCGCCGAGGATGGGGTCGATCGAGTCGAAGTCGGGCGTCCCCGTCTCCTCCCTGCGGTTGAAGATCGCGCAGTAGCTGACGCCGTTCTGCACCCGCGCGAGGAAGCTGAACGTGCCGGGCATGCTGCCGGTGTGCCAGGTGTTCAGCCCGCCGACGTTGTTCGTGCGCACGTTCCAGCCGAGGCCGTACCACGAGCCGTTGGCGGTCACGCCGGTCTCGGGCTTGGCGAAGATCCGGGAGATCGACGTGGAGTTGAGCACGGGCCCGGCGGCGTTGAAGACGAAGCCCCACTTGACCAGGTCGACGGCCGAGGCGAGCCAGCCGCCGTTGGCATCCTGGTTCGGCATGTTGAAGCCACCGTACGGGTACGGCACGACGGCACCCGACTGGTCCACGACGCTCTTGTTGGTGAGCTTGGACGTGTACGTCACCTCTGTCGAGAAGGCCTCGGTGCGGAGGCTGCGGCCGAGCCGCGGCCGCGTGATCCCGACGGGGGCGAGGAGCTTCTGCCGCACGTACGACTCGTAGCTCATGCCCGACACCTTCTCGATGATCCGGCCGGCCAGCATGTAGCCGTAGTTGCTGTAGGCGTACTTCGTGCCGGGGTCGAAGTCGAGCTTCCTCGCGTTGACGTACTTGATGATGTCGGCGTGGTCGACCGGCAGTGGCACGCCCAGCGACGCGGAGATCGTGTGGTCGTTCCAGAGCGGGTCGTTCGACACGTCCCTGTCCCAGCCGCCGAGGTGCTGGAGCAGCCGCCACAGGGTGACGTTCGCCAGCCGGGGGTCGGCCGCCGTGGACAGCCCCAGCACCGTGGCCACCTTCGCGCCCAGCGTCAGCTTGCCGTCCTGGACCAGCCGGACGATCGCGGCCGCGGTGAGGCTCTTGCTGAGGCTCGCGATCCGGAACAGCGACGTCGGCTGCACCCGCACGAGGGCGCCCGACCTGGAGTAGACGCCGTAGCCGCGCGCAAGCAGGATCTTGCCGTTCTTGGCGACCGCGAGCTGGGCGCAGGAGATGTCCCGCTCCGTGATGAACTTCTTCATCGCATTGTCGAACCCGGCCATCGCGGTCGGCACAACACCGGTGGTCAGCGGCTCGGCCGCAGCGGCCCACGCGGGACGCGTCCCAAGTGCGATCGCCGGCACGGCACCCGCGCTCGCCTGGAGGAGCCGTCGTCGGCTGAGCATGGTCACATTGCCCCCTACCTGTCACTTTCATCGCAATAGGGGTATTTGGTACCACACCAACCTGGGAATCGGCGTTCCGAAATCGAGATCTTGACCTCACGCCGGCGGCTGTCGACCATCGGGGAATGCGCCTCCCCCGCGTCAAACCCGAACACGCTCCGCACCGGCCTCGCCGACCTGACCCCCCGAGGACGCCGAGGACGCCGAGGACGCCGAGAACATCGTCGCCACCCTGCTCGGCTCGGGCCATGTCGAACAGGCCGCTCCGGGCCCGTGCGAGGAACTGAGCGAACGCGTGCGCGTCTACGCGGCGCTCCAGGGCACACGGGCATGCTCGCCTGCCTCGCGTTCGCGCTCCTGGTGACGGTGCCGTTGGCGGTCGGCCTGATCTCCCGATCGGTCCAGAGCCTGCTGCGCGCCGAGGATCTACCGGCCGTGGCGGAGGCTCTCTCGGTGCTCGTGCTCGTCATCGCTCCGGACTTGCTGGGGGCCGTACCTGGTGGCGCAGGCACGGGCAGCGGGTCAGGGATCTGGTGCTCGACCGCATACAGCCGCCGGGGGCTGGGACTCGCTGAGGTGGGCATGCTTGCGCCGGGTGGTAGCCGACCGGCCTGATGTGAAGGAGGTCACACGGCAACCGTGACACAACGGTGTCGCGGCAGGCGGCCAACCTGGGCCCATGAACGCACCGACGATCCTGCTCATCGGCCAGGACCCCGCCGAACTCGCCGAGACCCGCGACACCAACGACCGGCTGGAGAAGCTGGCGGACAGCCAGGTTCCGCTGCACGTGGTGGACGACCCGCAGGCGATCAGGGACGCCCAGCGCGCCGGCGGTTTCGGGTTCCCGCCGCTCGCCCACGTGCGCGAGGCGAGCTGGCGGACCGTGATCACCCCGGACGGCAGCCGCCTGCCGCTGCGAGTCGTCCTGCCGCCTGGCGACGGGCGGCCGGACGGCGTGTTCCTGCATTTCCACGGCGGCGGGGGCGTGATCGGGTCCGCCGACGGGCAGGATCGGCGGCTGCGCGACCTGGCGGTCAACTGTCACGTGGCCGTGGTCAGCGTCGAGTACCGGCTGGCGCCCGAACACCCCTACCCCGCCGGGAACGACGACGCCGAGCAGGCCGCGCTCTGGCTGATGGAGCACGCCGCCGCCGAGTTCGGCTCCGGGCGGCTGCTCATCGGCGGGGAGTCGGCGGGGGCGCGGCTGTCGGTGAGCACGTTGCTGCGGCTGCGTGACCGGCACGGCGTGTCGCCCGCGGAGGCGTTCCTGGGCGCGCAGCTCTCCTTCGGCGGGTACGATCTCGCCTTCGGCACGCCCAGCAGCCGCCACGCGGGCGACCGCAACCGGTTGATCAACACGCCGATTCTCGAGTGGTTCCGGGACAAGTTGCTGCCGGGACTGAGCCCGGCCGAACGGTTCGATCCTGACATTTCTCCTCTTTATGCTGATCTGAGCGCCATGCCGCCTGCCCGGTTCGCTGTCGGCACCGCCGATCCGGTGCTCGACGACACGCTGTTCATGGCGGCTCGCTGGTGGGCTGCCGGGAACGCCGCCGAGCTGGTGGTGGCGGCCGAGGGGTGGCACGGGTTCACGCTGCATCCCACGGCGCTGGCCCGGCAGGAGCTGGCGGCGCAGGAAGAGTTCGTCCGCCGGTGCCTGGCCTGACGCGAGAGGTGTCATGAACCGTACCGAGCGCTTGTACGCCCTGGTCGACGAGTTGCGCGCGGTCGCGCCCCGGCCGCGCACCGTCGGCTGGCTGGCCGCCAGGTTCGCCGTGTCGCGGCGAACCGTTCAGCGTGACCTGCAGGCGCTCATGGAGGCCGGGGTGCCGGTACGGGCGCAGCCGGGCCAGGGCGGGGGCTGGTTCGTCGACCGCGACCACGCCCTGCCGCCGATCAACCTCACCGCGGCGGAGGCGCTGGCGGTCGCCGCGGCGCTGGCCGGGGCCGAGGACGGGACCCCGTTCTCGGCCGCGGGCCCGGCCGCCATGCGCAAGCTGGCCGCCGCCCTCGGCTCGTCCACCGCGGAGGAGGTACGCGCGCTGACCGAACGCATCCACGTGCTGCCCGCGCGTACCGCGCCGGACGTGCTCGCGACCGTCGAGCAGGCGGTGGCACGGCAGCGGGTGGTGTGGATCCGCTACGCCGACTCCAGCGGCAGGGAGAGCGAACGGGAGGTCGAGCCGGGCGGGCTGCTGGCGGCCTCGGGATCGTGGTACCTGCTCGGGTGGTGTCGCAGCCGCCGCGCCGGCCGCGGTTTCCGCCTCGACCGGATCCGCGCCGCCGAGCTGCGCGACGAGCCCTCCCCGGCCCGTACGGTACCGGCGCTCGACCGCGACCTCGCCGAACGCGTACGCCGGGCGGAGACCCTGAGATCGCTCAGCGGCGCCTGATCTCCCGAGACCAGGACACCGCACCCGTCAGGCGCTGACCTTCAACTGGTGGACGCGCTGCTTGGACAGGCCCATGACACGTCGCGGTCGGGGTTTGCAGGGATCATGACGGAACCGAGATGACGCCATCCTTGATCACGCGCAGCGCACACATGTCGCACTTGAGGTAGTACAGCCAGTCAGCGGTGGCCCCCGCCGCAACCGCTACCGCTGCGACCTCGGCGAGCGGGCGCATGTGTGGAGGAGCACCCGCCTCCGCCTCCTGAGGCGGGAGTGGCGATCAGTCGCCGCCCGCGACTGACACGAAGCCGGTGCCGGCCCGGTAGTGGGGCGACTGGTGCCGGAAGTAGGTGTTGTAGACCTCGCAGTAGCGGCCGCCGCGCGCCAGCAGGCCCGCGTGGTCGCCCTCCTCCACGATCCGTCCGTGATCCAGCACGATGATGCGATCGACGTGCTCGATGGTGGAGAGCCGGTGCGCGATGACGATGGACGTCCGCCCCGCCAGCACCAGATCGAGCCCCTCCTGGATCTGGGCCTCGGTCAGCGGGTCGACGCTGGCCGTGGCCTCGTCCAGCACCACGATCGCCGGGTCCTGGATCAGCAGCCGCGCCAGCGCGACGAGCTGCCGCTGCCCCATCGACAGGGCACGGCCGTGCTCGCCCACGTCCGTCTGCAGGCCGTTGGGCAGGGCGTCGATCCAGTCGCCGCCGCCGACCGCCGCCGCGGCCGCCCGCACCTCCTCGTCGCCCGCGTCAGGTCGCGGGTAGCGGATGTTGTCGGCGACCGTGCCGCTGAAC
Organism: Nonomuraea sp. NPDC050786; assembly: GCF_040654115.1. Lineage (NCBI taxonomy): Bacteria > Bacillati > Actinomycetota > Actinomycetes > Streptosporangiales > Streptosporangiaceae > Nonomuraea > Nonomuraea sp. NPDC050786. The sequence goes on from NZ_JBFAHJ010000007.1 coordinate 155,465, forward strand.
AGGAACGGCGCCTGCGGCACCGCGCCGATCTGGCTGCGGTAGGCGCCCAGCTCCAGGGTGCGGATGTCACGCCCGTCGATCAGCAGCCGGCCTTCCTGGAACTCGTAGAAGCGGGTGATCAGCTTGCTCAGCGTCGACTTGCCGGCACCGGTGTGGCCGACGAGCGCCACGGTCTCCCCGGCCTCGATGAGCAGGTCGAAGTCGCGCAGCACCGGGTGGCCGGGGTCGTATCCGAAGGTGACGCCCTGGAACTCGATGCGCCCCGCCAGCCGCCCCGGAGGCTCCGCCGCGCTCTGCACCACGCGCGGCGGGGCGTCGATCAGCGCGAAGACCCGCTCGGAGGCGGACAGGCCCTGCTGGAACTGGGACCAGAACGCGGCGATGGACGTCAGCGGGAACCAGAAGAGCGAGACCCCTTGCAGGAACAGGTACCAGTCGCCGGCGGACAGGCCGCCCTCGAGCACCGCCGTGCCGCCCAGCTGGACGAGGCCCACCGTCGCGAGCCCGGCCACGAGGAATAGCACCGGGAAGATGGTGGAGAAGACGAACCCCTGCCTGAGCGTCACCTGGTAGCTCTGCCGGTTGATGGGCCCGAACTCGTCGTAGACCTGCCGCTCCTGGCGGAAGTTCTTCGCCACCGCGATGCCGCCCATGGTCTCCTGCAGGTTGGCGTTGACCCGGCTCAGCGAGCGCTGCGCCCGGCGCGTGCTGCTCCTGGCCAGGCGCCGGAAGAGCAGCGCGAGGCCCACCACGATCGGCACCACCAGGAGCGTCATCAGGGCCAGCTCGACACTGCGCACGAACAGCAGGACCGTGACGAAACCCACCATCAGCGTCTGGCTGATCAGATCCATGGTCAGCGTGGACACGGTGGCGAAGTCGTCGGTGTCGGAGGTCACCCGGCTGACGATCTTGCCGGACGGCGTCTCGTCGTAGAACGACAGGTCGCGCTCCAGCACCGCGTCGAACGCGTCCTCACGCAGCCGCAGCACCACGTCACCGGTGACCCGCGCGCTGTTCTTCTGCCGGACGAAGTTGAACACCCACGAGAACGCCCCGGCGACCAGGATCCCCGCCGTGAGCAGCCAGCCCACCTGGCCGATCGTCCCGTCGGCGAGCGCGTCGACGGCCAGGCTGCCCAGCGCGGGGATCGCCGCCTGGCTCGCGGACACCAGCACGATCATGGTGGCGACCAGCAGCATCGTGCCGAGCTTCGGCCGGAAGTAGGAGATGATCCGGCGCAGCAGGTCGCGGTCGCTGTAAGTGCGGTCGTAGTCCTCGGCGTCAAGGCCGTCCATGATGAAGCCCATCAGCGCACCCCTCCCTGCTCCCCTGCCAGCACCTTGCTCCCGGCGCCCGCTCCGTCCGTCTCCACCTCGTCGTAGTGCGCGAAGATCCGGCGGTAGAGGCGGCTGCGGGTGATCAGCTCGTCATGGGTGCCGAAGTCGACGACCTCGCCCCGCCGCAGCAGCAGCACCTTGTCCGCCCACCGGATCTGGGACAGGCGGTGGGTGATCAGCAACGTCGTACGCCCTTCGAGGATGCGCCCGATCGCCTGCTGGATCAGGTCTTCCGTCGCGGAGTCGATGGCGCTGGTCGAGTCGTCGAGCACGAGGATCGCCGGATCGGTCAGCAGGGCCCGCGCGATGGCGAGCCGCTGCCGCTGCCCGCCGGAGAGCGTGACCCCGCGCTCTCCGATCACGGTGTCGTAGCCGTCGTCCAGCTCGGCGATGAACTCGGCGGCCTGGGCGTCCTCCGCCGCCCGCACCACGGCCTCGTGGTCGGCCCGCTGCCCCAGGCCGAAGGCGATGTTCTCGGACACGGACCGGGAGAACAGCACGATGTCCTGCTCGATGGTGGAGATCTGGGAGCGCAGCGAGTCGAGGTCCCAGTCGCGCACGTCGACCCCGTCGACGAGGATCCGCCCGGACGTGGCGTCGTAGATCCGCGGCACCAGCTTGGTCAGCGTGCTCTTGCCCGACCCGGTCTCGCCGACGATCGCCACCGTCTCCCCGGGCCGCACGGTGAACGTCACGCCGCGCAGCGCCGCGTCCTCGTCGTCCTCGTACGCGAACGTGACGTCCTCGAAGACGATCTCCCCGCTGATCGGCGCGGCGTGCCCGTCCGCCCGCTGCTCGATCTCGCTCTCCGCGGTCATGATGCCGAGGATCCGCCGCGCGGAGACGATGCCGATCTGCATCAGCGAGAACGTGAAGATGGACATCTGCGTCGGGAACCCGAGCATGCCCATGAGCCCCATGAACGCCACCAGCTCCCCGATGGTGATCGCCCCGGTGCTCTGGAGATAGAGGGCGTGCCACAGCGCCCCCGCCATGGCGAAGGAGAACAGCAGGGTGGGCAGGTAGCGCGCCTGCACCAGCCCGTTCTTGACGAACGAGTCGCGGTAGCGCCGCGCGTTGGCCCGGAACCGGAGCCGCTCCTGGCCCTCCTGCGCGGTCACCTTGATCACCTCGATGCCCCGCACGGCCTGGTTGAGCCCCGCGTTGAGCTCGCCGAACTCCTCCCGCATGCGCGTCGCCACGGGGTTGAGCTGCTTCATGTAGCGCCGGAGCGCGATCGCGAACACGACCGCGAACACCCCGGGGGCCAGCAGCAGCCGCAGGTCGATCGAGGCGATGAAGAAGATGGGCACCAGCCCGGTGAGCCCCGAGTCGACGATCAGATCGGCACCGGGCGTGATCATGATGGAGAGCTGCCGGATGTCGTTGGCGGCCCTGGCCATCAGGTCGCCGACCCGCTGCCGGTTGTGGAAGGTCTGGCTCTTGCCGAGCAGGCTCACGTAGAGCTCGTCACGCGCGTCCCGCTCCAGCCGCTTGGCCAGCACCTCGCTCGACAGCCGGGCGACGAGATCGAACAGCCCGCGGGCCAGCACGATCGCCAGCAGCGCCAGGGCGATCAGCCCGAGCGCGTCGAGCGGCTCCCCCCGCTTGCCGAGCACGGCGTCGAAGGCATCACCGGTGAACTGCGGGACCAGGGCGTTGAGCACCACCATGACCAGCGACCCACCGAGGAACCCGATGAGGTGGAGGGGGTGGCGGCGCAGATGGGACCAGAGCCAGCGCACCGGACCACGCCGGTCATGGCGTGGTCCGGAGACGGAGAACTCCGATTGGCTGGTGGTCACAGGCAGACCCTCCCCCGGCCGCGAGCTGGCGAGTATCGAACCTGCTTTCTATCACCGGGCACCGACAGTTTCCCATCGGTTTTCCGGCCCCCGGCTGACAGGCGGTCAGGAGATGTCCAGGGCTGTGCCGTACAGGCGCCGGACCTCGATCCTGATGACGACGCGGCCCTCGCGCGCCTGCTGCTCCAGGTAGGCGGCGGGATCGGGCTGATCGCCGGCGAAGGCCAGCAGCTCCTCGGGGCTGTCCGACACCTCGGCCTCCCCTTCGGCCACGGCGAAGGACCAGACGTCCGGACCGCTCACATGGAGGGCGACGTGCGGGTCGTTGCGCACCTGCCGGGCCTTGAGCCGGTCGGCCGTCGTGGAGATCCGGATGACCCGTTCGGCGCGATCCCACCGGTAGAGGACGGTGGACATGGCCGGGTGCCCGCTGCGCTTCACCGTCGCCAGCACGCCGAACTGCTGCTCGCCGAGGAGCCGCACCAGCTCCTCCTCTGCCAGCGAGCGGGGGGCGGGCCCAGACTGCTTCTCGTTCATGTTCTCTCCTGTGAGGTTCAGAGGGCGGCGAGCGCGGCCGGCTCGGGCTCCGGAGCGGGAGCCGGACGGCGCAGTACGGCGAGGCTGACGACCAGGGCGGCCACGAGAAGCCCGGCGGAGACGGTGAAGGCCAGCCGGTACCCGCCCGTCAGCGCCACCGCCTCAGAGGCGCCCGAGGCCAGCAGGTCGCCGGTGCGCGAGGCGGCGAGCGTGGACAGGACGGCGACGCCGAGCGCCATGCCGATCTGCTGAGTGGTGTTGAACAGCCCGGACGCCAGCCCCGCGTCGTCGGCCTTGGCACCGGACATGCCCAGCGTGGTCAGCGCGGGAAGCACCAGCCCGCCGCCCGCGATGAGCAGCATCACCGGGAGCAGGTCGATCGCGTACGAAGCCTGCACCGGCACCCTGGTGAGCCAGCCCATCGCGCCCAGCAGCAGCACCAGACCCGCCACCAGGACGGCGCGCGCGCCGAAGCGGGTGTTGAGCCGCGCGGAGACGAACAGCGACACCCCGCCGATGGCCACCGCCGCGGGCAGCATCGCCAGCCCCGTGGCGAGGGCGCCGTAGCCGAGGACCTTCTGCATGTAGAGGGCGACGATGATCTGGAAGGCGAACATGGCCGACAGCGTCAGCATCTGCACCAGGTTGGCGCCCGAGACGTTGCGCGAGCGGAGGATGCGCAGCGGCATGAGCGGGGTGCGCGCGGTCGCCTGGCGGACGAGGAACCCGGCCAGCAGGAGGAGCGACACGGCGCCGAGACCCAGCGTGTGGGCCGCCAGCCAGCCGTACTCCTCGATCTTGACGACCGTGTAGATCCCCAGCATCAGCCCCGCCGTCACCAGAAGAGCGCCGAGCACGTCGGCACCCGCGGCCAGGCCCGCTCCCTCGTCGGCGGGGATGGCCTTGATCGCCAGCGCGACGGTGGCGATCCCGATCGGCGCGTTGATGAAGAAGATCCAGTGCCAGCTGAGCGCGTCGGTGAGCACCCCGCCCAGCACCTGGCCGATCGAGGCCCCGGCCGCGCCGGTGAAGCTGAAGACCCCGATGGCCCTGGCCCGCTCGCCGGGCTCGGTGAACAGCGTCACCAGGATGCCCAGCACCACCGCCGACGCCATCGCGCTGCCCACGCCCTGCAGGAAACGTGCGGCGATCAGCAGGCCGGGACCGGTGGCCGCCCCGGCGAGCAGGGAGGCGGCGGTGAAGACCGCGTTGCCGGCGAGGAACATCTTCTTGCGGCCGATGAGATCGCCCAGCCGGCCGGACAGCAGCAGCAGCCCGCCGAACGCGATCAGGTACGCGTTGACGGTCCAGCTCAGCCCGGCGGGGGTGAAGCCCAGGTCCCGCTGCATCGCCGGCATGGCCACGGTCACGATGCTGCCGTCGAGGATCGTCATCAGCATCGCCGCCGAAAGCACGATGAGGGCGCGGAGTTTGGAATACGACATGGTCTCTCCTGTTCAGTCGCAACAGGAGAAACCGTAGCAGATAGTTTCGTTGTAGACGATCCCTATCGGACCTACTGTCGAGCTCTCCGGGCCGGCCGCGGCGTCTCCATCGGGGTGGAGAGGTGCCCTTCGACCAGCCGGTTCATGGCACGAAGCAGCACCTCGCGCTCGTCCTCCGGCAGCGCGTCGAGTGCCTTGCGGTGCACGCCGTCCACGATCCGCTGGCTGCGCTCGGCCATCTCCCTGCCCGCCTCGGTGACCGCGATGATCCTGGCCCGCCGGTCGGTGCTGGACGGGCGGCGCTCGGCCAGCCCGGCCTTCTCCAGGGCGTCCACGGTGACCACCATCGTGGTCTTGTCCATGTCACCGATCTCCGCGAGCTGGATCTGCGTGCGCTCCTCCTCGATCGCGTGGACCAGCACGCAGTGCATGCGGGCGGTCAGCCCGATCTCGGCCAGCGCCGCGGCCATCTGCGTACGCAGCACGTGGCTGGTGTGGTCGAGCAGGAACGACAGGTCGGGCTCCGCGCGCGATGGCGCCATTGCGGTCATGGACCCATTCTAGTTTCGTTGTGGATTATCTGGACCGGGCCGAGTGAGAGGTCCGATATCCGCCGTCGGTCCGGCTCCCGGCTTGACCAAGATGAACGCCATGATTGAACATCCCCCTGGCCGGGCGTACGAGGTCCGCGGGCGGCGCATATGGGTGGAGCAGCACGGAGAGGGCGACGCCGTCCTGCTGCTCGCAGGGCTGGGCCCCGCGGGCTCGCATGTGATCTTCCACCCGCACTTCGACGCACTGGCCGTGGACCACAAAGTGATCTACGTGGACCTGTACGGCCGCGGCCGTTCCGACCGTGCTCAGGACCTCACCGAGATCACCTTCGCCGACGACGTCGCCGACGTGGTCGCGCTGCTCGAGCAGCTGGGCCCCGCACACCTGTACGGCTTCTCGTACGGCGGCCTGATCGCCCAGGCGATCGCCCTCGACCACCCTGTCATGGCGCGTACCGTCACCCTGGCCAACACCCTGCACAGCCCCGAGATGTGGCAGCTCAACCACGCCAACATCAACCGTGAGCTGGCCACTCAGCTCCCCGAGGGGTGGGAGCGGATCCAGTCGCTGCGGCTGCAGGGACTGCGCTCCACCGACGAGCCGCTCAGGCGGGAGTTCGCCAAGGCGGCGGCCCTGGTCCGGTTCTACGATCCCGGCAACGCCTCCCTGCTGGCCGACGAGCCCGGCGCCAGGAACCAGGAGCTGTATCCGATCTTCTGCGGCGACGATGTCGACTTCATGGTCGGCGGCGAGGTGGCCAGGATCCCGGACTTCCGTCCCCGGCTCAAGGAGATCGGCGTTCCCCTGATGGTGCTGGCCGGCCGCTACGACCGGGCGTTGCACCCGGCGCTGCAGGGTGACTTCCGGCGCTTCGCGCCCCAGGCCCGTTTCCACATGCTGGAGCGGAGCGGCTCGTTCGGCCATGTCGAGGAGGCCGAAACCGTCCACTCGCTGCTGCGTGACTTCTGGCACCAGACATGACGTCCTTGGTGGAAGGGGCCGGGCGTACCCGGGCCCGCCGTGACTTCGGGCTGCTGTGGGCGGGGCAGTCCTTGTCGCTGTTCGGGGACCAGTTCATGACGCTGGCGCTGCCCCTGCTCGCGGTGACGGTGCTGGGGGCGAGTCCGGCCCAGGCGGCGCTGCTGCCGTTCGCCCTGTTCCTGCCCTTCCTGCCGCTCGGCCTGCCGGCGGGCGCCATCGTGGACCGGTTGCCGCGCCGTACCGTCATGCTCGTCTGTGACGGCGTGCAGGTGGTCGCGTTCGGCGCGATCTGGGTCTCGGCGGCCACCGGCGTGCTCAGCTTCCCCCTGCTGTTCGCGCTGGTTCTGCTGAGCGGCTGCGCCGTGGTGTTCTTCCAGGTCGCGTACACCTCGTATCTGCCCGGGCTCTTCCCTGACCCGGGCGAGCTGCACACCGGGAACACCCGCCTGGCGCTGTCGGAGTCGACCGCCAAGGCCGTCGGGCCGATGGCCGCGGGCCCGGTCATCGGCCTGCTCGGCGTGGTCGGCGCGCTCCTGGCCAACACCCTGAGCTTCGCCGCCTCGGTCGTGACGCTCGTCCTGATCCGGCACCGGGAGGCGCCGCCCGCCGTCACCGTGCGGGAGCGGGGCTGGGTACGGCGGGACGTCGCGGCCGGGCTCAGGTTCGCGCTCGGGCACCCGGTCCTGGAGCCGGTCCTGGCGTGCGGCACCGTTTACGTCCTGTTCCTCTCCATGGTCGAGACCAGCCTGGTCCTGTACTGCCGCAACGTGCTGGGGCTCTCCCCGCAGTGGATCGGGATCGTGGTGGGCGCCGCCGCGGCCGGCTACCCGATCGGCAACCTCGCCTCCTCCGTGCTCATCAGGCGGCTCGGCAGCCCGCGCGCGCTGGTGCTCGCCGCCACCGTGTCGGTGCTGGGCATCGTGGCCATGCCCGTGCTGGGCACGCACACCGGGCTGGGGGCGATCGGCCTGGTCGCCGGCAGCATCGTGCACTGCGTGGGCGAGGGCGCGTTCAGTCCCACCTCGATGACCCTGCGCCAGACGCAGACCCCTCCCGAGCTTCTCGGGAGGGTCTCCGCCGTGCAGCGCTTCCAGCTGTGGGGCGCGGTCGCGCTCGGGGCCCTGCTCGCCTCCGCCACCACCGCGCTCGGCGGCCTGGAGGTCACGGTGTGGATCGGCGCGCTCGGCACGGTCCTCTGCCTTCCCGCCCTTCTGCGGCGCGGCATCCGCACCGCCACGTTCACCCGCGTTCGGGGGTAGGGACCCGGGTCAGTTCACCGCGAGCCGATCGACGTTGGGGCCTCCGTTCGACGTGGTGGCCGTGGCTCTGATCTTGTTCACTCCCTGGACGAGGTCGGCGGCCACGGTGACCGTCTGCCAGGTGATCCAGGCGCCGGTGCCGGGAAAGTCGCGGGTGACCGTGGTGCCGTTCACCGCGATGGCCATCGGCCGGTTCGTCGTGGTGCCGTTGGCGAAGCGGAACTCCAGGGTGGCCGGGCCGGCCGCGGCGGCGTTCACCGTCCACTCGACGTAGCTGCCCGTCACGTTGTCGTAGTTCACGAACCCCGTGCCGGTGTAGCCCTCGTGGTTGGACTCCACCACGCCCTGCGAGATCGTCGCGTCCTCCGCCTGGTAGACGGCCGGACCGCTGCCGGTGGTCTCGGTGACGGCGTTCGACGGGCCGGAGGAGTTGCCCGCGGCGTCGCGCGCTCTGACCGTGAACGTGTACGCCGTGCCCGCCGCCAGGCCGGAGACCGTGGCCGTGGTGCCGGTGACCGTCGTGGCGAGGGCGGTGCCGTTGTAGACGTCGTAGCCGGTGACGCCGACGTTGTCGGTGGCGGCGTCCCAGGCCAGCGAGACGCTGGAGGCGGTCTTGCCGGTGGTGCGCAGGCTGCCGGGCGCGGCCGGGCTCTCGGTGTCGGGCGGCCCGGTCGGCACGGTGAGTGTCGCCGTGTTCCACCCGGCCACCCGTACGCTCGCGGAACCGGTCAGGTCGGAGGCCCGGTACGTGGCCATGAGCGTCTTGGACTCCCCTGGCCAGAGGCTGATCGCGTTGTCCGACCACTGGATCGGCAGCACCGGCCTGCCTGCCGCGTCCACCACGTGGGCGTCCAGCATGAAGGCGGGGATCGCGCCGGTGCCGGTGTTCCTGACGGTCACGGTGACCGTCCCCGGCGAGGGCGCCGAGGCGGTGGCCGTGATCGGGGCCTGGGCCAGCCCGTTGAGTCCGGTCAGGTCGGCGTAGCGGGAGGTCGGGACGTAGTACCAGTCGTTGTTCTCCCAGTCGATCACGTCGTCGGACTTGGACAGCCAGTAGACGTTGCGGTCGATCTCCTGGCCGCCGCGGAGCAGCGTCAGCCGTACCAGATAGGTCGTGGAAAGACCGCTGATCGACGGTACGGTCACCGCGGTGGCCCTGCCCCCGTCGGCGGGGACGCTGACCGTCGCCGTGTTGGTGTACTTGGCGGCCCCGTCGATGGTGAACACGTCGGTCTTGACGGTCAGGCCCGAGGCGGGCGAGACGCCGGAGTTGACCACGACGACGGACTTGTTGTCGTACGAGTACTGCACGTGCAGCGGCTTGTTGGCCTCGCGGGCGCCCCAGTAGGAGCCGCCCTGGTCCAGGTAGTAGTCGAAGAGCTGCCAGTGGAGCGACGACCAGCCGCTGTTGAGCATCCAGTAGATGACGCCCGTGGACGGGTTGGACGAGTCCGTGAAGTTACGGCCGTAGGCCTCGAACTGCGCTCGCACCGCCTCGTACTGGGCGAGCTGCGCCTTCTTCACGTAGTCCGCCAGCCCGGACGGCACGCCGTACCTGCCCCTGAGGGCGTTGTGATAGATCGTCAGGTCGTCGAACGTGCCCGACGGCGAGCGGTGATACTGGGTCGCGCTCGGGCTCTTCCAGAGCGAGTCGATCTGCGCGGAGGTCATCATCCGCTTGAGCGAGTCGAGCGTCGGCACGTCGGGGCCCGCGCTGGTCTCGGAGTTGAAGCCGAACGCCCCGCCTTCGCGCTTGTTGTACCAGTAGCTCGGCGGCACCCAGTCATACGGTCCGGGCATCTTCATGCCCGAGTTGCCCAGCTGCGGGCTGGACTTGTCGGAGGCCACGGGCACGACCGGGAGCTGCCACTCGGCGGCCGTGAGCGCGTCGAGGTAGCCGGTCTCCTTCTGCGCCGTCGGCGGGTTGTCCGAGCCGATCAGGAACGAGATCACGCTGGGGTGGTTGCGTAACCGCGTGGCCTCCGCCTGCATGGACGCCTTGGCGATCGGATAGTCGGAGCTGCTGAACGAGCCCTCCCACTTGTCGCAGCACTCCCAGCCGGGCATGGTCAGGATGCCGTACCTGTCGGCCAGGTCGTAGAGCTCGTCGGTGTCCAGGTGGCCTTCGACGCGGATCGTGTTGAGGCCGAGGTCCTTGACGTAGCGGATCCGGTCCTCCAGGTAGGTCAGGTTCTTTCGGAGGAAGATGTCGGGAGACCAGCCACCGCCTCTGATCAGGATCGGCCTGCCGTTGATCTTGTAGAAGCGGCGCCCGGCGGCGTTCCTGCCCGACTCGATCTTGCGGACGCCGAAGCGCTGGGTCAGCGTGTCGCTCTCCACGCCGCCGACCGTCGCCGTGAGGGTCAGGTCGTAGAGCGGCTGCGCGCCCATCGTGTGCGGCCACCACACCTGCGGGCCGGTCAGCGTCTGGTTGAACGTGATCCGCTTGGTCTGGTTCGCGGCCAGCGTGACGTCCTGGGAGAACGCGAGCGAGCCGATCGTGCCCTTGACCGTGGCGGTCACCGGGCTGCCCGTGCCGTTGCGCACGTCGGCCTTGATCGTGAGGTCGGCGCGGTCGAGCGCGGGCACCGCCAGGTCCGTGAGCACGTGCGCGTCGCGGAGCGAGACGTCGCCGCTGCGCCTGATCACGACGTCGCGGAAGATGCCCATGTTGTCGTCGCGCGGCACCTGCACCCAGTCGATCCAGCCGATCGTGAGGTGGTTGTCGGGGTTGTTCGGGTTCACCCGGAAGGCCACGGAGTTGACGCCCGGGTGCACCAGGGCGGTGATGTCCCGCTCATTCCTCGTGTAGGCCCCCGCCACCTGGGCGGCAGTGGCGACCTGGGTGCCGTTCACCCACACGTCGGCGCTGGAGATCACACCGCTGACGTCGAGGAACGTCCGCAGTCCCGACTCGCTGCCCAGGGTGAAGTCCGAGCGGTACCACCACGGCACGTCGAAGTCCGCCGTCGGGATCGACGCCATGTTCGTGGAGTAGAACGGGTCCGGATAGACGTTGTTCTGCAGCAACCCGGCCAGCACGGTCGAGCGCGGGCCGACCGCGTACCAGCCGGCGGCCGCATAACCGGGCGTGGAGATCGCGGCCCCGGAGTCCGGCACCTTCGCCGAGGACTGGATCTTGTATCCGGTCAGCGACGTCGGCGCCGGTACGGCCTGCGCGGCCGGGGCCACGGCCAGGGCGACGCCTCCGGCGTTCACCAGTAATGCGCAGGCCGACAGCAGGATGAGGATGAGCCGAGAGCGCGCCACGGGGCCTCCCAAGGCCGATCTATTCGTTAATAAACCTTCTTAACCAATAAATCGGATCTCGTAAATGCCCAAATTCCGGGTGGCTCAGGTGCGGCGGCCGGCCACCACCTGGCTGAGCTGCAGGAGGCTCATCCCGAACAGCAGCGCGCCCAAGGGGACGTGCACGGTCTTCACCTGCGCGATGCCCAGCGCTATCTGCGCCAGCGTGAGACCGAAGAGCACGGCCGCGTACAGAATGGGCCTGGGCGAGCCGCCGCCCGGCTGCCACATCAGGATCGCGATGATCAGATGCAGCAGCGTCGCGGTGAACACGCCGTACGCCGAAACGCTGTGCAACGTCCGTCCGACAGGCACGGTGAGCAGCAGCCCGGCGGTGATCGGCGCGGCGAAGAGGGTCAGGGTCTGCAGGGCGATCGCGATGCGCAGGAACACGGGTGACTTCACAGTTCGGCGCCCTCTGCGTCCATGGCCCACGGCCGGAGCTTCTCCGGGTTGCGCACCGCCCACATGTTCTTGATCCGGTCGCCCACGATCTCGAACGCGATCACCGCCACGGTGACGCCGTCCTGCTGAGCCACCAGACCCGGCTGGCCGTTGACCGTACGCTCCAGGAACGTCATGTCGGGCGTCCTGCCGGCGAGGTTCAGAGTGAACCGGGCGATCCGCGCGCTGCCCTCGATCGGGTGCAGTACGGCGCTGACCAGGCCACCGCCGTCGGCGATCACCGTGGCGTCGGGGTCGAGGAGGGCCATGAGGGCCTTGATGTCCTTGGCCTCCCACGCCTGCTTGAACTCCCTGACGACGCCGGCGCTCTTGGCCGCGGAAGTCGCGGGAGCCTGCGAGGCGCTGATGCGGCGGCGGGCCGAGGTGGCGAGCTGGCGACAGGCCGCCGGGGTGCGGCCGACGATGTCGGCCACCTCGACGAAGGAGTAGTGGAAGACATCGTGCAGGATGAACGCGACGCGCTCCGCCGGGGTCATCGCCTCGAGCACGACGAGGAAGGCCATGTTGACCGACTCGTCGAGGGTGACCCGGTCGGCCGGGTCCCCGGCGGGCAGCACGCTGATCCAGTCCGTACGCTCGGGCAGCGGCTCGGGGATCCATTCGCCCACGTAGCGCTCCCGCCGGGACCGTGCCGATCTCAGCAGGTCGAGGCAGATGCGGCTGGCGACCTTCGTCAGCCAGGCGCCGGGCGATTCGACCGCCTCCTGCTGCTGCCGGGACATGGCGTACCAGCGCGTGTACGTCTCCTGGACGACGTCCTCGGCGTCGGCCAGCGAGCCGAGCAGGCGATAGGCCAGATTGATCAGATGACGCCGCTCGCTCATGATCGCGCTCAGGCTCTGATCGGCCGGGGCGTGTCCCGGCTCGGAAGGGGTGGTCATGGTGTCGCCGACTTTCCTTTGTCGCATCGTGCCGTCACCCGCTCGACGAGACAGCGCACCGAAGTGTGAGGTCGGCGCGCCGCCTCACATTTCCCACGGTGGTGACGTCGTACTCCAGTGACAGCATCCAGCATGCGAGAGAGGAAGACCTCACCATGTCCGCACCCACGATCGCCGAGCAGGACGAGTTCCAGTCGCGTCTGCCCAATCCCGCCCAGTTCCTCCCCGAGGTGGCGACGATAGCCGGAGCCATGGCCAAGGCCACCCACAACGGGTCGATCCCGCGGACCACCATCGGCCTGGTGCAGCTCCGCGCCGGGCAGATCGTCGGCAGCACGTACCACACCGTCCGCCAGACCGGTAACCTCCGCAAGGCCGGGGAGACAGAGGAGCGCATCACCGCCGTGGCGTCCTGGCGGAACGCCCCCTACTTCACCGACACCGAGCGGGTCGCGCTGGAGCTGGTGGAGGCCATCCTCACCCCCAACCCGTACGGGGAGCGCGTCCCCGACGAGCTGTTCGCCAGGGCCCACGCCCTCTACGACGACAAGGCGCTCTGGACGCTCACCATGGCGATCAGCCAGATCTGCTTCTTCATCCCCGTCGCTCTCGTCGCCAAGCCGATCCCCGGCAAGCCCCTCGGCAAGAACTACAGCGAGTAACGCCCGTCCAACGGCTCGAAGCTCGCTGCAACACGTCGGAGTGCGCCGGACACTTACCCAGGTGTCCGGCACCCTTCGGCTAGGAGACTCTGTGACACAGCGAGATCGCTTCGAGGCGATCTATGACGCCTACTACCCGGCGATCCATCAGTACGCCACCCGCCGTACCGGCTCCCCCGACGACACGGCCGACATCATCTCCGAGACGTTCCTCACCGCCTGGCGGCGCATCGGCGACGTTCCCGAGGGTGACAGGGCGCTGCTGTGGCTTTACGGCGTGGCCCGCCGCGTGCTGGCCAACCAACGGCGCGGGGCGACGCGCAGGGCGGTGCTCGTCGACCGGCTCCATGCCGCTGGGCCGACATTTATGACATCCAGCACCGACATTACACAGCATTTCAACCGACAGCCGGCGACTGCCGGAGCTCAGTCCTCCCTGAGCGTGGGGAGCCCCGCGAGGAGCGCCTTGAGTGCGCGGACGATGGTCGGGAGGAAGTCCGGGCAGGCCGCGGCCACCTCGGGGTCCTGGGCGTACAGCTCGGCGAGTGCCGGCGAGGGGTTCGACACCGGATAGAGGGCGCCGGCCAGGATGCTGGCGGCGGAGACCAGGTCCACGCCCTCCCGGTCGCGAAGGCCCGTGACGCGGGCGACCTGCGCGCCGAGGTCGGCGACGACGGCCAGGATGGTGCGCTTGAACGCACGGGCCGCCTCGACGGACACGTTCTGCTCCAGCGTGGTCGCAGTGTGGCCGAGGAGGTCGCAGAGGAGCGGCCGGTCCGCGAGCGTCTCCGCGAGGACCACCGGGACGTCGCCGGAGACCTCGAGCCGGGCGGTGACGGCCGCCGACCACTGGCGCCACTCCTCGGCGGCGAGGATGAGGAAGATCTCCTCGCGGGTCCCGAAATATCGCATGATGTTGGATTTCGCCAGCCCGACGGCCTCCGCGACCGCACCCAGGCTGACGTTGCGCACCCCGGAAGCGACGGCGAGCTCGCGAGCGGCCGCGAGGATCGCCTCGCGCCGCTGCTGCTTGTGCTCCGGCCGCCTGGCCCGGACGAATGCCCGCGTCATGTCGCGCCCCAGCATAGCCATCCCCGCTTTAAAGAACACCGTTCCCTTGTTAAGGAAACGCCGTTCTGTTAGCGTCAGGGTTCCGGACTGAGGGGGGAAGAGTGACCCAGATACGGATGCGGGTGAACGGCGTGGTCGAGTCGCTCGACATCGAGCCGTGGGTGAGCCTGCTCGACGCCCTGCGCGACCACCTGGGGCTGACCGGCCCGAAGAAGGGCTGCGACCAGGGCGCGTGCGGCGCCTGCACCGTCCTCGCGGACGGCGTGCGGATCAACGCCTGCCTGGCCCTGGCCATGCAGTACGCGGACAAGGAGATCACCACGATCGAGGGGATCGCCAAGGACCGTGCGGACACGCACCCGATGCAGCAGGCGTTCGTGCGCCATGACGGGCTCCAGTGCGGTTACTGCACCTCGGGCCAGATCTGCTCGGCCGTCGCCATGCTGGCCGAGCACGCCGCGGGCATGCCCAGTTCCGTCACCCCGCGCCAGGGCGGCACGCAGCTGACCGACGACGAGATCAGAGAGCGCATGAGCGGGAACCTGTGCCGCTGCGGCGCCTACAACGGCATCCTCGACGCCATCAAGGACGTCGCCGCGCAGGAGGCGCCATGAGGCCGTTCGCGTACGTGAAGCCGCTCGACCTCGCCGAGGCCGTGGCGGCCGCCGGCCCGGGCGCGAAGCTCCTCGGCGGCGGCACCAACCTGGTCGACCTCATGCGCGAGGGCATCGAACGTCCTGAGACGGTGGTCGACATCACCGGGCTGCCGCTCGACGAGGTGGACGAGCTGCCCGGCGGCGGGCTGCGGATCGGCGCGCTGGTGCGCAACAGCGCCCTGGCCGCCGACCGCCGCGTCCGCGCCGCCTACCCGGTACTGTCGCAGGCGATACTCGCCGGAGCCTCGCCGCAGCTGCGCAACATGGCCACCGTGGGCGGCAACCTGCTGCAACGCACCCGATGCCGCTACTTCTACGACCAGGCGTATGCCTGCAACAAGCGCGAGCCGGGCGCCGGCTGCGACGCGCTCGACGGGTTCACACGCGGGCACGCCGTCCTGGGCGTGAGCGAGAGCTGCATCGCCACGCATCCCTCCGACATGTGCGTGGCGCTCGCCGCACTGGACGCCACGGTCGAGGTCACGAGCGTGCGCGGCACGCGGCGGATCCCGCTGGCGGACTTCCACCTGCTGCCCGGCGACACGCCGCAGGTCGAGACCGCGCTGGCCGAGGACGAGCTGGTCACGGCGGTCGAGCTGCCGCCCGCGCCGGTCGCGGCCAACTCCCGTTACCGGAAGGTACGCGACCGGGCGTCGTACGCGTTCGCCCTGGTCTCCGTCGCGGCGGCGCTGGAGGTGCGGGACGGGACCGTGACGGCGGCCCGGCTGGCGCTGGGCGGCGTCGCGACCAAGCCGTGGCGCGCCCGCGAGGCGGAGCGGCTCCTGGTCGGCGGCCCGGCGACCGAGGAGGCGTTCGGCCGGGCGGCCGAGGCCGAGCTGGCGCCCGCGACCACGCGGCCGGGCAACGCGTTCAAGGTGGGGCTGGCCCGGGCCACGATCGTGGCCACGTTGAGGGAGCTTACGGATGAGTGAGAAGGATGAGTGAGAAGTACGTCGGCCGCCCCGTCGACCGGCTGGACGGCCGGGCCAAGACCACCGGGCAGGCCCGTTACGCGGCCGAGCACCCCTACCCGGACCTCGCCCACGCCGCGCTCGTGCACGCCACCATCCCCCGAGGCCGCATCACCGCCATCGACACCGAGGCGGCGCGGGCCGTGAAAGGCGTGATCGACGTTCTCACGCACGAGAACGCCCCGACCATGAAGCCCCCGCCCGCCCAGAGCCTGCTGAACCCCAGCACGATGGTCACCGGGACGTCGGTCAACTACCTGGCCACGGACGAGGTGCACTGGAACGGCCAGCCCGTGGCGGTCGTGGTGGCCGAGTCGCCCGAGGCGGCGCGGCACGCGGCGGACCTGGTGCGGCCCACGTACGAGGAACTGCCCGCCGTGGTGGACTTCGCGGCCGAGGAGCCGAACGCCACCCCGCAGAAGAGCAGCGCGATCCGGCCCGCGGCGACGGACAAGGGGAACGCCGAGGCGGCGCTGGCGGCCGCGCCGGTCTCGGTGGACCTGCGCTTCTCCACGCCGCCGCACAGCCACAACGCGATCGAGCCGCACGCGACGACCGCCGCGTGGGACGGCGACCGCCTGACCGTGCACGAGAGCACGCAGAGCATCGCGTGGCTGCGCAGCCACCTCGCGCAGCGGTTCGGCGTTCCGCAGCGGAACATCCGCGTCCTCTCCCCCTACGTGGGCGGCGGGTTCGGCGGCAAGGGCTCGGTCTGGGCGGGCACGCTCCTCGCCGTGCTGGCCGCCCGGGCCACCGGGCGCCCGGTGCGGCTGGCGCTCACCCGGGCGGCCGTCTACCACACGGTCGGGGGCCGGACCCCGAGCACCCAGCGGGTCGCGCTGGGCGCGGAGTCCGACGGGAAGCTGACCGCGCTGATCCACACCAGCGTGGCGAGGACCGGCCGCGCCGGCGGCATGCCGGAGCAGATCACCGCGGCCTCCCGGCACCTGTACGACTCCCCGAACATCCGCCTGCGCCAGAGCCTCGTCCGGCTCGACCTGCTGCCCAACACGTTCATGCGGGCCCCCGGCGAGTCCATCGGCACCTTCGCCCTGGAGTCGGCCATGGACGAGCTGGCCTGCGAGCTGGGCATGGACCCGATCGAGCTGCGGATGCGCAACGAGCCGGCGCGGGACCCGGTGGACGGCAAGCGGTTCGCGAACCGGATGCTGCGCGAGGCGTACGAGCTGGGGGCGGAGCGGTTCGGCTGGCGCGAGCGCGATCCGCGGCCCGGCTCCATGAGGGACGGGCGGTGGCTGGTCGGCATGGGGGTCGCGTCGGCGTACCACCCGTCGTTCCAGCTCCCGGCGAACGTCACCGTACGGCTGGGCGCGGACGGCGGGGTCGTGGTGCGGTGCGGCCTGCAGGAGATCGGCGTGGGCGCGGCGACCGCGCAGGCGCAGATCGCCGCGGACGAGCTGGGGGTGCCGCTGGAGTCGGTACGCGTCGAGGTCGGCGACTCCGAGCTGCCGGAGGCCCCGATGGCGGGCGGCTCGGGACAGACGGCGAGCGCGGCGGCCGGCGTGCTGGCGGCCTGCCGCAAGCTGAAGCGCGCCGCCCTCGACCTGGCCCGGAAGTCACCGGGCTCCCCGCTGCGCGGGGTGACCTCTCCGGAGGCCCGGGACGGCGGTCTCTACCAGGGCTCCCGCGGGGAGACGTACGCGGCGATCCTGACCCGCGCCGGCCGCGACCACCTGGAGGCCGCGGCGGGGATGGGCATGCTCAGGTTCCTGGCGAAGGCCGTGCGCGACCAGCGGCGGTGGGTGAAGGCGGCGTGCGGGGCGCAGTTCTGCGAGGTGCGGGTGGACCGGGACACCGGCGAGGTACGGGTGTCGCGCTGGGTGGGCGTGTTCGACGTCGGCACGGTGATCAACGCCAAGACGGTGGCCAGTCAGCTGCGCGGGGGCATCGTGATGGGCATCGGCCTGGCGCTGTCGGAGGAGACGCTGATCGATCAGCGCACCGGGCGCGTCGTGAACGCGAGCCTGGCCGAGTACCACGTGCCCGTCCACGCCGACATCCCGCGCATCGACGTGCACTGCCTGGACGAACCGGACCCGACGATGCCGCTCGGGCTGCGCGGGGTCGGCGAGGTGGGCATCACGGGAGTCGGCGCGGCCGTGGCGAACGCCGTGCGCCACGCCACGGGCAAGCGGGTCCGCGACCTGCCGATCACGCTGGATAAGCTGCTGCCGCTGTGAAGCCCCGCCTGGAGACGATCATGCCGAAGCCGCCGGTCCCGCCGTTCACCGAGGAGAGCGCCCGCGTCAAGGTGCAGGCCGCCGAGGACGCCTGGAACACGCGCGACCCCGACCGAGTCGCGGCGGCGTACACGGAGGACTCGGTGTGGCGCAACCGCGACGAGTTCGTGACGGGCCGCGACGAGATCAGGGCCTTCCTGCGCCGGAAGTGGGACAGGGAGCTGGACTACGCCCTGCGCAAGGAGCTGTGGGCCGTGCTCGGCAACCGCATCGCGGTCCGCTTCCAGTACGAGTCGCGCGACGTCACCGGGCAGTGGTGGCGCAGCTACGGCAACGAGCAGTGGGAGTTCGACGAGTCGGGGCTGATGCGGCGCAGGGAGGCGAGCATCAACGACGTGCGCATCGAGGAGGGCGAACGCCGCATCTTCGGCCCGCGCGGCGACGGCGAACGCGGCGTGGACGTGCTGCCGCTCAGGTGAGGTAGCGGAGCCACAGATACGGCACCGACAGCGCCACGGTCACGAACGTGACCACCAGCCCGTACCTGGTGAACTGCCAGAAGCTGATCGGGGTGCCGTTGCGGGCGGCGATGCCGAGAATGACGACGTTGGCCGCCGCCCCGACGGCCGTGGCGTTCCCGCCCAGGTCGGCCCCGACGGCCAGCGCCCACCACAGCACCTGCGCGGGACCGCTGCCCCCGTTGGCCTGCACGAGGTCGGCCACGATGGGGCTCATGGTGGCGACGTACGGGATGTTGTCCACGACGGCCGACAGGCCGGTCGAGACCCAGAGCAGCAGCATCGTGGTCAGGCCGAGCTGCCCGTGGGTGGCCTCGGAGGCGGCCTTGGAGACCTGGCCGATGACCCCGGTCTCCACCAGCGACCCGACCATGACGAACAGCCCGGCGAAGAACACGAGTGTCGGCCACTCGACCTCGCCGATGGCCTCCTCGGTCGACACCTTCGTGGCCGCCACCAGCACCCCCGCGCCGAGCAGCGCCACCACGGACGGCGCGTAGTGCAGCACGGGGTGCAGCACGAACGCCGCCATCACCAGGGCCAGCACGGCGAGCGACTGCCACAGGAGCCTGCGGTCGGCGATGGCCTCCCGCTCGTTCAACGTCATGATCTCCGCGGCCCGCTCGGGGTCGTACCGGAACGCCTCCCTGAACAGCCACCTGCACAGCCCGACGAACACCACCAGCAGGACGACGATCAGCGGCGCCATGTGGACGAGGAAGTCGTTGAAGGTCAGGCCGCCGCGGCTGGCGATGATGATGTTCGGCGGGTCGCCGACCAGCGTGGACGCGCCGCCGATGTTGGCCGCCATGGCCTCGGCGATCAGGAACGGGGCCACGGGCGCCGACAGCCGCTCGCACACCAGGAACGTCACGGGGGCGATCAGCAGCACGGTGGTCACGTTGTCCAGCAGCGCGGAGGCGGCCGCGGTGATGACGATGAGCAGCACCATGAGCCGGAACGGCCGCCCTCTGGCGCGTTTCGCCGCCCAGATCGCCAGATACTCGAATACCCCGGTCTGTTTCAGGACGCCGACGATGACCATCATGCCGAGCAGCAGGAAGATCACATTCCAGTCGATCCCGGTCTGCTCGTCGAAGAACGCCGCGCCCGCGTCGGTGGCGTGGATCAGCAGCATGACGCCGGCGCCGCCGAGCGCCGCGGCGACCCGGTGCACCTTCTCGGTGGCGATCAGCGTGTACGCGCCGAGAAAGGCCACCACCGCCACCCACGCGGTGACGGTCATGAGACCTCCGGAACGTCGACAGTCGGCAACAGCGGAACGATCGCCGACCAGACTTCCCGGCACACCTGCCGACAACCTATCAAAGTACGCAGACGGCACAGGGCCGCCAACGGGCTCCTTCACTGGGCGACGTCGCCGACGCCACGATGGGCGGGCGATCCTGCAAGCGATTGCACACGCTCAGGCCGCGTCGCGGTGATGGCCGTGGTAGGGCGGCATGAGGTCCGTGCCCCGCGGCCCCGACAGCGCGCTGCGCAGATCGGCCGTCTGGACCGTCCTGCTGATGTCCGTGGGCGTCAGCAGCCCGACCAGCCGGCCGGCCGGATCGAGCACGACCGCCCGCCCGTCGGCGCGCCCCGGCATCCTGGCCAGCAGGTCGGTCAGCGGCTCGTCGGGCCTGGCCTGAGGCACGTCCTGCGGCGGGCAGGCGATGTCCGCGAGCCGTACGGTGTCGCGCAGCTCCGGCTTCACCTCGCGGATCCGGTTGAGCGTCACCATGCCGCGGAAGGATCCGTCCACACCCACCAGTGGATACGTGGACAGCCGGTGCCGCAGCACCACGCGCTCGACGAGCCCGGACACGGTCTCCTCCGGCGAGGCGACCACGGGCTGTGCCGTCATCGCGTCCACGACGCGGATCCCGCGCAGGGCGGTGCCGAGCCGGGTCTGCTGCTCCTCGGCGGTGGCGGCGCTCACCAGGAAGAGGCCGATCAGCGCGTACCACAGCCCGTTGAGGCTGCTCCCGGTGGCCACCTGGAGGAATCCCAGCACGATGAGCGCGTACCCGAACCAGCGTCCGGCCCGCGCGGCGGTGATCGCCGCCCGCGCCCGGTCGTGCCAGCGCATCCACAGGACCGCCCGCAGCACCCGCCCGCCGTCCAGCGGCGCGGCCGGGATCAGGTTGAAGACGGCGAGCAGCACGTTCACCGCGGCCAGGTACTTGAACACCTCCGCCACCAGCGACGCGCCCAAGACCAGCCCCGCGCCCAGCCACGCCGCCCCGAACACCAGCCCGGCGACCAGGCTCGTCGCCGGGCCCACCACCGCGATCCGCAGATCCGCGCCTGGCGTACGTGGCTCGCCACGCAGCTCCGCCACCCCACCCAGCAGCCAGAGCGTGATCCGCTCCACCTCGATGCCCTCGCGCCGCGCCATGATCGCGTGCGCCAGCTCGTGCGCGAGCAGCGAGCCCATGAACAGCACGGCCGCCACCAGCCCGGCCAGCAGGTAGACGGGCAGGGAGTGACCGGGGAAGACGGCGCGGAAGCGCCCGTAGGCCAGCCCGACCACCAGGATCGCGACGATCACCAGCACGCTGACGTTCAGCCCCACCTGCACGCCCTTGATGCGGCCCAAAGGGATCGATGAACGCATCTCGGCCTCCCTGGGGATCGACTCCCCCTGGCCAGCTGCCCGCAAAGGCGCGTCTCAGGCCACCTCACGCGCGGTCAGGAGGGGGAGCATGACCTCCACGCGGGTTCCGGCGCCGGGCTCGCCGTTGACCACGCAGATCCCGCCCAGCTCCGCCGCGCGCTCGCGCATCGACCCGAGCCCCACGCCCGCGCGGTGCTCCTCGGGCAGTCCCTTGCCGTCGTCGGCGATCAGCACGCGCAGCACCGACGGCTCCCGCTGCAGGACGATCCGGGCGGTGGCGGCCTGGGCGTGCCGCCGGACGTTGGTGAGGGCCTCCTGGACGATCCGGTAGACCGCCACCTCGACGGCCGCGGGCAGCTCTGACAGGTCCCCCTCCACCTCGACCTCGGCGGGCGGCCAGGACTGCTCCGCCAGCTCCTCCACCGCGCGCACCAGGCCCAGGTCGTCGAGCGCGGGCGGGCGCAGGCCGTACACGAGCTCGCGGATGTCCCCCGTGACCGCGCCCATGCCGGCGTGCAGCTCGCGCAGCAGCTCGTCGGCCGCCTCCGGTGACTTCTTGAGGCTGATCCGGGCCATGTTGATGGTCATCGCCATGGCCGAGAGGGTCTGGCCGAGCCCGTCATGCAGGTCGCGGCGCAGGCGGCGGCGCTCCTCCTCCCGGGTGGTCAGGATGCGTTCCCTGGAACGTTGCAGGTCCGCGGCCATCCGCACCGCGTGCGCCACGTCCGCCGCGTACGGCGTGAGCGTGGCCAGCACGCGCTCGTTGTGCGCGGCGGGGAAGCGGCGCGGGCCCGGAGGCCCGACGAGCAGGCGGCCGACGCGCTCGCCATGCCAGATCAGCGGCACCTCGCGGACGTCGGCGCCCACCCGGCCGCTCTCGATGTAACGGGGCTCGCCGTCGGCCACCTCCACGGCCACGCCCTCGACCGCCAGCCCGTCGCGCAGCACACTCACCACCGAGTTCAGCGCCCTGGCCGGGTCGCCGCGCCGCAGCGCCTGGGTCAGGCGCTCCGCCAGCAGGCCGGGGTCGCCGACGGCCCCGTACAGGAGCCGGTCCACGGCCCGCTGCAGCGCGCGCCGCAGCGGCTGGAAGAACGCGCCGGCGAACAGCGCGGCGGCGACGCTGGCCACCTGGCCGTACCCGGAGACCAGCAGGCTCGACAGCGCCCCCGCGCCGAAGTAGACGGCGCTGATCACGGCCACCACCCCGGCGGCCACGAACGCCCGGCTGATCACCGTGTCGATCCCGTAGAGCCGGTAGCGCATCACGGAGAACGCCGTCGCGACCGGGATGAGCGTCGCCCAGCCGATCGCGATCCACGCGACCTCGGGCACGAACGCGGTCAGGATCAGGAAGAGGATGTACCCGGCGAACGCCAGCAGCGGCCAGCCGATCTGCCGCCTGGTGACGGAGTCCGCCCGCCGCAACCGCACGGCCAGCGACAGCGCCGCCAGCGCCATGGAGACGTAGATCCCCGTCCAGGCGATCACCGAGACCGTCTCGGCGTACGGGGCGAGCGCGAGGACCTGCAGCGGGTTGGGGATCGCCCGCGGGTACGGCGTGTGGACCGGCGGCACGCGGAGCACGGCGCGCAGGAAGTCGGTCGTGATCGAGGCGAAGCCCAGCAGCACGGCCCACCGCCAGCGAGGCGAGGGCAGCCGGCCGTCGGGCGAGTACAGCGGCAGGACCATCGTGAGCGTCACGCCGCACACCGCCCACCCGAGCTGGGCCGGCAGGCGCAGGTAGCCCGCGAGGAGGAACTCTCCGTCGGCGGCGGCGCGGAACATCAGCGCCTGCGAGAGGTCGCTGATCGCCGCCGCGAGGCCGCCCGCGCACATGAGCCACGCCAGGTTCAGCCGGGGGCGCTGGAACAGGAGGAACGCGCCCACCGCGGGGAACGTCAGACCGGCAGCCGTCTGAGGGCTCACCGTCCTGGCGGGCGTCCACGCGTCGGGCAGCCCGGCCCATACGGCCACCGCGATCACGATGAGCAGCGGCGACAGCACCGCCATGGCGACGGCGACGCCCCGCACGGCCGTCACTCGACCGAAACCGAGCGCTCCTGCTTCCGTCACCCCGCTGGAAGCCTCCGCATCCGTAGGGGCCTCCCCGGCGGTCTCGGCGAATCCCGCAGCCATTTCCGTCGCCCCCGCCCCTTCGATGCCAGGCACGCCTCCCGTAAAAGAGGATTATGACCCCTTTATCGGAATAATCGTGCCAATCGTTTCCGGCGGCTCGGGAGACCCTGCCCCGGCCCGCGATCCCGCAGAGGCCAGGGCAGGGAGCCGAGGGGCTACTCCACCGTGACCGTGGCCTTGGCGGCGACGGTCGTGCCCGCTACCTGGCCGCTCACCGTGAACGTGCCCGGCTGGGCGTACTTGTCAGGACTGATCGCCTCCCAGGTGACCGCCACGGAGCTGTCCTTCGACCCGTCGTTGTACGTCGCCACGACCGTCCCGGGCAGCGAGGGGGCGACCCCGGCGCTGGTCGTGACCGCCTCCTCGGCGATCGAGGTGATCGTCACCGCCGACGTCGTGCGGACGTACACGGTAGCCTGGGCCGGCCGGCGCACGCCCTCGGCCAGACCGACGACGGTGAAGCTGGTGCCGCCGGTCCTCACCTGGTCGGCCGTCACCTGCTGCCAGGTGACGGCGGCCGAGCTGCGGGCGCCGTCCGCGTACAGGGTCTCCACGGTGGCCGGCAGCTTGGGCAGCGCGCCGACCAGGGTGGGGACGTGCACGGGGCGCACGGAGTCCGGCGGGACCTCGTAGGCCTTGACCTCCAGCAGCCCCACCGACGCCCCGTCGGCCTCGAGCTGCACGCGCAGCTTCGAGGTCGTGACCGTGTCGAACGAGACGGTGTTGTAGGCGTCGACCGCCTTGGGGTACGAGGCGGCGCCGGTGACGTCCTCGAACGAGTCGCCGTCCCACTGCTGGATCTTCCACGAGGCGGGCACGCGGACGCCGCCGCCGTCGTCGAAGAAGTACACGTCGGCCTTGTTCAACCGCACCGGCGACGGCCATTCGAGCTGCACCCACTGCGTGCCCTGCTGCGGCCAGGTGCCCCAGCGCGGGTTGGACCCGTCGTTGGAGCGCGGTGGGTCGATGCCGTCGTTGATCGCGGTGACCTTCTCCCACGGCGAGGTGTAGGAGGCGGTGGGCGTGGCCTTGGGCGCCACGTTCACCTGCGCGGCTTGGGGCATCGCGGTGACGGTCACGGTCGTGGAGGTGCTCTTCTCGCCGTCCGTGGCCGTGAGCCTCAGCCGGTACGAGCCCGCCTCGGAGAACGAGACCACCGTGTCGGTGCCCGTCGGGTTGGTGAAGAACGCCGCACCGGGCCCGTCAACCGTGGCCCACTGGGTCGTGAGCTTGCCCGACGGCAGCCCGTCGTCCTTGACCACCGCTTCGAGCCTGGCCTGGCCCGGGCGGCTGAACGTGGGATCGGGCACGACCACCACGGACGGCGCCTTGTTGGCGACCGGCCCGGCACCGGCGCCCGTCAGGTACGCCTGCACTTCCTTGAGCCCCGTCGCGTAGCCGGGCTGGTGCGTGACCAGCACCCGCAGCTTCTGCGTGGTGACGGCCGGGAAGCGGAGCACGTTGAGGTTCGCCCGCGGGCGGACCGGTTTCCTGTCCAGGCCCGGCACGTCCTTCCAGGCGTCGCCGTCCTGGTACTGCACCGTGTAGAAGGCGGGCTCGCGGTAGCCGCCCGCCTTGCGGTCGTTGTAGAAGTACAGCTTGACCTGGTCGACCTTCTGGGCCGAGCCGAAGTCCGCCGCCAGCCAGTCCTGAGCGTTGCCGGAGCCCTTGCTGCCCCAGTGCGGCTCGTTGATCGTGAACCCGTCGGCCGCGCCCGCCGCGTCGCCGAAGGAGGCGGTGGCGGACCTGACCAGGTTGGGGCGGTCGGAGCGCAGGTCCACGCCGGCCTTCTGGAACAGGTCCTCGATGCGGTCGCCGGCCAGCTTGACCTGGGCCGGCGCCTTCATAGACCCGGCCTTCTCCGCGTGGACGACCTGGCCGCCCTCGACCTGGCCGCCCTCGACCTTGCCGGTCGCCGGGTCCCAGACGGCGTGCGCGAGCCCGGACAGGGTGACCTTGCGCTTGCCGTCGATCAGGATCGAGTACCCCTCGGGCACCCCGGCGTAGTGCCTGGTCCCGTCGCCCGGCTTGTCCCAGACGATGGTCAGGTCGCTGCCCCGGTAGTTGACGCCGTTGACGGTGAAGTGGTCCCAGCCGATGTCCACCGGCCAGAGCTCGACCTTGCCGTCCGAACGCGGGCGCAGGCCCATGACGTCCTCGATGACCGTCCAGTTGCTGCTGCCCAGGATCGTGTGGTGGATCCAGGAGCGGTAGCCGATGCTCTTGGTCTCGGGGTTCCAGTCGGCCCAGAACTCGTTGGCGTCGGGGTAGCGGGTGTCGCCGCCGATGTACTGTGACCAGGCGTTCCAGTACAGGAGCTGCTTGTACTGGTCGGCCGTGATGTACGGCGAGGTGTACTGCCGCAGCGCCTTGGAGAACAGCGCGAAGTTCCGGGTGGAGTTGATCTGCGAGAAGTTGTTGGAGCCGGGGTTACCCGCCGCCGCGGCCTCCGCCTTGTCCTTCTGGTTGGCGGTGTACGCCGGGAATATCGGGTATTCCGCGGGGTCGGTCCACAGGCGCAGCGCCTCCCGGTACTTCGGGTCGTCCGTCGGCACGAGCCCGGTGGCGTACGGGATGTAGTTGTTCGACTCCTTCCACGGGATCAGGTTGCCCGTCTGGAGGTCGCGGTGCTTGAACAGCTTCTCCTTGTCGTCCCAGAGCAGGGTGAGGATGCCGTTCCTGACCTTGTCGGCCACGCCGCGCATCTCCGCGGCCTTGGCCGCATTGCCGGTCAGCTCGTACGCCTGCGCCGCCGCCATCGCGTTGGCGTACACGTACGCGCCTTCGAGCCGCTCGTTGGCCCGCCCGTAGTAGTGGAACGACACCGCGTCGGCGTCGTTGCCGGTCATGTACTCCCGGTCGTACTCGATGACCCCGTTCTTGTTGGAGTCGTACGCGTCGAGCTGGCCGTACACGTCCTTCTCGGCGTAGCGGGCGAGGTTGCGCAGGATCGACGGCTGCCCGCCGTGGAGCTGGTAGCTCTCCAGCGCCGAGGCCGAGATGTACTGCGTGTAGCTGTTCGACCAGTTCTCGGGATCGCCCGGATTGTCGCTGTACTTCGAGTTACGCGAGACCTCGCCCGCCGACACCCACGGCCCGTACGAGTAGATCGGGTCGCGCAGGTACTTGAGGTCCTGCAGGAACATCGGCACGGTCAGCACGATCGCGTTGTTGTAGCCCAGCGCCCCCTCGACCGAGGTCGGGAACTGGAAGTCGTTCCCGGGGATGTCGGCGTCGAGGAAGTTGAAGCGCATGAGCCACCAGCGGTAGTACACGAACTTCTTGATGTTCTCGTCGGGCACGTCGATGTAGGGGAGGTTCTCGGCCCACCAGGCGTTGTAGTCCTGGAGCTGGCGGCGCAGCGCGTCCTGCGACGAGCGCCCCTTGTAGCCGTCGTACTCGGCCCTCGACCCGGGGAGCTCCTCGGTGACGAAGCCCATCTGCACCTTGGTCCGCACGGTCCTGCCCGGCTCGACCGTCACCGAGCCCTTCAGGGTGCCGTCGGCGACCTTCAACCCGTCACCACTGAGCCGGGGGAAGATCGTGGTCAGCCTGTTCTTGGCGAACACGGTGCCGGTCAGCTCCCGGTCGCCCTCCGCCGTCCTGGTGTAGGGCGAGGTCACGGTGATCGGCACCGAACGCGCGGCAGACCCGGTGTTGGTGATCTCCAGCGTCGTCACGGCCACGTTCTCGTGCGTGATGAACTTCTTCACCCCGACCGACAGCCCGTCGCCCGCGTACTGGCCGGTCCAGTGGCTGGGCATCTGCAGCCGCTTGGCCACGTCCTCTTTCAACTCGCTGCCCAGCGAGATCTCGTACGCGCCGCGGTTGTCGATGCTCTCCCAATAGGCCACGTACCCGCCGAACCCGATGACCGACGGATCGTGCTCCTTCATGAACAGCGCCCGCCCGCGCGACATCAACCACGTGCCCGCCGGGTCGTCGCCCGGCCGGGCCAGCATGCGGTCGATCCAGTACGAGTCGCCGCCCTTCTCCTTGCGGTAGATCTCGTCCATCATCTTGCGCGGGTGGTACGCCACGGGCTCGGCGGGGACGGGATCGGCGCCGGTGAACACCGGCATGCCGAGGCCGTCCTGCGCGGCGTACGCGGGGGACGCGGGGGACGCGGCAAGCGAAGCTGTGAGCGTTAACACAGCCAAGCACACCAACGGTTTACGCACTTGCCTCTCCTAGATCGGTAGCCAGACACGCATGGTCGCGGGACCGCGGTTGCCCCACCGGTGGTAGGGCACCAGCCGGAGCGTGACGTCCGTGCCGCTCGCCCGCCCGTCGGAGGCGGGCGCGTACGGCCAGCCGTCGGGGGCGCCGGACCCGAGCGACGCCTCGACCTCCAGCTCCACGATGCCGTCCGCCTCGCGCTCCACGGGCGGCTGGACCCGCGCGGTCAGGTCGCCGAGCGGCGGCTCGTCGCCCACCGACTCCGCGCAGTAGACCAGCGGCCCCCGCTCCACCGCCGCGCTCCCCCGCAGCGCGTCGATCCGCCGGTCGGGGTACGTCCACCGGGGCGCCATCGGCAGCTCCAGCCGGATCTCGTCGCCGGGCCGCCACGGACCCTCGACATGGGCGTAGCCCGGATCGACGGGACGGACCTCCGGGCTCTCCTCCAGCGGCGCGTCAGGCGAGGACGCCGGGACGCGCGCGAGCGTGGCGTCCGTGGCCCAGGCCGGGACGCGCAGGCCGATCCGGCCCTCGCCGCCCTCCAGCACCCGGACGGTCACCGAGCCGTTCCACGGGTAGCCGGTCTCCACCCGCACCGCCAGCCCGCCGCGCCGGATCTCCGACGGCGTGTGGTGGTGGATCTGGATGCCGTCGGCCGACGAGGTCGCGATGTAGGCGGGCAGCGAGGCCAGCGTGCGGGCGATGTTGTGCGGGCAGCAGGACACGTCGAACCAGGGCGAGCGGAGCCCGCCCTCGGCGGCGTGGTTGACGCCTTCGAGCGGCGTCGCGGGCACCCGCACCTGCAGCGGGTTGGCGTAGAAGAACGACTTGCCGTCCAGTGCCACGCCCGTGGCGAGCATGTTGTACATGGTCCGCTCGGCCAGGTCGGCGTACCGGACGTCGCCGGTGGCCAGCAGCAGCCGGTGCGCCAGCATGATGGAGGCGATGCTCGCGCAGGTCTCGTTGTAGGCCCGGTCCGGCGGCAGCTCGTAGTCATCGCCGAACGACTCGTCGATGTGCCGCGAACCCATGCCGCCGGTGAGGTGCGTGCGGCGGGCGATCGTGCGCTCCCACTGCGCCTCGACGGCCTTCAGCAGCTCCTGGTCGCCGGTCTCGACGGCCACGTCGACCACGCCGGAGGCCAGGTAGAGGGCGCGCACCGCGTGCCCGCGGAACACTTGCGCCTGCCTGGCCGGCATGTCGTCCTGGAAGTAGGCGCGGCCGAAGGGGATGTCGGCGAGCGCGGGCAGTCCGCGGCGCTCGACGAAGCGGCGGGCCATCTCCAGGTAGCGATCGGCGCCGGTGACGCGGTAGAGCTCGACGAGCGCCATCTCGATCACGGGGTGCCCGCAGGTCTCGGTGCCCTCCATGAAGCGGCGGCAGACGTGGTCGGCGGCCCTGATGGCGACCTGGGTGAGCCGGTCCTCGCCGTGCATGCGCAGCCGGGCGACCCCGGCCTGGATGAGGTGGCCGTAGCAGTAGAGCTCGTGGCCCCACTCGAAGTCGGTGTAGCGGCTGCCGGACCAGCGGGTGTTGATGTAGCCGTCGCCCTCCTGCGCGTGGGCCACGGTCTCGGCGAGCGCGGGCAGCCCCGGATGGTCGGCCCAGGCCATGGCCTCCAGCAGCTTGTAGGTCTCCGAGTCGCTGAACTCCCGGCCCCTACGGGGACGCACCCCCCGGAAGTTGGGGATCCAGCCTTCGCGTTCCTCCCATTCCACGCAGTGGGCGATGGTCACCTCGCGATTGAGCGCCGCCCGGTCGCCCCAGAAGCCGGGGTTCAGCCGTACCTTGTCGAGGCCGAGGGGGGACAGGACGCCCGATGAGGGCAGGACAGGGTTAGCCACGCAGAGCTCCTGACATGAATCCGCGCACGTAGTGGCGCTGCAACACGATGAAGAGGATGAGGCAGGGGACGGCCATGACCATCACGCCGGCCTGGAGCATGCCGTAGTCGATCGCGCCGAACGTGTGCTGCGTCATGCTGACCACGGCCACCGGCAGGGTGAACGAGGCCCCGTCGTTGAGCAGGATCAACGGCGCGAAGAAGTCGTTCCACGAGGCGAGGAACGCGAACAGGCCCACCGTGATCAGCGCCGGCCGCACGGCGTGCAGCAGGATCCTGGCGAACGCCCTGAACGTGCCGCACCCGTCCACCAGCGCCGCCTCCTCCAGCTCGCGCGGCAGCGCCTCGAACGCGTTGCGCATCATGAACAGCGCGAACGGGAGCTGGAACATGACCAACACCAGCGACAGGCCGACGAGCGAGTTCTGCAGCCCCAGGTAGCCGAGCAGGACGTAGAGCGGGATCAGGATCGTCGCGTACGGCACCATGAGGATCGCCAGCGTGGCCAGGAAGAGCACGTTCTTGCCCGGGAAGTCGAAACGGGCGAAGCCGTAGCCGCCCAGCGCGGAGATCACCAGCGTGCCCGCCACGGTCATCACCGACACCAGCACGCTGTTGGTCGCGTACGTGCCGAGCCCCTCCCCGAAGCGGGCCATCTCCAGGTAGTTCGACGGCTCCTCCAGCGAGGCGTAGCCGCTCCACACCAGCGGGAACAGGAAGAGCACCGCCAGGGCGGACAGCGTGAGGTACCGGCTCATCGCAGCCTCCGCATCATCACCGTGTTGAGCCCGACGAGGGCGACGAGCAGGACGACCGAGAGCGCCGCCGCGCCGCCGAGGTCGAAGCGGAAGAAGGCGTCCCGGTAGACGACCATGACCATCGAGACCGTGCTGTTGTCCGGGCCGCCGTTGGTGAAGACGAAGAACTGGTCGAAGGCCAGCAGCGAGCCGGTGACGCTGAGGATCAGCATCAGCGCGAGCGTGGGACGCAGCAGCGGCAGCGTGATCTTGGTGAACACCTGCCAGCGGTTTGCGCCGTCGCTCCTGGCGGCCTCGTACACCTCGGTCGGGATGGCCTGCAGGCCGGTCAGCAGGATGAGCATGTTGAACCCGGCGAAGCGCCACAGCACCAGCGCGATCGTCGAGAACAGCGCCATGTTGGGCGTGCCGATCCACTTGACCGGCTCGCTGGTGACGTGCAGCGCCTGGAGCAGGGGGTCGATGGGGCCGAAGTCGTTGTTCAGCATCCCGTAGAACAGCAGGCCGGCGGCGGCGAAGCCCACGGCGCCGGGCAGGAAGAACGCGGTCCTGAAGAAGCCGATGCCGGGCCTGCGGTCCTGCACCAGCAGGGCCAGGCCGAGCGCGACGGCCGACAGCAGGACCGTCGTGATGGCGGTGTACTTCAGCGTGAAGAGGACCGCGTCGATGAAGAGGGGGTTCTCCCCGATCTTGCGGTAGTTGTCGGGGGCGTTGAACGTGGCCTGGCCGAGCAGGGGCCAGCGGTTGAGCGACATCCAGACGACCAGCGCCAGGGGCGCGATGAAGAGCACCCCCACGATGACGGCCGTC
Organism: Nonomuraea sp. NPDC050786; assembly: GCF_040654115.1. Taxonomy (NCBI): domain Bacteria; kingdom Bacillati; phylum Actinomycetota; class Actinomycetes; order Streptosporangiales; family Streptosporangiaceae; genus Nonomuraea; species Nonomuraea sp. NPDC050786. The sequence goes on from NZ_JBFAHJ010000007.1 coordinate 186,470, forward strand.
GGGGCGGCGTAGAGCCAGCCCTGGACCTTCCTGCTCCGCCACCGGGCCGACGGCGCGGTGTGCGCCGGCCGCCGCCCGGATCGCGTGATCGTCAAGGTCATTGCTGCAGCGACTTCGTGATCTCGGCGTTGAGCTGGGGGACCTTCGAGGCGTCACCGAACACGGCCTCGCGGGCCAGCCGGAGCCACGGTCCCTGCGGGTCGTTGAACGTCTGGCCGAAGCGGAGCGCGTACGGCGTCTGGCCCTTGGCCACCAGCGAGTTGATCAGCACCACGCGCGGGTCCTCGGCGGAGTACTTGTTGCCGGCCAGGTCGGTACGCGCGAGCACGTCCTTGTTCTTGGCCATGATCTCGACCTGGGCCTCGTCGGAGACCGTCCAGGACAGGAAGTCCCAGGCCGCGTCGGGGTTCTTGGTCGTGGCGGAGATGCCGACGGAGTCGCCGCCCACGAACGTCGACTCGCCGCCGTCGGGGCCCGCGATCGGGGTGACGCCGATCTTCATGTCCTTGGGCATCAGGCCGAGCGTGGTGGAGGGCATCGGCATGACGCCGATCTCGCCCTTGGGGAAGAAGCCGGTCCAGGTCGGGCCCTGCTCCTCCTTGGCCGTCGGGCCGGTGACCTTCTTCTCGTACAGGTCGCGCCAGATCTTGAACACGTCGGTCATGGCGGCCTGGTCGTTGAGCGACTGGGTGCCTTCGGGGTTCATCACCTGGCCGCCGGCGGCCCAGACGGAGGGCCAGAACGTGAACACGTAACAGCCGCCGCAGTTGCCGCCGAAGAAGGTGCCGTGAACCTTGCCGTCCTTGCCGAGCTTCTCCTGGATCGTGGTGGCCTGCTGGGCGAACTCCTTCAGCGACTTCGGCCCCTTCTCCGGGTCGAGCCCGGCCTTCTGGTACAGGTCCTTGTTCCAGAACCAGACCGACAGGTCGAGGGTGTGCGGGAGCGTGTACTGCTTCCCGTCGAGCGTGCCCAGCTTCATGTGCGAAGGTGCGAGGCTGTCCTTGTACGGCAGCTTCGCGATCCTGTCCGTGATGTCCATGAACAGGCCCTGCGAGGTGTAGTTCGGGACGAAGATGACATCGGCCGCGAACACGTCGGGGAGCTGCTTGGCACCGGCCGCGGCGGCGATGCGCGGCTGGTAGTTGTCGGTAGGAATGACGGTGAGCTTCACCTGGATGTTCTTGTGACTGCTGTTGTACGCCTTGACCAGCCGCTCGCTCTGCGCCTGGGTAGCCGCACGGGTCCACATGGTGATCGTCGCGGGGCCTTCCGACGGCTTCGCGCCACCGCCGCCTCCGCCGCCGCTGCCGCAGGCCGCCGCTGTGAGCGCTAACACGCCGAGGAGGGAGATCCCGGCCAGCCTTCGTCTCATGATGTGCTCCTGGACTTAAAGGTTTTCGGAAACGTAGAAGAAACAAGAGTCCATGTCAATGGGTGCTAGGGTTCTATCAGTTCACAGGTGACCGAAAAGGGTTTCGAAACATGGCGAGTAAGCGGGCGACCATCTCGGATGTGGCCTCGCTGGCGGGGGTCTCGATCGCCACGGCGTCCAAAGCGCTGAACGGGCGCCAGGACGTGCGGGCGGCGACGCGCGAGCGCGTGCTCGCCGCCGCGGCGGAGCTCTCCTTCCAGCCGAACGCCCTGGCCAGGGGGCTGATCTCGGGACAGACGCGCACGGTCGGCCTGCTGACCTCCGACAGCGTCGGCCGGTTCGGCATCCCCGTACTGCTCGGGGCGGAGGACGCGTTCGGGGCCGGCGAGATGGCCGTGCTGCTCTGCGACGCCCGGGGCGACGCGATCAGGGAGCAGCACCACGTACGGGCGCTGCTGTCACGCCGCGTGGACGGGCTGATCGTGGTGGGCGAGAGCACGAACCCGCGGCCGTCGGTGAGCAAGGAGCTGCCGATCCCGGTGGTGTACGCCTACGGCCCGTCGGAGGACCCCTCGGACGTGTCGTTCGTGCCGGACGACGTGGGCGCGGCCGCCATGGCCGTCAACCACCTGCTGGCCATGGGCCGCCGCAGGATCGCGCACATCACCGGCCCGACGCACTACAAGGCGGCACGCGACCGCGAGGAGGGCCTGCACCAGGCGCTCGGGGAGGCGGGCGTGGCGCAGGCCGGGCAGACGCTGTCGGGGCCGTGGTCGCAGCGGTGGGGGCGGCACGCGGCCGAGATGCTGCTGATGGCCGAGCCGGAGATCGACGCGGTGTTCTGCGGGAGCGACCAGATCGCGGCCGGTTTCGTGGAGGCGGCCAGGGAGCGCGGGCGCCGGGTGCCGGACGACATCGCGGTGGTGGGCTACGACAACTGGGAGGTGCTCTCCACGGAGACCCGGCCCGCGCTGACCACGGTGGACATGAACCTCGAACTGCTGGGCCGGACCGCCGCCCAGCACCTCTTCGCGGCCATCGACGGCAAGGCGACGCCGGGGGTCCACAAGATGCCCTGCCAACTCGTCATCCGCGACTCCACCTCCCCGCCGGGCAGCTCCTGAGGCGCCGTCAGGGGCAGCGTACGATCATCCCCGCGTAGGACAGGTTGCCCCCGAAGCCGAAGAGCAGCATCGGCGCCCCGCTCGGGACCTCGCCCCGCTCCAGCAGCTTCGACAGCGCCAGCGGCACGCTCGCGGCCGAGGTGTTGCCGGACTCCACGACGTCGCGCGCCACGATCGCGTTGACCGCGCCCAGCTTGGCCGCGAGGGGCTCGATGATGCGCAGGTTCGCCTGGTGGAACACCACCGCCGCCAGGTCCTCCGGCCGTACGCCGCCGCGCTCGCACACCCGGCGGGCGATGTCGGGGAGCTGGGTGGTGGCCCACCGGTAGACGGTCTGGCCGTCCTGGGAGAAGCGGGTCGGGGTGCCCTCGATGCGTACGGCGGTGCCGAGCTCCGGCGCCGAGCCCCACACCACCGGGCCGATCTCCGCCTCGCCCGCCGCGCTGACCACTGCCGCCCCCGCCCCGTCGCCGGTCAGCACGCACGTGGTCCGATCGGTCCAGTCGGTGACCGCCGTCATCTTGTCCGCCCCCACGACCAGGGCGTTGGTGGCCGCCCCAGCGCGGATCGCCTGGTCGGCCAGCGCCAGGGCGTGGGTGAAGCCGGAGCACGACACGCCGACGTCCATCAGCGCCGCGCCCGGCACGCCGAGCCTGGCGGCGACGCGGGAGGCGACGTTGGGGGCGCGCTCGGTCTGCGTGCAGGTGGCGATGAGCAGGAGGTCGATGTCGGACGCGGCCAGGCCGCCGGCGGCCAGGGCCTTGGCGGCGGCGTGCCCGGCCAGGTCGGCCACGCTTTCGTCGGCCCCGGCCACATGTCTGGTACGGATGCCGACCCGCTTGCTGATCCACTCGTCGCTGGTGTCCACCATCGCCGCCAAATCATCATTTGTCAGGATTTTGGCTGGTTGATAGTGGCCCGTGGCGACAAGGCGCGATCCGCTCATAGGCGGACTATAGCAACCGAACGTTCGGACGCTAAAGTAGCGGGCATGAGCCCGCGCAAGTCCGTCGCCGAAGCCCTCAGCACGCGTGCGGCCATCCTCGACCGCTCGGTCGCCATCGCCTCCGCCGAGGGGCTCGAAGGGCTGACCATCGGCCGCCTCGCCGGCGAGCTGGGCATGAGCAAGGCAGGCGTGCTCGGGCACTTCGGCTCCAAGGAGGCGTTGCAGCTCGCGGTCCTCGGCCGGGCCGGGGAGGTCTTCCGCGCCGAGGTCTGGGAGCCCGCCATTCCCGCCGCGCCCGGCCTGGCCCGGCTGCGGGTGCTCTGCGAGGCGTGGATCTCGTACCTGGAGCGGGAGGTCTTCCCCGGCGGGTGCTTCTTCGTGGCCGCGGCGCACGAGTTCGACGGCAGGCTGGGGACGGTGCGGGACGCGGTCGAGTCCCTGTTCGACGCCTGGCGCGGGCGGCTGCGCAAGGAGACCCGGCGCGCGGTGGACGCCGGGGAGCTGCCGGAGGAGACGGACGTCGATCAGCTCGTGTTCGAGCTGCTGGGCGCGGCCATGGCCCTGAACCACGCCGTCCAGCTGCACCGGGACCCGCGGGCGCCGGAGCTCGCCCGCCGCACCGTACAGGCCCGCCTGGGCCTCCTCGCCGCGCCCGGCGGCATCGACGGCAGCGTCCTACCCCCGGCCGCGCGTCCGTGAGGGCGACCGGGGAGCCGGGCTGCGTGCTAGGCGCCCGCCGACAGCCGTTCGAAGAGCGCCACCGCCGCTTCCCGGACCTCGTCCGGAGAGACCCCGTCCAGCGTCATCCTGGCGTGCGAGATGTCGCGGGTCGTGGCGAGCGTGATGGCCACGGACGAGGCGGCGGCGTGGTCGATCGATCCCGTCGGGGCGGCGTCAGCCAGTTCCTGGGCGCTCGCGGCGAGGTCGAGGTTGTCTCTCAACGGATCTCCTCGGATGAAGACGGTTCGGCCCATTGCATCATTTGACGTCCTGTCGCATCCACCATTCGGTGAATTCCCGGCATCTGCCGTCGGGTACGAACCTGATCACCCACAGGTTACTGTACGTTTTGTCCGGATATGTAGTGACCCCCTGGATAACGCTCACGTCATCGGTCACGGTCACCGGCTGCCACTCGAACGTAGCCTCACCAGGCTTGTCCCGCCGCCCCAGCCACTCGGAGACGATCTCGTCACGTCCCTGCCAGGGCGGGCAGTACGGCTCGGTGTAGTAGAGGGCGTCCTCGGTGAAGAGCGCGGAGATGTCGTCGGGGTCGTTGGAGTTCCAGGCGCGTACGTACCTCTCGATCCACGGACCCGGCTCGACCATCGGCCTACCCTCTCAGCGGATCGTGGCCCACGGACATGAGCTCCCGCCGCGACTCCGCGTCCGTCCGCTCGCCCAGGGTCTCGACGAGCTCCACCACCTGGCGCATCAGCTCGACGTCGTCCTCGGTGAGGTCGCCCTTCCGCTTGCTCAGGACGTGCAGCACGCCGCGTCCCAGCTCGTCGACGCCCAGGTCGGGGTCGGGCGGGAAGCCGTCCCCGTCGGAGGCGTCGGAGGCGTCGGAGGCGTCGGAGGCGTCGGCCAGCAGGTACGCGCGCAGCTCCTCGGAGTTCATGTTCACCAGCCGGTGGAATTCGTCCCACAGCAGGTCGGTGTCAAAGCCCTCAGTCATGGTGGCCGCATACCCGCCGAACACGGCGTTACGCGCCTGTCGCCGGGTCGCACGGGACCCAAGCTGGGCGAACGCCCTCAGCCGATGCCGTCGGCGAGCTTGGCGACCGTGTCGGCGACGCGCCGCTGCCTGGTCTCCGGCTTCTTGGCGCCCTCGATCGGAGATCAAGGGCGCGGACCCCTGGCTTCAGCCATGGGGGTGAGCCCTTCTGTCGAATCTTTGAGCGGTAGATAGATCAACTCCGTATATTGATCCGTGTGACTGTGACCATGCGTCAACAGTCACACACGAACGGCAACATCGCCTTCCAGTGCGCCTTTCACGTGGTGTGGTGCCCCAAGTACCGCAGGCGAGTGCTGGGTGGACGGATCGAGACGCGACCGAAAGAGCTGATCCGCCAGGTGATCGCGGAGAAAGGCGCGTGGCTGGTGGACCTGGAGGTCATGCCCGACCACGTTCACCTGCTGGTCGAGATGGACCCGCAGTTCCAGATCCACAAGCTGGTCAAGGCCATCAAGGGCCGCTCTTCCCGCGTCCTGCGTCAGGAATTCCCGAGCTTGACGTCGAAACGTCCGACGCTGTGGACCAACGCTTACGTCGTGGCCACCGTGGGCGGGGGCGCCTGTGGATGCGGTCAAGCGGGGCGTCGAGAACCACAAGAGGCGGTGATCCGAGGATGCTGACCGGACGTAAGTACCGCCTGGACCTCACCCCCGGCCAGGCGGAGTTCGCCGAGCGGATCGGCGGCGTCTCCCGCAGTGTGTGGAACACCGCCCTGGAGCAGCGCCGTACCTACCGCCGTCGGGACGCGTGGATCGGCTACCACGAACAGGCCCGCCAGCTCGTTGAGGCCAAGGGTGAGTTCGGCTGGCTGGCGGAGGTGCCTGGCCACTGCCTGCAGCAGACGCTCATCGACCTGGACCAGGCGTGTTCCCGGCACGGGACCTGGAAGGTCGGTTGGAAATCCAAGGCCAAAACGCGGCCGTCGTTCCGGTTCCCCGAAGGTGGGAAGATCGCCATCGAGCGGCTGAATCGGCGCTGGGCACGGGCGAAACTCCCCAAGCTCGGCTGGGTCCGCTTCCGCATCACCCGCCCGCTCGGTGGCAGGATCAAGAACGCCACCGTCAGCCGGGACGGCCCCCACTGGTATGTCAGTTTCCTCGTCGAGGACGGCGTGGTCACACCGCAGCGGCATGCCAGCCCGGGCAGCGCGGTCGGTATCGACCGAGGTGTGGCCAAGGTCGTCACCCGCTCGGACGGGCTCTTCCACCACCAGGTCTTCGCCCGCGAGCGGGAGGTCGAGCATGCCGCCACGCTGCAGCGTCGCCTGGCCCGCACCCGCAAGGGCTCGGCCCAGCGCAAGCACGCCGCTGCAAAGCTGGGCAAGGCGTTGGCGAAGGTGCGGCGTCGCCGCGCGGACTTCGCCGCCAAGACCGCCCACACCTTGGCCACGAGTTTCGAGCTGATCGTGTTCGAGGCCCTGACGACCACGAACATGACCGCCGCCGTGGCACCCAGACCAGACCCCGAACAGTCGGGCGCGTTCCTGCCCAACGGGGCCGCGAGCAAGTCCGGTCTGAACCGGTCCATCCTGGACAGAGGCTGGCACCGGATCGAGTTGGCCACCCGCAGCAAGGTCCGCTACACGGGCACCTGCGTGATCACCGTGAATCCGGCGTACACCAGCCAGACGTGCAATGTGTGCACGGTGGTGGATCGGAAGTCCCGCGATAGTCAAGCGGTCTTCCGGTGTACCTGGTGCGGCCACACCGAGCACGCCGACGTGAACGCCGCCAAGAACATCCTCACCGCCGGGAGGGCGGAGCACGCACCACCCGGACCGGGTGCGCGGGCTGGGCGCGCAAACCACACAACCGCGTGGGCCGGAAGGCGAACCGCCAAGCAACAGCAGCTCAGGGCCACGCTACGGCGAGCCCCGAGCTGGCTGGAATCCCCCGACCTTAGTCGTGGGGAGCGCTTCAACTGCAGCACGTACCGCCTCTTGCGCGAATAGGAGAAGCTCTCGAAGAATCGTGACCGTCACCGAGGGCCGCTGCCGGTGCCGAGCCCCTCGACGACCTCGGCGGGGACCTCGAATCCCGTGGCCGTCTTGCCGCCCAGCTCGATCGTGGTGCGGAATCTCATCGGAAGAATCCCGCCAGCACGGGCGCCAGCGCGGCCGGCTTGACGACGTGGGTCTGGCCTTCGAGCGTGCGGTGCTCGGCATTGGGCAGCACCTCGGCCAGCGACCTGGCGGCGTTGCGGATCCACGTCTGGCTCTTGCCGCCGTCCATGACGAGCGTGGGGACCTTCACGGAGGCCCAGCTCCCCGCCGGGTACGGAGTGCTCTGCTCGTACGGGACCACGAACGCCGCGTCGTACGGGAGCGTGTGCGCCACGGCCTTGATCTTGGGCCAGGCGGGCATGAACCGCATCATGGCCACGACCACCGCCGGCAGGCCGACGCCCTTGCGCATGAAGTAGCGGATCACGTCGGCGCTGCGGCCCTCGGCCACCATCTCCTCGAGCCGGCGCTGGTAGTCGCCGGGGATGGGCGGGCGGCTGTCGTCGACGATGAACGGCGGCTCGTACAGCGCCAGCTTCTCGACCGGCAGCCCGCTCTCGACGGCCGCCAGCGCCACGGCGGCGCCCGACGAGATGCCGTACAGGCGGACCTCGTCGCCGGCCTCCGCGACCAGGGCGGCCAGGTCCTCGATCTCCCGCTCGGGGGCGAACGGCCTGGTGTCGCCGCTCTCTCCGCGGCCGCGCCGGTCGTAGGTGTAGACGGTGAAGCTCGTGGCCAGCGCGGTGGCGAGGCCGGTGTTGATGCTCTGGCCGCGATAGCTCATCGCGCCGTCCACGAGGATGACCGGCGGGCCCTGGCCTGCGCGGGTGTATGCGATGGCGGTGCCGTCCGCCGAGATGACCTTGCTCATGACGTCCTCCGTTTCCCTGGGATGAGGGTACGTGCCGACAAAAAAAATTGTCAAGGGGCGACCGGCAGCTCGGGTCACGGTTCGTGTCATTTCGTATCTCGTTTAGGTATAGGGGTACTCAGGCGGTCTGCCCCGAACTCCGTCATGGTTGGAGCCGTCCCGGCGCGGGGGACGCGGGGGCGGCTCCGGGGGGGCGTGCCGCGAAGGAGGGGACGGCACGTGCCGCGGGTCGGGATTCGGCGGTCTGCCAGCCGCCAGACTCCCGCCCGCGGCACGTGCCGGGACGCCCCCGCCCGCGCCGGGCACGGCAACAGCGCGCTGGACGGGCAGACCCGCCCGACCCTGGAAGGCGAAGATCTACCTGCTGAGGTGAACCGGACCGGTGCTGCCGCGCGGCGTGAGCACCGCCGCCTGGTCCTCGTACGGGGGCACGCTCTCGCCCGCGATCAGCGCCAGCAGCCGCTGGGCGGCGTGCGCGCCGTACGCCGGGATGTCGCGGGTGAGCGCCGTCAGCGGCGGCCGGACGACCTGGGCCAGCGGCGAGTCGTCCCAGGCCACGATGGACAGGTCGCGCGGCACCTCCACCCGCATCTCCTGGGCGACGGACAGGCCCGCCACGGCCATGATGTCGTTGTCGTAGACGATCGCCGTGGGGCGGTGGGGAGAGCTGAGCAGCCGCCTGGTGGCCCTGGCGCCCTCGTCTCCGGTGTAGTCGGTGTGCACGGTGACGTGCTCGGCCACGCCCTCGCACGCCTGGGCGAACGCCTGGTCGCGGACGGTCGTGTGCACCAGCTCGGGCAGCCCGGCCACCCGCGCGATGCGGCGGTGGCCCAGCGCCACCAGGTAGCCGACGGTCTCGCGCACCGCCTCGCCGTCGTCGGACCAGATGGCCGACAGCGAGCCCGACTCCGAGGGGTGGCCGATGACCACGACCGGCATGCCGAGCCGCTCCAGCTCGCTCACCCGCGTGTCGGAATAGTGCAGGTCGACGAGGAACACGCCGTCGATCCGGCTCTCACCCCACCAGCGGCGGTAGACCTCGCTCTCCTGCTCGTGGCCCGTGACGACCTGGAGCAGCAGCGCGTAGGAGCGGTCGGCGAGCACGCCCTCGATGCCGCTGATCAGCTCCATGAAGAACGGCTCGACGCCCAGGATGCGCGCGGGACGGCAGAGCGCGAGGCCGACGCAGTTGGCCCTGGCGCCGTTGAGAGCCCGCGCCGCGCTGTTGGGCTGCCAGCCGATCTCCTCGGCGATGGCCACGATCCTGGCGCGCGTCGCCGCCGACACGCCGGGCTGCCCGTTGAGCGCGTAGGAGACCGCCACTTTGGACACCCCGGCCCGGCTGGCGATGTCGGCGATCGTGGGTCGCTTCACGGTCTCCCTCTCTGAACCGGATAACCCTCATACTCTAGGCCACCCCCTCCGGTAAGGGAATTAACCGCTTAAGCCGCGTGCCAGGGCCTGGCTTCGTCGGTCTCCTTCGCCGCGCCGGCCACGCGCAGCGCGTACGTGGGCCGCTCCGCCCCCGGCACCGGCCCGAGGTAGGTGTGCCCGGTCAGGTGGCACCAGGCGGGCAGGTCGACGGGCGCGGCGGGATCGGAGGCGATCAGGTGGATCACGGCTCCGGGACCGGCCGTGCGCACGTGCCCGCGCAGCTCGATGAGCAGCTGCACGCAGAGCTTGTCGCCGCCGTCGACCACTAGATCAGGCATACACCCAGGAAACCACCAGATCTCATGAACCGGGAACGTTCCGCAGACAGCCCACCAGCTTCTCGATCTCCCGCGCGTAGTGCTCGGCGAACTCCGGCGAGGCCGGGTCCAGGCCCCAGACGGCCCGGACGAGCTGGGGGAAGGAGATGCCCGCCGACGCCATGGAGAAGAGCGCCACCAGCACGGCCGCGGGGTCGAGATCCGCGGGGAACTCGCCGTCCTGCTGGCGTTGCCGCAGGTGCTCGACGTCCCTGCGCACTTCCTCCTGGAACGCCGGGTCGGGCGGAACGTCGTCGCTGAGGCTCTCCCAGAGCATGAGCCTGCCGTAGTCGCGGCGCTCGGCGTTGCCCCGCACGTATCCGGCGGCCAGGGCGCCGAGCGAGGCCGAGCGGTCGGCGAACGCGCTCTCCTCCGCCTGCCAGCGCGTGGTCAGGGCCTGGTACAGACCCTCCTTGCCGCCGAAATAGTAGGAGATCAGCTGCTTGTTGATCCCGGCCCGGGTGGCGATCTCACTGACCCGCGCCCCCGCGAACCCCTTGGCCGCGAACTCCTCCAGCGCGGCCTGGAGGATGCGGGCCTTGGTGCGCTCGGGATCGCGCTGCTTCTCCTCCGGTGCTCGTCTCATGAGGCTCAGTTTATCACCCATCCGGATGGTTGACAGAATCATCCTTATGGCTGATTGTGGAGCCATGACACGGAACATCGCGATCATCGGTGGCGGCATCGGCGGGCTCTGCCTGGCCCAGGGGCTGCGCAAGGCGGGCCTCGACGTGACCGTCTACGAGCGGGACAGGACCCCGGCGGACCGGCTGCAGGGCTACCGCGTGCACATCGACCCGAACGGCGCCCGGGCGCTGCACGACTGCCTGCCCCCGCAGCTGTGGCGGGCCTTCCTCGACACGGCCGGGCAGAGCGGCCAGGACTTCGGCTTCGTCACCGAGCGGCTGGAGCTGCTCACACTGATCGAAACGCCCAAGGCGGCCGACCCGGCCGACGACCATCACTCGGTCAGCCGCATCACGCTCAGGCAGGTCCTGCTGTCGGGGCTCGACGACGTCGTGCGGTTCGGGAAGTCGTACGAGAGGTACGAGCGGCTCCCCGACGGGCGGGTCGAGCTGTTCTTCGCGGACGGCACCAGCGAGACCGCGGACCTCGTGGTCGGCGCGGACGGCGGGAACTCGCGGGTGCGCAGGCAGTACCTGCCGCACGCCGAGCGGGTGGAGACCGGGATCACGACCGTGGCCGGCAAGTTCCCGCTGACCGAGGAGACCAGGAAGCTCGTGGCCCCGCGGCTGACGGACGGGCCGAACACCGTCATCCCGCCCAAGAGCATGGGGCTGTTCACCGCGCCGCACGACCTGGGCGACGGCGTCGCGTACGGCGGGATCGGCGTGACGGAGCAGGAGGGCGCGCTGATGGACAACACCAGCAGCTACATACTGTGGGCGTTCGGAGCGGCCGGCGCCGGGTTCCCTGCCGACATCTCCGAAATGTCGGGTGAGCAACTCAAAGCCACCGTGGCACGGATGATCAGGTCCTGGCACCCCGACCTGCGCAGGCTGGTCGACATGTCGCACCCCGACACGGTCAGCCTGCTGCCGATCCGTACCTCCGTCCCGATCGACCCCTGGCCCGCCACCAACATCACCCTGCTCGGGGACGCCATCCACAGCATGACCCCGATGCGCGGCATCGGCGCGAACACCGCGCTACGCGACGCCCGCCTGCTCTGCCGGGCGCTCACGGGTGGCGGCTCGATCGAGGCCGTCGCGGAGTACGAGGCCCAGATGCGCGAGTACGGCTTCGGCGCGGTCCGCGACTCGCTGCGGGCGGCCGAGCAGTTCGTCGGCGACAGCCGGATGGCGCGGGTGGGGTTCAAGACCTTCCTCCGGCTGACGCACCGCTTCCCCTCGCTGAAGGCCAGGGCGTTCTCCTGACCAGCCGGTCGCCCGGCGACCGCTCCCCCACAGGCCGGGACCGAGGGTCGTACTGTGGAGGCGGCGCGCGAGGGGAGGACGGGGTGCGGGTCGGGATCCTGGGGCCGCTTCAGGTGGCCGGGAGCGAGGTCGCCGGTGCCCGGGTGCGGGTGCTGCTGGTGCGGCTGGCGCTGGACCCCGGCCGCGTCGTGACCGCCGACCGGCTGATCGACGACCTGTGGCCGGACGAGCCGCCCGCCCACCCCATGGCGGCGCTGCAGTCGCTGGTCTCCAGGGCCCGCAGGGAGGCCCCCGGCCTGATCACCTCCCATCCGGCCGGATACGTGCTCGACGTGCCGCCGGACGAGGTGGACGCGTGGGCGTTCGAGCGGCTCGTACGGGCCGGTGACGTGCACAGGGCGCTGGCGCTGTGGCGGGGCACGGCCCTGGCGGACGCGTACGAGCTGCCCTTCGCCGAGGCCCCGGCGGCCCGCCTGGAGGAGCTGCGCCTCACCGCCCTGGCCACGAGGATCGCCACCGACCTCGCAGCCACCACCCCCAAGGCCGAGCTGGTGGCCGAGCTGGAGGAGCTGGTCGCCGCCCATCCGTTACGCGAGCCGTTCCACGCCCTGCTCATCCGCGCGCTGACCGCGAACGGGCGGCGGGCCGAGGCACTCGGCCTCTTCGAACGGACCAGGGCCGCCCTGGCCGGCGAGCTGGGCGTCGATCCCGGGCCCGAGCTGCGGGAAGCCCACCTCGAAGCGCTGAAGGACCAGGAGCCGAGGAGCAACCTGCCCGCCCGGCTCACCAGCTTCGTCGGCCGGTCGGAGGACGTCTCCCGGCTGACCGCGCTCCTCGACCGGGCCAGACTGGTCACGCTCGTCGGACCCGGCGGGGCGGGCAAGACCCGGCTGGCCGTGGAGGTGGCGGCGGGCCTGGCGGTGCCGGACGGCGTGTGGCTGGTGGAGCTGGCCGCCGCCACCGACGTACGGGCCGCCATGGAGAGCGCGCTGAGGACGACCGACCTCGCCAGGGCCCTGCGCGGCAGCGCTCCCCTGATCGTGCTGGACAACTGCGAGCACGTGATCGAGGAGGCCGCCCGGATCGCGCAGTGGCTGCTGTCCGAGGCGGGAGGGCTGCGGATCCTCGCCACCAGCAGAGAGCCGCTCGACATCCCGGGCGAGGCGCTGCACCAGGTGCTGCCGCTGCCGGCGGAGAAGGCGGCCGAGCTGTTCATGGACCGGGCCGTCGCCGCCAGGGCCGACGTCCGGCTGAGGCGGGAGGAGGCCGTGCGGATCTGCCGCGAGCTCGACGGCATCCCGCTGGCCATCGAGCTGGCCGCCGCACGCCTGCGCACGATGCCGGTGTCCGTGCTGGTCGAGCAGCTCGGCGACCGGCTGGCCTTCCCCGGCGGCCGTACGTCCGAGCCGCGCCACCGCACGCTGGGCGCGGTCATCGACTGGAGCTGGAACCTGCTCTCCGAGCGCGAGCGCGAGCTGCTCCGCGGCCTGACGGTCTTCTCCGGCGGGGCCACGTACGAGGCGATCTCCCGCGTGTGCGGCGGCGACCTCGACCTGCTCTCCTCGCTGGTGGACAAGTCGCTCATCCAGCTCTCCGGCGACCGCTACACGATGCTGGAGATCATCAGGCAGTACGCCGCCGCCGACCTCCCCGAGCTCCGTCTGGCCCACGCCCGCCACTACACCGGGCTGGCCGAGAGCGCGGAGCCGCACCTGCGGACCGGCGACCAGCTCAGGTGGCTGGCCGTGCTGGACGCCGAGCGGGGCAACCTGGACGCGGCGCTGCGCCACACCGACGACCCGCTCAGGCTGATCCTGCCGCTCTTCTGGCCGTGGACCCTGCGGAACAGGCACCGCGAGATCCGGCAGCAGGCCGAGGCGGTGCTGCGCAGGGTGGGAGACGTGCCGCCGCCGGGCCGGGAGGTGGCGCACGGGATCTGCCGGGTGGTCATGGGGGCCGAGCCCACCCGGGCGGTGCTGGAGTCGGACCATCCGGCCGCGCTCAACTCCTGGGCGATGGGGTTGATCAGCGGAGGCGCGCCGCCCGCCGACCTGGTGAGCCGCACCGATCGGGCCGCGGAGCGGCTGCGCGACCATCCCGACCTGTGGACCAGGTCGGCGGCGCTGCTGATCGCGGGCATCGTGCGGTTCGAGTACGGAGCGGTGGCCGGGGCCGAGGACCTGCTGAGGCCGGCGCTCGAGGGGCTGAGGCGCACCGGCGACCGGTGGGGGCAGTGGGCCGGCCTCTTCTGGCTCTCGCTGGCCGCCGAGAACCGCGGAGACCACGCCGCGGCGGTCGCCCTGGCCGAGGAGCCGGAGCGGCTGGCCGCCGAGCTGACGGGGCCCGACACCTCGATGGGGGTGATGACGTTCCTGCTACGGCTCGGGCAGCTCAAGGGACGCGCGGGTGACCACGCCGGAGCCGCCGCCGCGCTGGAGCGGGCGTGGGCCGCGGCCGTCAGGTCCGAGGACCGGGCGATCGTGGCCAGGGTCATGCATGCCAGGGCCGAGCTGGCCCGGCGTACGGGCCGCCCGGAGGAGGCCGCCCGGCTGCTGGAGTCGGCGCTCGCGCTCGACGTCGAGCTGCCCGCGCAGGCCAGGGCGCTCATGTACGTCGAGCTCGCCAGGGTGGGCGCGCCCCGGGAGCCGCTGCGCCGGGCGCTGGAGCTGATGGTCACGTGCTCCGACAGCACCGCGCGGGCGACCGTGCTGGAGGGCGTGGCCGAGCATCTGGAGCCGGAGGCCGCGGCCGAGCTGCTCGGCGCGGCGCGGGCGCTGCGCGGGATCGGCGAGTCCGCCGATCCCCACGTCAACCAGCTGGCGGCGCGGTGCCGGGCCGCGCTGGGCGAGGACGGCTACCGCGCGGCGTCGCAGCGGGGCGCCACGATGCCGAATCCCGAGAGGTACGCGCTGAGCCCGCTCTCGTCCCCGTGATAGCCGATGTAGCCGTCGGGGCGGACCAGGATGACGCCCTCCTGGCCGTCGAGCGGCGGCAGCACCTTGAACGGGTACTCCGCCGCGGTCTCAGCCAGCAGCAGGAAGCCGGTGCCCCGCTGCTCCTCGAAGAGGGTGCCGAGCCGGTCGCCGCCGCGCTCCCCCACGGACAGCGGGCTGCCGAGGTAGGCCAGGCCGAGCTGGTTGGTGTCGTCCCCGCGCCTGCTCTGCTTCTCCCTGTACAGGCGGGTGCTGAGGCCCAGCACGTGCTCCGCCACCGCCATCCGCTCGTCCTCGTACGTCTCGAGCAGCGCCTCGGAGCCGATGGCCAGCTTCCAGCCCAGGTTGTAGGCGTCCTGCACGCCGGTGTTGAGCCCCTGGCCGCCCGCCGGGGTGTGCACGTGGGCCGCGTCCCCGGCCAGGAAGACCCGGCCGACCCTGAACCGCTCGGCCATGCGGATGTTGACCCGGTACTCGGAGCGCCACAGGACCTCGTCGATCCGCACGTGCGGGGCGTGCTCGGCGACGAGCCCGATCAGGTCGTGGTCGTCGCCGGTGTACGGGGCGACGAGCTGGAAGACGTCGGTGTTCGGCAGCGGGCAGATGGTGAAGTGGACGGTCTGCTCCGCCACCGAACCCCAGACGTGCCAGTGCTCCCGGTCCAGGTCGCCCGTCCTGATGTCGGCCAGCAGCATGCGCTCGCTCTCGTACGTCTCCCCTGCGAAGCCGACGCCGAGCTGCTTGCGTACGGTGCTGCGGCCGCCGTCCGCCCCGACCAGGTAGGCGCAGCCGACGCGCTCGCCCGTGCTCAGGTGGGCCGTCACACCCTCGTCGTCCTGCTCGAACCCGGTCAGCTCGACCCCGAACTCCACCTGATGCCCCAGCTCGGCCAGCCGGTCGCGGAGGATCTGCTCGGTCCGCCACTGCGGCTGCATGATCAGGTTGGGGTACGGCACGCCTTCCGACGCCTCGCGGATCTCGTCCATGCGCCCTTCCCAGACGACCTGGTCGCCCTGGTAGCTGCGCAGGCTCGGGTACGGCCGGCCGGTGGCGAGGATCTCGTCGATCACGCCGAGGTCGTCGAAGACCTCCAGCGTGCGCGGCTGCAGCCCCTTGCCGCGGACGCCGGTGGGCGGCTGCGGAGATCTTTCCACGATGCGGAGGTCGACGCCCCTGCGGGCCAGCTCGATGGCCAGAGTCAGTCCCGTCGGCCCGGAGCCGACGATCAGCGTGTTCGTCATGGCGATGACGATGCACGGGGGCGCTGCCAGATCTCTGTCAGCCGCTTTCAGGGGCGCAGCCGATGGAACAGCGCCACGCGGGCGCGGTGGTACTCGAGGTCCTCCTCGTCGTGCCGCACCCCCGCACGCACCGCCTTGTGGAAATAGGCGTACTCCCTGCGGAGCTTGTGCCTGATGAGCTGCGCCAGCGCCTCCTCCTCCAGCTCTCCGGCGGTGCCGCCCGCCTCGTGGTACGCGTCCACGAACTCCTTGCTCGGCCCGAGCTCGTCATCCCCCCACTCGAGGGCGGCGGCGGCCAGCTCGACCTCCGGGGCGCCGACGAACGTCTCGTCCCAGTCGAGCACCGCGACGATGCCGCCGTCCCTGGCCAGGGTGTTGCCGGTGTAGTAGTCGCCGTGGAGCGGGTGGCGCAGCGGGTGCCGGGCGTGGAACTCCGCCAGCCAGCGGTCCAGCGCGGGATCGTCGAGGTCGGGCGCGTCCTGCGGCTTCTCGCCGTACAGACCGGACTCCTGGAAGGCGGGTACGGGGCGGGGTGCCGGGCGGGACGTGGCCAGCGACCCGTGCAGCCTGGCCAGCAGCCGCGCCCCCGCCACGCGCTGCTCCGGCACGTCGGAGTCGGGCCAGACGCCCTCGACGTACGGCCAGAGGGAGATCGGGCGGCCCGTCACCGTGATGACCGTCGCCCCGCCGGCCGTGGGAACGGGGGCGACGGCCTCCGGGAGGGTCGTGGCGGCGTGCCGGGCTATCGCGTGACACCACTCGGACTCGGCGGCGGCGCGCCCCGCGGGGCCGATGCGGACGACGTGGCCGTCGAGCCGGTAGGCGGCGGACTCCTCACCGCCGTGCAGGCGCTCGCCGTCACCCGTGATCCCCCACGTCGAGGCCACGGCCTCGCGGATCTCCGGGGTCAGCGGGGTCTTCGCGTAGATCATCCTGACAAGCCTACGTGACCCCTTCTTGCTGGAGGCGCTGCTGCAGCGCGTCGCGGCGGCGCTCGAGCTGGGCTATCAGCTCTTCCTGCTCGTCCGCCTGGCTGATCATGGCCGAGATCTCCACCTGGTCGGTCGCGCCTATGTCCCGGATCTGGTTGCGAACGTCCTTGTTCTCGGCCTTCAACCGGACCAGGTCCTCTTCGACCTGCTGCAGTTCGTCCTTTGTGGTCATTTACCTGCTCTACCCAGATGCGTCCCTCCGATTACCCCCCACAATAGGAGGCATGCGAAGGCCCTCCACCAGCACGATCGTGTCACTGGTCGTGATCGTGGCGACGCTGGCCGGCGTGGCCGTGACGTACGCGCTCCGGGGGACCGAGCAGCCCAACGGCTTCGACCTGGTGCTGCCGATCGTCGGCTGCGGCGCGCTGCTGCTGCGGGAGCGCTACCCCGTCGCGGCGCTGATCCTGGTGATGGTGGTCGTCGCCGTGTACTACAGGTTCGCGGGCCTCGACGGGCCGCTCGCCGTCCTGCCGTTCGTCACCCTCTACACCGCGGCCGACCGGGGCCACCTCACCGCGGCCATCGCCGTCGGGGCGGCGTCGGTGCTGGGCATGGGGATCGGTGAGAGCGGCGGCGTCCGGCACGTGGACAACAGCCTGTTCCTCATGATCGCCGGCTGGGAGGTCGCCGCCATCGCGTTCGGCGGCGTCACCCGCAACCGCCGCGCCTACCTGCGGGCGGTCGAGCAGCGTGCGCTCGAGGCCGAGCACAGCAAGGAAGAGGAGGCCAGGCGGCGGGCGAGCGAGGAGCGGCTGCGGATCGCGCGCGAGCTGCACGACGTGCTCGGGCACAACATCTCCATGATGAACGTGCAGGCCGCGGCGGCGCTGCACGGCATGAGAAAGCGGCCGGAGGACGCCGAGACGGCGCTCCGGACGATCAAGGACACCAGCAAGGAGACGCTGCGCGAGCTGCGTACCACCCTGGGCGTGCTGCGCCAGGTGGACGAGGACGCCCCGACCAGGCCGGCCGACAGCCTGGCGCGGGTCGACGCGCTGGTCGCGGCGTCGGGGCTGGAGGTGCGTACGGAGCTGTCCGGGCCGCTCGACGCCGTGCCGGCGGAGGTGGACCTGGCCGCCGTCCGGATCATCAGCGAGTCGCTGACGAACGTCTCCCGCCATTCCGGCACGACCCAGGCCACGCTCACGATCAACAACGCTTCCGGAAATATCATGATCTGCGTGGAGGATGACGGGCCGGGTGCCACGTACGACGAAGGCAGCGGCTTCGGCCTGCAGGGCATGCGCGAGCGCGCCACCGCGCTCGGCGGCACCCTGGAGGCCGGCCCCCGCGCCGAGGGCGGCTTCCGCGTCGTCGCCCACCTGCCACTGGACCAGCCATCGAATGGGGCCGGATGATCCGCGTACTGCTCGCCGACGACCAGACCCTGGTACGGGCCGGGTTCCGGTCCATACTCAGCGACGAGGACGACTTCGAGGTCGTCGCCGAGGCCGCCAACGGCGCGGCGGCCGTGGCCGCGGCGCGCGAGCACCGGCCCGACGTGGTGCTCATGGACATCCGGATGCCCGAGCTCGACGGCCTGGAGGCCACCCGCCGGATCACCGCCGACGTCCGGCTCGAGGGCGTCAAGGTGATCATCCTGACCACGTTCGACCTGGACGACTACGTGTACGCCGCGCTGCAGGCCGGCGCGAGCGGCTTCCTGGTGAAGGACACCGAGCCGGCCGAGCTGATCCACGCGGTCAGGGTCGTGGCCAGGGGTGACGCGCTGATCGCGCCGTCGATCACGCGGCGGCTGATCGCCGAGTTCGCGGGCCGGGTCAAGCGCCCCGAGCCCGGCCCGGAGCTGAACGCGCTCACCGAGCGCGAGCGCGAGGTCATGGCGCTGGTGGCCGGCGGCCTGTCGAACGACGAGATCGCGGCCCGGCTCGTGCTCAGCCCCGCGACGGCGAAGACGCACGTCAGCCGCATCATGACCAAGCTGTCGGTCCGCGACAGGGCGCAGCTCGTGATCATCGCGTACGAGGCCGGCATGATCGTCCCGGGCTGGGTTACGCCCTGAGTCGTACGCCGGGCGATCTTCGTGCGACCGGAGATGTACGGCAGGTTGCCGCCCGGGCATGACGCGGTAGGCGTAGCCGTACCGGGAACCTCTGACCATGGACACCGTGGATCTGGCCCGCCTGCAGTTCGCGCTCACGGCGGGAGCGCACTTCCTCTTCGTGGCGCTGACGCTCGGCCTGGCTACGCTGGTCGCCGCCATCCAGACCAGGGCGACCTTCAGCCGCGACCCCGTGCACCTGAGGATGACGCGCTTCTGGGGCCAGCTCTACATCATCAACTACGCGATGGGCATCGTCACCGGGCTGGTGATGGAGTTCCAGCTCGGGCTGTCGTGGAGCGGGCTCACGGAGTACGCCGGGAACGTCTTCGGGTCGGCGCTGGCCATCGAGACGCTGGTGGCGTTCTTCGTCGAGTCCACGTTCCTGGGGCTGTGGATCTTCGGCTGGGACCGGCTGAACCGGTGGGCGCACCTCGCGCTGATCTGGGTCGTGACGCTGACCGCGTACGCGTCGGCGTTCTGGATCATGGTCGCGAACGGCTTCCTGCAGCACCCGGCCGGTCACGTGGTGGACGGCGGCGTGCTGCGGCTGGTGGACTTCGGGGCGATGGTGGCCAACCCGGCGGCGCTGATCGCGTTCGGCCACATCATGGGCGGCGCGATGATCACCGGCGGGTTCTTCCTGGCCGGGGTGAGCGCGTACCACCTCCGTAAGCGCACCGCCGAGCAGGACTTCTTCCGCAAGTCGCTGCGGATCGGGATCGGGGTGGCGGTGCCCGCGCTGTTCGTCACCGTGACGTTCGGCGGGCTCGGGTTCCAGACCCTGCAGCCGACCAAGGCGGCGGCGTGGTCGGGCTCGCCCGCCGAGATCGCCGAGCTCCAGGCGCAGATGGCGGCCGCCCACGGCCCCGGCGACTACATGCCGCCGGTGGGCCCCGTGCACGGCGCGGGCATCACGATGATGATGCTCTGGCTGGTGATGACGGTGGTCGCCTCGCTCAGCGGGCTGCTCGTGCTCTTCCGCCCGGTCGTGCGCGGGTTCCGGCTGTGGCACTGGCTGCTGACCCTGATGATCCCGGTCCCGTTCGTGACCATGCTGTCCGGCTGGATCTTCCGCGAGCTGGGCCGCCAGCCGTGGGCCGTGTACGGGCTGCTGAAGACGGCCGACGCGATGTCACCGGTGTCCGCGGCCCAGATGCGCTTCTCCCTCACCGCCTTCGCCACGGTGTTCGCCGTGCTGATCGCGATCAACTACTGGCTCCTGGCCAGGCACGCCCGCCGCGGGCCCGCCGCCGCGGCGCTGGGCGCCACCGCTCCCGCTGTCCCCGCTCTGAGCTTCTGAGGAGCCCGTCATGGAGATCTTCATTCTGGCCTTCTTCACGCTCGGCTACCTCGTGCTGGCCGGGGCCGACATCGGGGTCGGCATGGCGCTGCCGTACCTGGGCAGGTCGGCCGGCGAGCGGCGGGAGGTGATCGCCGCCATCGCACCCTTCTTCCTGGGCAACGAGGTCTGGCTGGTGGCCACGGCAGGCGTGCTCGCGGGGCTCTTCCCCGAGCTGGAGGGCACGCTGCTGAGTGGCAACTACTCCCTGGTGGTGACGTTGATCCTGTCGTGGATCGTCCGCGACATGGGCCTGTGGCTGCGTGGACGGGTGCCGGGGCCGCGGTGGCAGGCGTTCTGGGACGGCGCGATCGTGGCCGGGAGCTGGGGGCTGGCTCTGAGCTGGGGTCTGCTCCTCAGCCACGTGCTGCTCGGCATCCGCGGCCCGATCGCCGCGCTGCCCGCCCTGGTGGTGGCCGCCCTGTTCGCCACGCACGGGCTGGCCTTCGCGGCGCTGCGGCTGCGCGGGACCATGCGGGAGCGGGCGGCCGTGCTGTCGGGCGGGGCGGGCGAGGCCCGCACCTACGCGCTGACGGCCGGCGCGCTGGTGGCCGTGGGGGTGCTGGCGGGCCTCCGGCTGCCGCTGCACCCCGGCACGTCGGGCGCCCTGCTGGTGCCGGTCATCCTGACCCTGATCCCGCTGCTGGTGGCCGCGCAGGGCTGGGTGTGGTGGACGTTCAGGCACCGGGTCACGGGACCTTCCTACCTCTGACCCGGTGCCCGCACGCCTCAGAAGACCGGCACGCCGTCCCTGGTCAGCTTCCAGTTCTGGACGGCGAAGTCGCCCGGGTCGACGGTGGCCTTGGCGGTGGCGTAGTCGATCAGCGCCTGGCGGATCTCCACCTGCGCGTTGTAGAGCACCGGGGCGTTCGTGACGTGCGGGAAGCCGCCGCCGCCCGACTGCCGGTAGTTGTTGATCGCGACCACGAACTCCTTGTCGGCCGGGACCGGGGCGCCGTCATAGGCGAGGTTGGCGATCCGCTGCCCGACCGGCTTGGAGATGTCGATGTCGTACGACACCCCGGAGAGCTGGTCGTAGTTGTAGTCGGGGGTGTTGCCGGCGTTCGTCAGCTTGGTCACGTCCACCGGGGCACCGGGGGCGAGCTGGTTGAAGTACTTGGCGGAGTACTCCAGATAGTCCTTGATCTGCGCGCCGGTCAGCTTGATCGCCAGCAGCGTGTTGTCGTAGACGTACAGGCCGGCCACGTCCCTGACCCGGATGTCACCGGCGGGGAAGACGGCGGTGCGGCTGAACGGCGCGGCGATCGACAGCACCGGCAGCGTGTTGCCCGGCAGCGCCTGCTTGACCGTCTCCACCTGCACGTGCTGGATGTAGTCGAGGATCGCCGTGTCCTTGTACGGCGACTCGGCGGCCGACAGCTCCTGCGACGACTTGGCCACGACCTTGTTCACGTAACCGACGGTCGCGTCGTGCTGGGGCTTGAGCAGCTGGACGATCCTGGGGTCCTCGGCGACCGTGTTCGTGTTGATCGTGGTGGCGGACTTGCCGGTGACCACCCACCTGCCGTGCTCCTTGGCGAGCTGGAAGTCCAGCCTCGACAGGCGCTGGCCCCACTTGCCGGGCTCGGTCAGCAGCACCTGCCGCCCCGTCACCTTGTTCGTGACGAACCGCTGGGGCACGTCGTTGTGCGCGTGGCCGAACAGCACCGCGTCGATGCCCGGCACCTGCTCGGCCACCATCGCGGAGGCGTTCTCGACCGGCAGGTCGCCGCCGTAGGAGGACATGCCGTTGTCGCCCGCGTGCGCGGTCACCACGACCACGTCCGCGCCGAGCCCGCGGATGACCGGCACCCACTTCTTCGCCGACTCGACCAGGTCGGTGAAGCGGAGCCTGCCCTCGACGTTCGCCTTGTCCCAGATGGCCACGCCGGGGTTGGTCAGCCCGAGCACGCCGACCTTGATCGGCTTCTCGCCGTCGACCTTCATGGTCTTGATCACGAACGGCCGGTACGCGGGCAGCCCGCTCTTGTCGTAGACCGCGTTCGCGCCGAGCACCGGCGCCCTCATCTGCTTGATCCAGGTGGCCAGCAGCGGCAGACCGTAGTTGAACTCGTGGTTCCCCAGCGTCACCGCGTCGTACCCGATGGCGTTCATGGCCTTGGCCATGGGGTGGATCTGGCCGGTCTGCGTGATCGGCTCGACCTTGGCGTAGTAGTACGCCAGCGGGGTGCCCTGGATGGTGTCACCCGAGTCGAACAGCAGCGTGTGGTCCGCCCCGCGCTCGGCCCGGATCCGGTTGACCAGGGAGGACACCTTGGCCAGCCCGACGCTGTTGCCCGCGCTGTCGGCGTAGGCCGTGTCCTTGTAGTAGTCCCAGTTGAGCCCGTTGCTGTGGATGTCGGACGTGCCCATGACCGTGACGGTGACCGAGGCGGCACCGGCTTGCGCGGGGGGCGCCACCAGGGCCAGCGCGCACAGCGCGACGGCCCCGGTGAGGGCGAGCTTCTTGGTCTGCATGAGATGGCAGAGTAATCAGGACGAATCACTCGTTGGTCACGCGGGTGACGAACTCCCGGATCAGCTTCGTGACCTCGGCCGGCCGCTCGTGCAGGACGACATGGCCGCTGTCCAGCTCGGCGTACGCGCTGCCGGGCAGCGCCGCGTGCAGCGCGCGGGCGTGCTCCACCGGGACCAGGTAGTCCTGGGTGTTGCCGATGACCAGCGTGGGAGCGGTGACCTTCGGCAGCAGGTCCCTGATGTCGAGGCGGAGATCCAGCTCGATCTGCCGGAGCGTCCCGTGCGGGGGCTCGCCGGCCATGAGGGCCTCGGCGCCGGCCGCGCTCACGTACCCGGGGCTGAACGCCATCAGCGGCCCGTACGCGGCGAAGCTCTCCGGGTCGGTGGCCGCCAGCCTGGCCCAGGTCCGCAGGCCGAGGTTGAGCCGGGAGTCCTCCGCGTGCGTCCAGCCGGCGATCAGCACCAGGCGCCGGACCAGCTCCGGATGCTCGGCCGCGACCGCGACGGCCACGGCCGCGCCCAGCGAGAAGCCGACGAGGTCGGACGGGCCCTCGAAGGTGGCCGCGACCTGTCCGGCGAGCAGGTCGAGGGTGAGGTCGCCGCCCGGGTCCGCGGTCCGGCCGCTGCCCGCGTAGTCGGGGGTGATGACGGTGCGGATGTCGGCGAGGCCGGGCACGAGGTGGGCGTAGTTGGTGACGGCGTCGCCGCCGGTGCCGTGCACCATGACCAGGCCGGGGCCGCTGCCCGCCCGGCGGTAGTGGACCTGGCCCGAGCTGTGGGTGATCGTCGGCATCTCAGAGGTTCCCTCCGCCGGTGGCGTCGATGGTGCTGCCGGTGATGAAGCTCGCCTCCGGCGAGGCGACGAACGCGACCGCGTTCGCGATCTCGTCCACCTGGCCGATCCGGTTGAGCGCGTGCCTGCTCGCCGCGTACGCCTCGGCCTCCGGGT
Organism: Nonomuraea sp. NPDC050786; assembly: GCF_040654115.1. Classification (NCBI taxonomy): domain Bacteria; kingdom Bacillati; phylum Actinomycetota; class Actinomycetes; order Streptosporangiales; family Streptosporangiaceae; genus Nonomuraea; species Nonomuraea sp. NPDC050786. The sequence continues at coordinate 210,175 of NZ_JBFAHJ010000007.1, forward strand.
TGCCGCGCAGCCAGCCTGCGTTGACGTCGGTGTCGATGATGCCGGGCGCGACGTTGTTGACCGTGATGCCGCGCGGGCCCAGCTCCTTGGCCAGCGCCAGCGTGAACACCTGCACCGCGCCCTTGGTCATCGAGTACGCGATGCTCTCCGGGAAGGCGATGCGGACCACGCCCGAGGTGATGTTGACGATCCTGCCGCCGTCGGGGATCAGCGGCAGCAGCTGCTGGGTGAGGAAGAACAGCCCTTTGACGTTGACCGCGAACAACCGGTCGTAAGCCTCCGGCGTCTCCTCCGCGATGGAGCTGGACCTGCCGATGCCCGCGTTGTTGACCAGCACGTCGAGGACGTCCGTCGCACCTCTCATCCGCTCCGCGAGCCGGCGCACGTCCTCCTGCCGTCCCAGGTCGGCCTGGACGGCGAACGCGCTGCCGCCGTCCTGCTCGATCAGGCCCACGACCTCCTTGGCGGCCGTCTCGTCCGCGACGTAGTTGACGGCCACCCGGAAGCCGTCCCTGGCCAGGCGCAGCGCGATAGCACGGCCGATCCCCCGGCCGGCTCCCGTCACTAGGGCTGTTTTCATCCCTCGCATCCTTTCTTTAACGATCGCTACAGAACAATAACATAGCAATCGCTATAGAATGTGGCCATGGCCAGACAGCGGGCGTTCGACAGAGAGGTGGCGCTGGAGCGGGCGCTGCTCACGTTCTGGCGGCACGGCTACGAGGCGACCTCGGTCGCCGAGCTGACCGCCGCCATGGGGATCAGACCGCCCAGCCTGTACGCGGCCTTCGGGGACAAGCGCCGGCTCTTCGAGGAGGCGGTGCGGCGCTACCAGGAGACGTACGGGGCCTTCACGTCACGGGCGCTCGCGGAGGAGCCGACGGGGCGCGCGGCCGTCGAGCGCGTGCTGCGGGAGTCGGCCGCCGAGTACGCGAGCGACTCGCACCCGGCGGGATGCCTGATCATCACGGCCGCGGTGAACTGCGGGCCCGAGTCGGCCGAGGTTCAGGGGCTGCTGCGGGAGTTCAGGGAGGCGGCCAAGGCGGCGCTCAAGGAGCGGATCGACGGTGACGTGGCGGCCGGGCGGCTCCCGGCGGACACGGACACGGCCGGGCTGGCGACGTTCTACGCGGCGGTGATCCAGGGCATGTCCACCCAGTCCCGCGACGGCGCCTCCCACGCCGCCCTCCTGCACATCGCCGAACTGGCCATGTCCGCCTGGCCCGCCTCCCGATCGGGGTCACAGGGACTTGACCGAGGCGTCCTCCGGGGCGACCTCGGGGCGTGAGGCGCGGAACCAGCGGCAGCCGTGGGGGTCCAGCGGGACCCGTACCGCGCCGTCCGCCGAGACCTCCAGCGTGCCGTCCACCAGGAGGTCCGTCAGGAGCTGACCCTCCAGCCCCTCCAGGGTCAGGTCCACGTCCACGGCCGTGTCGCACAGGTTGTGCGTGACCACCACCGTGGCCCCGTCGGCGTCGCAGCGGTGGGCGAGGACCGACGGCTGGTCGGTGTCCAGCACCGTGTGCTGGCCCCACGCCAGCTCGGGGCACTCGCGGTAGCGCTCGATCAGCAGCTGAAACCAGCGCAGCAGCGAGTTCACGTCCCGCTTCTGGTCGGCCACGTTGACCCGGTCGGGCGCGAAGGAGCCCTCCGGGATCTCGCGCACCGGCTCGGCCTGGGTGAAGCCGCCGTCCGCCGACCACTGCATGGGGATGCGGACCGCCATGCGGCCCTCCTCGTCGAGGTTCTCCCCCATGCCGATCTCCTCGCCGTAGAAGATCACGGGTGTGCCGGGCAGCGAGAACAGCAGGCTGTAGGCCATCTTGATGCGCCGCAGGTCGCCGCCGAGCATGGTCGGCAGGCGGCGGCGCAGGCCGCGGCCGTAGATCTGCATGTCCTTACGCGGCCCGAACGCATCGAAGATCTCCTGCCGCTCCTCCTCCGTGAGCTTGTCGAGGGTGAGCTCGTCGTGGTTGCGCAGGAACATGGCCCACTGGCAGTCCTTCGGCGGCTTGGGGCGCTCGCGCAGGGCGCGGGCGAGCGGCGTGGCGTCGCTGCGGGCCATCGACAGCCAGGCGTTCTGCATGCCGATGAAGTCGAAGCACATGGTGAGCTGGTCGCCGAGGCCCTCGCCGAAGTACGCGGGCAGGTCCTTGTACGGGACGTTGACCTCGCCGAGCAGGATCGACCCGCCCTTGCGCCGCGTCATGAACGCCCGCAGGTCCGCCAGGAACTCGTGCGGGTTGGCCAGCTGCGGGTTGACGTTCTCGATGAGGAACGGCACCGCGTCCACCCTGAACCCGGAGAGCCCGAGCTCCATCCAGAAGCCGAGGATGCGCGCGATCTCGTCCCTGACCTCGGGGTTGCCGACGTTCAGGTCCGGCTGGTGCCGGTAGAAGCTGTGCAGGTAGTACTGCCCCGACTTCTTGTCGTACTCCCAGACGCTCTTCTCCTTGTCGGGGAAGACGATCTGCGAGGGGTCGTCCGGCTCGGGGGTGTCGGACCACACGTACCAGTCGCGCATGGGCGAGTCCCTGCTCGACCTCGACTCGACGAACCAGGGGTGCTGGTCTGAGGTGTGGTTGACGACGAGGTCGGCGATCACCCGCAGGCCCCGGTCGTTGGCGGTACGCATGAACTCCACGAAGTCGCCCAGCGTGCCCAGGCGCGGGTCGATGTTGTAGAAGTCGGTGATGTCGTACCCGTCGTCCCGGTTGGGGGTCGGGAAGAACGGCATGAGCCAGAGGCACGTCACGCCGAGCCCCGCGAGGTAGTCGATCTGCTGCGTCAGACCGCGGAAGTCGCCCACGCCGTCGCCGTTGCCGTCTTTGAACGTCTCCACATCGAGGCAGTAGACGACGGCGTTCTTGTACCAGACGTCGGAGGTGTACGTCAGTCGCATGCGACGACCGCTACCCCCAACAAACGCGCTCAGGCCCCAGGAACCGCCGGAACGCCGAGCCCGCAGGTCAGGCCCCTTGGACGGCCTGCCGGGCCCGGAGCGCTATCTCCAGTTCGAAGCGGATGTCCGGATCGGCGAGTTGCTCCCCGTACAGCTCCTCGAGCTGCCGCAGCCGGTAGCGCACGGTCTGCGGGTGCACGTGCAGCCTGGCGGCCACCTCGCCCGCGCCGCGCCCGTACCGCAGCCAGGCCAGCAACGTCTCCGCCAGCCGGTCCTGCTGCGCCGGCCGCAGGTGCGCCAGGGGCGCGAGCCGGACCTCGGCCAGCGCGTTGACCAGCTCCTCGTCCTTGAACACCACCAGCGTCGCCATGTGCTCCTCGCACCGCAGCGTCCCCCGGGGCAGGACGCCGCGCCGTGACAGCTCGAGCGCCTCGCCGGCCCACCGCAGCGAGGTCGCGGCGGCGGCCAGGGGCACGGCGGGGCCGATCGCGGCCCTGCGCCCGCGCAGGGCGTGCTCGAGCAGCCGGGCCCGGCCGGGTCCGTTCGGGTCGGGCGCGAGCAGGCACGGGACCGGCCTGTCGAGGCCCAGGAGCACGTCGGGAGCCGGCGCCGGCATGCCGTGCCGGTCGTCGAGCGCCACGCACGCGACGGTCTTGGGCAGCCGCCACCCGGCGGACTTGGCCAGCTCGGCGACGGCCTCCGCGCCGGCGGGCGGGTGGCTGAGCAGCAGGTCGAGCAGGCGGGCGCGGCGGCGCTCGATCTCGCCGGCGGCGCGCGCCCTGGCCTCCTCGAAGCCCTCGGCCGCCGCGTCGGCGAGCTGGTCGAGGTAGACGAAGATGGCCTCGCCCAGGTCGTACAGGGTCTGCGGGGAGAGCCCGAGCGGCTCCGCGAGCTCCGTGAGCCGCCGCCAGCCGACCCGGGCGCCGAGCCGCATCGCGGTCTGGAGCGGCTCGAGGTTGCGGCCCTCGGCGGCCTCGCCCCTGCCGATCAGGCGGAACGGCTCCGGGTCCCAGGGGGCTCCCGGGTGCTCGATGCGGTTGAGGAAGCCCTCGATGGCCTGCTCGACCGCCATCCTGATGACCTTGAGGTAAAGACCGTCCGATGGCCGGGCGTACTCGGGGATCCGGGCCTGGATCTCCTCGATCACCTCTTCTGTGACCGTGCCGACCCCCGCTCTGAGGGCTTGCACGGGGATATCACTCGTGATGACCATCGTCCCTCCCGCCGCCATTGTGACCCAGGCAACAGGAGGTTGGGTAGCAAGAGCTTGTTTCTGTCACTTCTGGAGGAAGTCGGCGAACTCCTGCTTGTCGATCAGGCCGTCGCCGTCCTTGTCGAGCTTCCGCACGCCTTCCTGCGCGGCCTCGAGGCTGACCGGCTGGCCGAGCACCTCCATCAGCCGTACGAGCTCGACGGCGGAGATGCGGCCGTCGTTGTCGGCGTCGATGAGGTCGAAGGTGATGTCGTGATCGCTCATGTCTCGCCCTTCCACGGGATCAGATGTCCCGTCAGACCTTAGCGACGACTTGTCGGAGCGCGTCAACGAATGCCGCTACTTGCGGGCTTCCATCCCCTTCGCGCCAGGCGATGGCGAGCTCCCCGGGAGGCAGCCCTGTAACGGGACGGTAGACCATGCCGGGCCTGTTGTAGAGCGCGGCGTTCCCCTCGGCCACCAGCACCACCCCGAGCCCGCTGATCACCGCCTCGAACACCTCCTCCGGCGTGTTGGCGGTGACCCCGACCACCGGCTCGTCGTCGCGGGCGTCCCGTCCGAGCCAGAAGTCCCGCAGCGGCCCGGCGGCCGGCGGCAGGGCGATGAACGGCTCCTCGCGCAGCGCCGCGAACGGGATCTCCGGCAGTTCCGCCAGCGGGTGGTCGTCCGGCATGGCCAGCCCTCGGCTCTCGGTGGCCAGCACGTACGTTTGCAGCCCCGGCGGCACCGGCAGCCAGATGAACGCCACGTCGGAGGACCCGTCGGCGAGCCCACCGCTGGGGTCGTCCCAGCCCACGAGCCTGAGCGACACCTCCCACCCCGGCATCGCCGCACGGAACCGCCGCAGCGCCTCCTGCTGCAGCCCCCTGCCCACGGCCGTCTGTATCCCGATCACCAGCGTGCCGGCGGGGGCCGCCGCCCGCGCGGCCTCGACGCCGGCCGTCCACCGTTCGATCAGATCCCGGGCCACCGGCAGGAGCACCTCGCCCTGCCGGGTGAGCACCACGCCGCTGTGCACCCGCTCGAACAGCCGGAACCCGAGCTGCCGCTCCAGCACCCTGAGCTGCTTGGACAGCGCCGGCTGGGAGACGAACAGCCGCTCGGCGGCCCGCGTGACGTTCAGCTCCTCGGCCACCGCCACGAAATACCGCAGCTCTCGCACGTGCACATCCATAACCAGTGGTTATAGCAAAGGGTCTTGGACGTCCCGGGCCTCCGCGCAGCAGGATCGAGGGCATGAAGACACGAACGCTTGGCAGCCTGCAGGTTTCCGCCATCGGCTTCGGCGCCATGGTGCTCTCGCCGGGCGTCTACGGCGAGATCGACGACGCCCGCGCCGAGGTGGCGCTCAAGGCCGCGCTGGACGGCGGCGCCACCCACGTGGACACCAGCGACGCGTACGGCGTGGACGGCCACAACGAGCGCCTCGTGGGCCGCGCGATCAAGGGCCGCAGGGACGAGGTGGTGGTCGCCACGAAGTTCGGGCTTGCGATCCCCGAGGGTGAGCAGAGCCGGTCCCAGCCGGTCGGGTACGCGTTCAACGAGCTGCGGGTGAACGCCGACCCCCGCCTGATCCGCGGCTACGCCGAACGCAGCCTGCGCAATCTGGGCACGGACGTGATCGACCTCTACTACGCGCACTACCCGGACCCCGGTGTCCCGATCGAGGACATGGCGGGCGCCATGGCGGATCTCGTACGGGACGGCCTGGTCAAGCACATCGGCCTGTCCAACGTGACGGCCACCCAGCTGAGGGCCGCGCACGCGGTGCATCCGGTGACGGCCGTGCAGAACGAGTGGTCGATGTGGCGCCCCGTCGATGCCGAGCTGCTGGCGGCCGCGAGGGAGTTGGGCGTGGGGATCGTGGCGTGGAGCCCGCTCGGCAACGGCTTCCTGACCGGCACCGTCCGCACGCTCGGGGAGGGCGACTTCCGCCACAACGCGCCCCGCTTCTCCACCGAGAATCTGGCGAGCAACAACGACCGCTACGCCCCGATCCGGGCCCTGGCCACGCAACTGGGCCTCACACCGGCCCAGCTCGCCCTGGCCTGGCTGCTGCACCAGGACGAGCACGTGGTGCCCATCCCCGGCAGCCGCACCCCCGCACACATCGAGGAGAACCTGGCGGCGGCCGACCTCACTCTCCACCCCGACACGCTGGCCCGGCTGGACGCGGCCCTGGCCAAGTTCGATGTCACGGGCGGGACCCTCCTCTGAGCCGGCCGCCTGGCGGCTGCCCGTGTCCGGATGACGCGACGAGGCCCGGGTACCGGCGTGCGAGAGACGCGGTGCCCGGGCCGTCGTGGATCGGTCAGGCGGCGTGCAGGTAGACCTGGCCGAAGACCTCCGAGAGGTTCTTCAGGTCCGTGGCCACGTCCACCTCGGGGTTGGCCGGGTCGTAGATGGTGGCCAGCCGGGGGCGGACCGAGTCGAGCTTCTTGAGCTGCTCCCAGGTGGCGTTGGCGGCCCACTTCTCGCCGTACACCCGGTTGACCTGGCCCTGGTTGTTCTGCCAGCGCGTCCAGAGCGTGACCGTCTCCGCGGCGTCGTCCTGCAGCGGGGAGGCGATGCGTTCGGTGATGGCCTTGGTGGCCTGCTCCTCGTTCAGCTGGGAGCTCCCCGCGGCGGCGAAGGTGGCGTCCTCGACGGCGATCTGGGCGTAGGCGTCCCAGGCGCGGGCGCGTACCTGGATCGACTGGTTGCGCTGGGCCTCAACGGCGTCGATCTTCCAGGTGGCGTACTCGGTGGCCAGGTGGCCGTTGTCGAGGGCGAGCTGGTCGATCAGGCCCTTGTCGAGCCACGCGCCGATGCGGTCGGGGTCGAGCAGCGGGTACTTCTTGGTCATCTCGGCCTTGCAGGCGTCGTTGGCGCCGCAGCCGAACACCGGGACCACCGTGTGCGCGGCCAGCTTCTTGCCCGGCACCGCGGTACGCAGCGCGGCCGTGGTCTCGGCGACGAACTTGTCCAGCTCGTCCGCCGTGGCGAACGTCTGGTTGAAGCCGAGCTGCGAGGTGAACCGGACACCGACGACGCCCGGCTGCGCGGCGACCAGGGCGGCGACCCTCTTGACGGCCTCGGCCAGCTTGCCCGCCTTGTAGTCGTCGGCGAGCTCGGTCTCGATCCAGAGGCGCATCTTCGTCTGTACGACGGCCTGCGCGGCCTTGCCCGCCGGGCTCTCCTGGGCGGAGGCCTTCTCGGCGGCCGTGACGCCGGTGGGGTCGACGTAGCCGCACTCGGTGCCGTTCGAGCAGTCCGGGGTGCCGCCGTCCTCGGCGCCCGGGACGTCCGGGGAGTCGACGTCGTGCATCTCGCCGTCGCCCTCGGAGTCGGTCGGGCACTCGTTGCCCTCTTCGGTGCAGTCCACCGTGATGGGGTTCGCGGGGCCGGCTTCCTGCATGTGCTGGCCGTCGTTCTCGAGCCAGAACCGCGCGATGTCCGCGGCCTCCTCGGGGGTGGCCAGCCACCGGCACATCACGTACGCCGGGGTGTCGGCGGACATCAGGTCGTTACAGCTCCTGTCGTCGCCCTCCGACCACGCCGGAACGCCGATGCCTAGGAGTGAGAGAGCGAGTCCGATGACGAAGAGCTGCCGTAACCGCCGTCGCATGGCACCTTAACTTCCAGGGGATGATCGTGGGCATATCGCACACTATCTGGACGATCAATAACGTTCAATAAAATCCATGACTTCACGTCAGTCTCATTCGTCCACCTCGACCCATTTCCAGCCGGATCCGTCGGTATTGGCGCGCACGGCCCTGGTACGCCCCTCCGCCACCTTTTCCCACGCGGGCCGGTCGGGCTCCGTCGGCTCCGCGGGCACCGGCACGGGATCGGTGTCCGCGCCGAAGAGGGCCGGTCTTCCCTTGATGGTCAGCATCGGGCGCCTATCGGAGCCGCCCGACGTGATCGGACGCCGGTCCACGGGCGGCGGCGGAAGCGGTGGCGGCTCCTCGCGCGGCTCGGCGCGCTCGCGGGGGCGCAGCGGCCACCAGCTCGCGGAGCCCAGCAACCGCAGGGAGGCCGGCCCCAGCAGCAGCCGCACCAGCACCGCGTCCACCGCGATCGCCACGCACAGCCCCACCCCGAGCAGCCGCACCACCGTGATCCCCGCCGTCGCGAACGCCCCGGCGACGGCCATCGGCAGGAGCGCCGCGCCTGTGATCACCCCGCCCGCCTCCCGCGCCCCCGCCGCCACGGCCCGCGCGTGCTCGCCGGTGAGCACCCACGCGGAACGCGCCCGGGCCACGAAGTACACCTCGTAGCTCACGGACAGCCCGAAGAGCACGACCACGATCAGCAGCGCCACGGAGACGTCGACAGGCCCGGCGAAGCCCAGCCACCCCTCCTGGAACGCCCACGCGAGCACCCCGGCCGAGGCCCCCACGGAGAGCACCATGGCCGTCAGCGCGCGAACGGGCAGCACCAGCGACCCCAGGCCCGCGCAGAGCAGCACCGACATCACCGAGCAGACCACCAGCGCCAGCCACGGCAGGGTGGCGGAGAGGCTGTCGAGGAGGTCGAGCCGCGCGGCGGTGGGCCCGCCGACCACGACCTGCCTGACGTCCGGCCCGGGAGGCAGGGCCCTGATCGCCGTGACCAGCGCCTCGGCCTCCGCCGACATGGGGTCGAGATCATGCCGTACGGCGAGCCGCACGTCGCCGTTCTTCCGCGACTCCCCCGCCACGTCGACACCCGTGACGTGCGGCAGCCGCTCCACCTGCTCCATGAAGGGCCGGGCGTAGAGGGCGCCGTCGGCCAGGACGTGCACGTCGATCGGCGAGAGCGCGTTCCTGGGGAAGTCGCGGTCGAGGGCCTCGGTCACCAGACGGCTCTCGGAGGCGGCGGGGAGCGCCCTGTGGTCGGCGTTCCCGAACCGGAGGTGCGAGAGCGGCGTCGACAGCGACACCAGCACGACCGTCACCGCCACCAGGTACGCGACCGGCCGGCGCACCACGCCGGCCGCGACGGCGTGCCAGAGCCCGCCGTCCCGCCGTACGGACCCGAAGTCGGGGATCAGCCTCAGCGCGTCCACGCGGGAGCCGAGTATCCCCAGCAGGGCAGGGAGCACGGTGAGCGCGGCCACGGCCGCGACCAGCGCCACCGCCGCCGCCCCCAGCCCGATCGAGCGCAGGAACGGCTGCGGGAACAGCAGCAGCGCCACCAGCGACGCGGCCACCGTCGCCCCGGAGACGGCGACGGCCCGCCCGGCCGAGGCCGTCATCCGCGCCACCGCCTCCTCGTTCGACGCCCCGGCCCCGATCTCCTGCCTGAACGTCCTGAGCATGAGCAGCGAATGGCCGGCGGCCAGCCCGAGCCCGAGCAGCACGACGGCGTACCAGGAGTAGACGGACACCTCGGGGAGCAGCGCCAGCGCGCAGAGCACCGCGAGCGCCCCCACGACCAGCGGCAGGAGCGCCGCCACCAGGCTCCCGAACACCGCCACGAGCAGCACCAGCAGCACCGGCGCCCCGACGGCCGCGGCGCGGGCCAGGTCGGCGGCCGCCTGCGCGTCCAGCTCCGCCTGCGTCGGCACCGCCCCGCCGACCTTGACGAACAGGTTCCTGGCGCTCCTGAGCCGCCCCGCGATCGCCGCGTAGCTCTCCCTCTTGGCGCCCTTCAGCGTGATCAGCGCGTACGTCGAGTGCCCGTCCCCGGACACCATCTCCTTCGACCCCGTCGTCCAGTACGTGGCCGTCCGCCGCACATAGGCGTCCGGCAGCCGGCGCAGCGAGTCGTGCACCGCCTTCTCGTACCGCGGGTCGCGCACCTTGACCGCCGGGTGCCGGTAGAGGACGACCACGTCGGGGCTCTGGCCGCCGCCGTACCACTGCTCGCTCCAGCGAGCGGCGGTCGCGGAGCCGGTGCGCGAATCCTCGAAGCCGCCGCCCGTCACCCGCCCCGCCATGGCCAGCGGCGCGACGAGCAGGGCCGCCACCAGGGCTGATGCCAGAAGCGTCCACCTACCGCGATAGACCAGCCGACCCATGGAGTCCCCTCGCCGACAGCCGGGCCCTAGCAAATTACGGGAGAAAGGCGACCGGAGTCTTGCCAAAGGCGGACACATTCCGCGTCCGGTCTTGTTACCGGAGGAATATTCACACGACAAGGGCGATGAGGAGCGGCAAAATAGCGGGGTTTGGCCATTTCCCAGGGGGGTTCACGCCGGTGCAGAGCTATCTCCGCGATCTCGGGCTGCTGCGGGACCGCCGCTTCGCGTTGCTGGTGACGGCGCGGACCATCGCGGTCCTGGGCAGCGCGTTCGCACCGGTGGCCCTGGCGTTCGGCGTGCTCGGCCTGCCCGGCGCCACCGCCTCCACCCTGTCCGCGGTGCTCACCGCCGAGTCGGTGCCCATGATCGCGCTGACCCTTTTCGGCGGCGTGCTCGCGGACCGGCTGCCGCGGACCTGGGTGCTGATGGCCGGCGACTTCCTGATGGCGACCGGGTACCTCGCGCTGGCGGCGATGCTGCTCACCGGCTGGACCCCGCTGCCCGCGCTCTGTGCGGCGGCGGCGTTCAGCGGGGTGGCGACGGCGATCGCGTTCCCCGCCTTCGCCGGGATCATCCCCGAGGTCGTGCCCGCCGACCGGCTGCAGGCCGGCAACGCGCTGATCGGCCTGGGGGGAAACGCCGCCCGGGTGCTGGGCGCGGTGCTGGGCGGCGGCGCGGTGGTGCTCCTCGGCGGGGGCTGGGCGCTGATCGTGAGCGGCGCGATGTTCACGGCGGCCGGCCTGCTGATCGCCATGATGCGGATGAGGCCGGACGCGGCCCCGGAGCCGAGGCAGCGGCACTCGGTGCTGGCCGATCTGCGGGACGGCTGGCGGGAGTTCGCCTCGCGGCAGTGGATCTGGGTGGTGGTCGCGCAGTTCTCGCTGATGGTCATGGCCATCCAGGCCGGTCACGGGGTGCTCGGCCCGCTGCTGGCGAAGGAGACCCTGGGCGGCCCGGCGGCCTGGTCGGCGTTCCTGGCGGGCGAGGCCGTCGGGACGCTCGTGGGGGTGGTGACCGCGATGCGGTTGCGGCCGCGCCGCCCCATTCTGGTGGCCGTGCTGCTCTGCCTGCCGCCCGCGCTGCCGTACGTGCTGCTCGGGGTGGACGCACCGCTCTGGGCGATCGTGATCGGGGCGTTCGTGCTGGGGGTGTGCTTCGACGTGTTCGGCGTGCTGTGGCAGACGACGATGCAGCGCGAGATCCCGGGTGAGTCGCTGTCGCGGGTCAGCTCGTACGACATGCTCGGGTCGCTGATGTTCGGCCCGATCGGGCTGCTGCTCGCGGGGCGGGCGGCCGAGTGGTTCGGCACGGAGGAGTCGCTGCTCGGATGCGCGGTCATCATCGTGCTGTCCACGCTCGCCGCCCTGTTCTCCCCCGGGGTGCGCAATCTCAAGGCGCCGGCGGGCGAGCCGGTCTCTTGAAGTAGGCGTTGGCCCTGGGCTGGAACATCAGCGTCACCGCCCCCAGCACGGCCACCACGTGCATGATCCTGCTGCCCGCGAAGATCAGCTGCATCGCGTCCGCCCCGGCGACGGCCGCGCCGATCGAGCCGCCGGCCAGCAGCCACTGGACGGGGCCGATGACGAGCGAGAGCGTGCCGAAGATCCCCAGCGTCACGGCGAGGGTCAGGCGCGCCCAGTTCTCGCCGCGCCTGAGCCGCAGCGCGAGGAAGACGGCCGCGCCGAACACCGCCAGCCGGATCCCGGCCTGGGGCAGCAGTCCGGCGACCGTGGCGGTGCCCTCGTACAGCAGCTGGGCGACCATCAGGACGGTCTCGAACGCGCCGAACGCCACGGCGGTCAGCCAGAGCATGGCGGCGGTCTGCACGACGGGCGGCGGGTCGGCGCTGCGTGGCTCCATGCGTGATTTCATGACGGTGCTCATGGCGGACCTCCATAGGTGAGCGATGCGTACCTGAAGTGTCCGCCGCGCACCCGGGCCGGATCATGCCCGCACTCCCCCGACTTGCGGTAAGGCGGGCCCTACCAGGGGCCGTCCACGCCGGTCAGACGACTATGAGCCGGACCACGACGCCCGCGCAGTTGCCCGCCACGCAGATCCGTACGGGCACCTCCGAGATGCCGGCCACCACGGGCACGCCGCCCACGTGACCGTCGGGGCCGACGGTCACGCCGGCGGGCAGCCTCTCGTGATCGGTCACGGTGAACGTGGGCACCACGCCCGGCGGGCCGCCGTTGACGCCGATCTCGCTGTCCAGCGGGGAGCCGACCCGGCCCGGGAAGGTGAGCTCCCGCGGCTCCCAGGGCACATTGCCGTGCACGATGAGGGTGAGCGGCCGCCCCTGGCACGACTGGCCGGCGCAGAGCTCGACAGGGGTGACGTACGTGCCGGAGCGCTGCGGCATGCCGTACAGCCTGCCGCTCTGGTCGACCCTGATCCCGACGGCGAGGTAGGCGGGGCGGAACGTGACGCCCTTCGTGGTGGGCAGCAGCTGCTGGCGCACCTCGATGCCCTGGGTGAAGTCGAATGTGCTCTCCACCAGGCTGTCGGCGGGCGGATCGAGCGGGATCTGCCGGGCCATGAAGGTCATGGCCAGCCTGGGCACGGTGGTGTACAGAGCGCACACGGCGAGCACACCGAGCACGAGCACCCACCATTGCCGCAGCATCGTCATCCCCCCGACTCGGACACGTACCCATTTCAGTGCGCAGAGTCACTGGATAATCGGTCCTATGGCCGCTGAATCCGCTCAGACCCTGGAGCGCGGGCTCCGCCTGCTCAGACTGCTCGCCGACGGCAAGGGCGGCCGCACGCCGACCGAGCTCAGCGCCGAGCTGTCGCTGAGCCGTCCCGTGGTGTACCGGCTGCTGACGACGCTGATGAGCGAGGGGTTCGTCCGCAGGGACGCCGAAGGGCGGGTGCACCTGGGGTTCGGGGTGCTGGTGCTGGCGCAGGCCGTGCAGCCGCTGCTGCGGGCGGCGGCCGTGCCGACGCTGCGGCGGCTGGCCGAGGACGTGGGCGCGACCGCGCACCTGACCGTGGCGGAGGGCGACGACGGGCTGGCCGTGGCGGTCGTCGAGCCGTCCTGGACCGACATGCACGTGGCCTACCGCGAGGGCTCTCGCCATCCGCTGGCGAAAGGGGCGGCCGGGCAGGCGATCCTGGCGCTGCGCGAGGGGCGTGACGACTACTTCACGACGGAGGGGCAGTTGCAGGAAGGGGCGCGGGGCGTCGCCGCGCCCGTCACCGGGTTGTCCTGGTTGGAGGCTTCGGTGGGGGTGGTGACGTTCGGGCCGCTGGAGAAGTCCACGGGATCTCGGGTGGTCGCTGCCGCCGCCGAGCTGGCCGCCGCGCTGGGTTGACATCTCCAGGCCGATGGCGGACGGTTGTTACAGATAAAGGACACTTCCGTCCGATTAACGGACATCACTACGGAGGCAGGGATGCCGTACTACCGCGTCGTTGGGGAGGTGCCGCGCAAGCGACACGTGCAGTTCAGGCGGCCGGACGGCGGTCTCTACGCGGAGGAGCTGATGGGCGAGGAGGGCTTCTCGTCCGACTCATCCCTGCTGTACCACCGTTACCTGCCGACCGCGATCGTCAAGGCGGAGGCCGTCACGCCCACGGCGGAGACGCGGCTGGAGCCCAACCTGCCGCTCTCGCCGCGCCATTTCCGCACGCAGGAGCTGTCCAGCGCGGGTGACCTGGTCACGGGACGCATGCTGCTGGCGGGCAACGGCGACGTCCGGTTGTCGTACGCCACCAGCGACCAGGCCAGCGAGCTCTACCGCAACTCGATGGGCGACGAGTGCGTCTACGTGCAGCGGGGCCGCGTCAGGTTCGAGTCCACGTACGGCGTGATCGAGGCGGGCGAGGGCGACTACATCGTCATCCCGACCGGCACGATCCACCGCTGGGTGCCGGACGGCCAGGTCAACGTGCTGGCCATCGAGGCGGGCGGGCACATCAGGCCGCCCAAGCGCTACCTGTCGCAGTACGGGCAGCTGCTGGAGCACGCGCCCTACTGCGAGCGCGACCTGCGCGCCCCGGCCGAGCCGCTCCTCGTCGAGGGCGAGGAGGTGCCGGTGCTGGTCCGCACGCGCGGCGGGCTGAGCCGGCTGGTCTACCGCAACCACCCGTTCGACGTGGTGGGCTGGGACGGCTACCTCTACCCGTTCGCGTTCAACATCGACGACTTCGAGCCGATCGTGAAGAAGACGCACGCGCCGCCGCCCGTCCACCAGACGTTCGAGGGGCCGGGGTTCGTGGTCTGCTCGTTCTGCCCGCGGCCGCTCGACTTCCACCCCGAGTCCGTGCCGATCCCGTACAACCACCACAACGTGGACTCCGACGAGTTCATGTTCTACGTGGGCGGCGACTACTCCGCGCGCAAGGGCTCGGGCATCGACGTCGGCTCGATCTCGCTGCACCCCGCGGGCTTCACGCACGGGCCGCAGCCCGGGGCGGTCGAGGCGGTGATCGACGCGGTCTCCCGCGGCGTCACGACGACGAGCGAGAAGGCCGTCATGGTGGACACGTTCCGCCCGCTCGACCTGGGCCAGGGCGCGCTGTCCTGCGAGGATCCCGGCTATGCGTGGACGTGGTCACGATGAACGTCTACACGGCACTGGTGGACGACGCGGGGCTGTTCCCGCCGACGTCCCTGCACATGGACGAGGCGCTGGCCCGCAACCGGCGCGATCTGGAGCACGGCAGCTCCGTGCTCACCCACCGCTTCCTCTGCCCGGCCAGCCGACTGCACCGGCTGCGCGACATGGACTACCTGCCGCGGCGCATCGGGCTCATCCTGGACCAGGAGGAGGTGCCCGGCTTCGACGACCTGCCCGTCGACTTCGTCGAGGCCGCGCTGCCGCCTGACATGACGATCGACGTGCTGGCCCGCGAGCTCGGGCTGGCGGCGGGCGTGCGGCTCTTCGTGGAGCTGGCGCCGGGGAGGCTGGGCCTCGACGTGCCCGACGGGATCGGGCTGAAGGTGCGCTGCGGCGGGCTGACGGCGGACGCGTTCCCGCCGGCGGAGCATCTCGGGGCGTTCATCAGGTTCTGCGTCGAGCACGACATCCCGTTCAAGGCCACGGCCGGGCTGCACCACGCCGTACGCCACTTCGACCCCTCGCTGGGCGTCGACCGGCACGGCTTCCTGAACCTGGTGCTGGCGGTCTGCGAGGCTGTCGAGGGGCGCGATCCCGTGCCCATCCTGCGCACCACCGACGTGGGCCACATCGTGCGGCTCGCGCAGAGCGTACCGGAGGACACCGCGAAACGGGCGCGGCGGCTGCTGGTGAGCTACGGCTCATGCAGCACCAGCACCCCCGTCGAAGACCTGCGCACACTGGGGCTGATCACGTGACATTCGGAGTGGACAATCTTCCTTACGGCGTCTTCTCGCGCCCCGGTGAGTCACCCCGCGTGGGCGTGCGCTACGGCGACCACGTGCTCGACCTGGCGCCGGCCCTGCACGACGAGGTCTTCGCCGCCCCGACGCTCAACCCGTTCATGGCGCGCGGGCGCACGGCCTGGCGCGACACCAGGGCGCTCATCCGGAACAAGCTGACCGACGACGCCTCCATGACGGAGCGGCACCTGATCCCGCTGGAGCAGGTGCGGCTGCACCTGCCGTTCCAGGTGGCCGACTACGTCGACTTCTACTGCTCGATCGACCACGCGAGCAACATCGGCCAGATCTTCCGGCCGGGCACCGAGCCGCTGCAGCCGAACTGGCGGCACCTGCCCGTCGGCTACCACGGCAGGGCGGGGACGGTCGTCGTGTCGGGCACGCCGGTCCGGCGCCCGCAAGGACAGCTCGGGCCCGGCGCGTTCGGGCCGTGCGCGAAGCTGGACATCGAGGCGGAGCTGGGGTTCGTGGTCGGCGTGCCGACCGCGCTCGGCTCGCCCGCCGGGGCCTTCGAGGAGCACGTGTTCGGCGTGACGCTGGTCAACGACTGGAGCGCGCGTGACATCCAGGCGTGGGAGTACGTGCCGCTCGGGCCGTTCCTGGGCAAGTCGTTCGCCACGTCGATCTCGCCGTGGATCACGCCGCTGGAGGCGCTGCCCCGGATACCCGGGCGTCCCCAGGATCCGGAGCCGGTCGGCTACCTGCGCAGGCAGGACGACTGGGGGCTGGACATCTCGCTCGAGATCCTGCTCAACGGGGAGGTCGTGTCGCGACCGCCGTACTCGAGCATGTACTGGACCCCCGACCAGATGCTCGCGCACATGACGGTGAACGGGGCCTCGCTGCGCACCGGAGACCTGTTCGCCAGCGGCACGATCTCGGGGCCCGCGCCGGGCGAGCGCGGCTCGCTCATCGAGCTGACCTGGAACGGGAGCGATCCTCTCAAGCTCCCGAGCGGTGAGACGCGCTCCTTCCTGGAGGACGGCGACACGGTGACCATCCGGGCCACGGCCGGCGACCTCACATTGGGAGAAGTTTCCGGAACGATCGTATAAGTGACTCAAGGTGAATGATCGCTGACTGACCGCTACCCTGGGTTCGACCCCTCCCTCGGATCCCTCAGGAGTGACATGCGGCAGGCGGTGCTGACTTGTGTCATCTTGCTCCTCCTGGTCTGCGGTTGCACGTCCGTGACGGCTGAGACCCCGTCCTCGCCCCCGGTCGTGCAGATCTCGCCGGCCTTCGA
The DNA here is from genome assembly GCF_040654115.1 of Nonomuraea sp. NPDC050786. Classification (NCBI taxonomy): domain Bacteria; kingdom Bacillati; phylum Actinomycetota; class Actinomycetes; order Streptosporangiales; family Streptosporangiaceae; genus Nonomuraea; species Nonomuraea sp. NPDC050786. The sequence continues at coordinate 226,902 of NZ_JBFAHJ010000007.1, forward strand.
CACCAGGCGCGCCCGCACCGACCGCGGCCTGGTGATCAGGTCGCTCGGCGGCAGGCTCGGCCGGGTGCTGGTCTCCGTGGGCGGGGCGCCGGTGCCAGGACGGCTCGACGGCTCCGGCACGATCTGGCGCTCCGCCTGGACGCTCAAGCCCGCGGCCGAATACACGGTGACCGCCACGGCCCAGGGCGCCCGCGGCCCGGCCACGGTGGCGATGGGCCGCTTCCGCACCCGCCCGGTCGAGCAGAGCTTCCAGGTCGCCTCGACGACGCCGCTGCCGGGCGAGACGGCCGGCATCGGCATGCCGGTCATCATCGACTTCGACGCCCCCATAGCGGACAAGGCGGCCGTCGAGCGGGCGCTGGAGGTCAAGGCGGAGCATCCGGTCGAGGGCGCGTGGCGGTGGACCAGCGACACCCAGGTGATCTACCGCACCCGCCGCTTCTGGACCCCGCACCAGCGGGTCACGGTCACCGCGCATCTGGCCGGCGTACGCGCGGGCGCGGGCCGCTACGGCGCCACCGACTCCACCTTCGCCTTCACCGTCGGCCGCGCGCAGACCAGCACCGTCGACACCAGGACCCACCAGATGCTGGTCCGCCGCGACGGCGTGATCGTGCGGCGGATGGCCATCAGCGCGGGCATGGCCACCACCCCCGAATACACCACGACCAGCGGCATCCACCTGACCATGGACAAGGGCGACCCGGTCCGCATGATCTCCCCGGGGCGGGTCAAAGGGGAGCCCGGCTATTACGACGTGCTGATCGACCATGCGGTACGCATTTCCAACAGCGGCGAATATGTGCATGCCAAGGACAATGTGTGGGCGCAGGGCCGGGCAAATGTCAGCCACGGCTGCATCAACGCCAGGCCCGACCAGGCGGCCTGGTTCTACGACGGCTCGCTGCGCGGCGACCCGGTCACCATCACCGGCACCGACCGCGAGCTCGAATGGAGCAACGGATGGGGTTTCTGGCAGCTGTCGTGGGAGAAATGGCGGCAAGGCAGCGCCCTGCCTGACGCCGATCCCGCAGGTGGCCGGGTGCCGTAAGGATGATTCCAGGATTACGGTAGAGGAGGGGGAACGCTTACAGACACAGGCCCGTTGTCCCATCAGGAGGGCCGGACATGGCAGATTGGATCGTCTGGGTAATCCTCGCGGTGGTCCTCGGGGTGGCCGAGATATTCACCCTCACGGCCTCGCTCGGGCTGCTGGGCGCGGCCGCTCTTCTGACCGCCCTCACCGCCGTCGTCGGATTGCCCGTCCCCCTGCAGTTGCTCTGCTTCGCCGCCTCGTCCGCGGCCGGCCTGATGGTGCTCAGGCCCATCGCGATGCGCCACATCAAGCAGCGGCCGCTGCAGCGGTTCGGCGTGGAAGCACTGGTCGGCAAGCCCGCCTACGTCGTCTCAGAGGTGACGGGCCGCGACGGTCGCGTACGCATCGGGGGCGAGGAGTGGTCGGCACGCGCCTACGACGAGACGCTGGTGATCCCCGAGGGGGCGACCGTCGACATCATCGAGATCGAAGGGGCGACAGCCCTCGTCTATCCCCGGGAGTGACTCATGGATCCACTGTTGCTGGTCGGAATCCTGATCATACTGTTCGCCTTTCTCACCGTGCTCAAGGCCGTACGGATCGTCCCGCAGGCGCGCGCACGCAACGTGGAGCGACTCGGCCGGTACCACCGCACGCTCAAGCCGGGTCTCAACTTCGTCATCCCGTACATCGACCGCGTCTACCCCATGATCGACCTGCGCGAACAGGTCGTCTCCTTCCGTCCGCAGCCCGTCATCACCGAGGACAACCTCGTCGTCGAGATCGACACGGTCCTCTACTTCCAGGTCACCGACCCGCGGGCGGCGGCGTACGAGATCGCCAACTACATCCAGGCCGTCGAGCAGCTGACCGTCACCACACTGCGTAACGTGGTCGGCTCCATGGACCTGGAGAAGACGCTGACCTCGCGCGACACCATCAACAGCCAGCTGCGCGGCGTGCTCGACGAGGCCACCGGCAAGTGGGGCATCCGCGTCAACCGCGTCGAGATCAAGGCCATCGACCCGCCCAAGACCATCAAGGACGCGATGGAGAAGCAGATGCGGGCCGAGCGCGACAAGCGCGCCGCCATCCTCACCGCCGAGGGCCAGCGGCAGTCGCAGATCCTCACGGCCGAGGGCGACAAGCAGAGCCGCATCCTGCGCGCCGAGGGCCAGCGCACGGCGGCCATCCTGGAGGCCGAGGGCCAGTCGCGCGCCATCGACCAGGTCTTCCAGGCGGTCCACCGCAACGACCCCGACCCGAAGCTGCTGGCGTACCAGTATCTGCAGGTGCTGCCGCAGCTGGCGCAGGGCGACGGCAACACGTTCTGGGTGATCCCGAGCGAGGTCACCTCGGCGCTGCAGGGGGTCTCGAAGGCGTTCACGGAGGCCCTGCCCAAGTCGGCGGCCACCCGCGAGGAGGTGCCCGAGACGTCGCAGACGGACGAGGAGGTGCTCAAGGCCTCGGAGGCGGCCGCCGAGGCGGTCGCGGACGCCCAGGAGGCGGAGAGCCCCGGCGGGCCGCGCCAGCTCACGCAGGGGGTCCAGGAGCCGTCGCCCTTCCCTGAGGTGGACCGGAAGCCGAGGGAGGCGGAGCGCTGATCGTTTCCGGGCGGACGGCAGGTCGGTCGAGGAGTGAGCCGTCCGCCGGGATCAGCAGGCGATCTCGTAGATGTGACCGACCTGGGCCTGCTGGTGAGTCTCCCGGGCGCGGCAGGCCAGCTTGACCGCGGCGTCGGCGATGACGATGTCGCGGTTCACCGCCGGGATGTCATCGCCCATCTCGGTGCGCAGCCACTCGGAGATCTCGGCCCAGGAGTAGAGGCTGATGTTGTCGGCCTCGATCAGCGGCTTCGGGAAGCCACCGGGACCGCGCTGCCCCGTGGCGAGCTGCCGCAGGCTGGCCTGCGTACGGCCCCCGTGGCGGCGCGCCGCGTCCCCCAGCGTCACCCCGTCGTCCTCTCCCACGCCGGTCGCCCAGAGACCAGGGACCGTCCTGATCTGGAGGAGAACGGATTCGATCGCGTCCATCAGGGTCTCGGCCTCACGGTCGCAGTAGAGCTTGGCGCCCCCGATCGAGCAGTCGTCGAGACCGGCCTCGTAGAGCGCATCCGCCTCTTCGCCGGTGGGTTCGCGGTTCAGAGTGATGCTGAAGTCCCACTCGATCATGACTCCTCCTCGCCCTTGCACACCGCATGCTTACGGACCCATTTGAGAATGTCTCTCGCGTGGTTGCCCGGGTTTCGTGGCGTGCACCAGATTGTGTACGGATCGCGTCCACAGATGCATTCGACCGATCCCCAGCGGTGACCGTTGTGGCTCTCCACCACGGCCAACCACCCGATCTTGCGGATCGCCTTGAGGGCCGCGTTGATCTCGTTGTGTTGATGTCTTCCTTTTCCGACCATGTAGCAAGCTTGCAACAGTGTTGCATAGTTAGAACGGCGATTCCAACCCTGGAGTCCCCACTAATGGCAACGGCGCCCGCCACACACGAGGGTGCAGCCGGACGCCGTAATTTGGCCTGGTCAGTGGGACAGCGGTGCCTCCGTGGTGTCCACCAGCGTGCAGTCGGCGATCGGGCCCTCGCCGACGCGGGCCCAGATGCCTGCCACGATGCCGCCCCCCACCTCCCCCACGCTGAACTCCAGCACCCCCGTCTGGCCGGGCCCGATCACGCGCGGGTCGATGAGGAAGCTCGGCTCCGAGCCCTCCGCCGGCTCCCAGCCCTTGGGGCGCGGGAAGACCGCCAGCGGCGCCTCCTCGTTGCTGAGGAAGTGGCTGCTGCGCGGCTGCGGGCTGCACTTCTTGCCCTGGGGGATGTAGTCCACCACCACGTTCGCCCCCATGGCCCGCAGGTCCTCCTGGAGCTTCTCCGGGTCCTTGGCCTCGTTGATGGTGATCTCGATGAGCCCGTCGGGGCCCTTGGTCACGGCGTACGCGGGAGCGCCGCCCAACAGCGGCGGGAGGGCCACCGCGGCGGCGGCGGCCAGCCCGGCGACGGGGGCCAGGACGGTCAGGCGCCTCCGCGCGGGCTTGCGGTCGATCTCGGTCATGACGAACTCCTTGAGCAGTCGGTGACGGCCCTCGGGAAGATCGCGTTCGGCCGGCCAGTTCATCGGATCTCCTCCTTCTCGGGGCCGAGGTCACCTACTACCTGTCGGGGATGCGGGGGCGGTTCCCGATCCGCGAGCTTCTTCCTGGCCCGCGACAGCCGGGACTTGACCGTGCCCACCGGGACGCCGAGCGCCTCGGCCGCCTGGGCGTAGTCCAGCCCGGCCCACACGCACAGCGCGAACACGTCCTGCTCCTGCCGGCGTAGCCGCCCGTACGCCTGCCGCACCGCCGCCAGACGCTGGGCGTCGTCGATGCGGCCCACGACCTCGTCGGCGAAGTCCGGCACCTCCTCGCCCCGGGGCAGCCGGGCCAGCGCGTCGTCGTGCCTGCGGGCGGCCCGGCGCACGTTCCGGGCGACGTTGGTGGCGATACCGAGCAGCCAGGGCCGCAGCGAGCCGCCCTCGGGGTCGATCCGATGCCGTAATCGCCAGGCCTCGAGGAACGTCAGCGCCATCACGTCCTCGGCCGTGGACCAGTTGGCGGTCAGGCGGAAGGCATGGTTGTAGACGGATTTCGCGCAGTCGTCGAAGAGCTCGCCGAACGCCGCCTTGTCCCCGCTACGTATACGGGCACGCATCGACATATCCACATCTGTCTACTGTCCGCGGGGCGCGGCCGGGTTCCGCGGGGCGACCCGCGCAGGCCGACGATGTCTTCGCGAATCCCCGTCCCCAGCACGCGGGCATATGCTGCGTATCCTGGTCAGCCCTGCCCGGCGTCGAAGTACGCGGCCAGCTCAGGATCCAGTGGCGGCACATCGTACGGCATGCCGCCGTTCCGCAGCGACATCGTGGCCATGTAGCCGGCCGCCACGCTCATCCGGGCCGCCACCGGAGAGGTGTCCGTCGCGCCGCCGTCCCGGACGAACCGGCAGAACTCCGCCATGATCTGCGCGTCCGCTCCCCCGTGCGACCCCTCCGCGAGGGGCACCTTGTACGCGATGTCGCAGTCGTCCCGGTAGGCCGTGGGCCCCGTGTTCCACACCTTGACCGTGTCGCCCGGCCCGTCGCCGAAGTTCTCCAGGCGGCCCTCCGTGCCGATGACCGTGTAGTTGCGCACATAGTCGGGGGTGAAGTGGCACTGCTGGTAGGCGGCGATGACGCCGTTGTCGAGCCGCATGTTCATGACCGACACGTCCTCGACGTCCACGACGTGGTGCAGGCCGGTGCGTGCGACCGGCGGCCACTCGTACTCCTGGAGCCACCCGTCGGGCCGTGGCGTGCCGGGCGCGCGGCGCGGCAGGTCGCCGTAGACCATGAGGTCGCCGAACGCGTTCACCCTGGACGTGTAGCCGCCGGCCAGCCAGTGGATCACGTCCAGGTCGTGCGCCGCCTTCTGCAGCAGCAGGCCCGTGGTGCGGGCGCGGTCGGCGTGCCAGTCCTTGAAGTAGTAGTCGCCGCCGTACGACACGAAGTGGCGCACCCAGACGGTCTTCGGCTCGCCGATGACGCCCTTGCCGATGATGTCGCGCATGAGCCGTACCACGCCCATGTGACGCATGTTGTGACCCACGTACAGGCGGGTGCCGGTGTCGCGGGCGGCGCGCAGGATGTTGTCGCAGCCCTCCACCGTGATCGCCATCGGCTTCTCCAGGTAGACGGGCTTGCCGGCCCGGAGGCAGTCGACGGCGATGGCCTCGTGGGTGTCGTCGGGGGTGTTGACGATGACCGCGTCGAGGTCGGGCCGGGCGAGCAGCTCGCGGTGGTCCCCGGTCAGGAACTCGGCCTCGAACCTGCCCGCCTGCCGCTTGAGCACCGCCGGGTCGGAGTCGCACAGGGCCGTCACGACCGAGCCCCTGCCCGGCCGGTGCGCGTGCAGGGCGAGGCTCGTACGCAGGCCCAGGCCGATGACGCCGATGCGCAGGTCTTCCATTCTTCCTCCCAATCAGCCACAGCCGGCCCAGGCTATTACCTATTTATGCAACTAACTAGCGCAAATCGCGCAACTCTGAGCATGGCCCATGCATCGATGCCGCCCCTCGGCATGGCTGCGCACCACAAGGGGCGCCTTTGCCGCGGCGTGAAGCAGAGCTGTGGGGGCACTTAAGAATCCCTCGATGGACATGCTCGGAGGTGAGCGGGCACAGTGCGTTAGGTTCGGACTAGGGGGAATGGAGCCATGAAAGCGCTGGTCAAGGAGAGGGCCGAGGCCGGCCTCTGGCTTGTGGACGTGCCGGAGCCCGAGCTGGGCCCCGGCGAGGTGAAGATCCGGGTGCTGCGGACCGGCATCTGCGGCACCGACCTGCATATCCGGAAATTTGATGATTGGGCGCGGCAGACCCTGCGGCTTCCGCTGATCGTCGGGCACGAGTTCTGCGGCCACGTGGTCGAGGTGGCGCCGGGAGTCGAGGACGTCTCCGTCGGCGACCTCGTCAGCGGCGAGGGCCACATCGTGTGCGGCAAGTGCCGCAACTGCATGGCGGGCCGCCGCCACCTGTGCCGGAACACGGTCGGACTGGGGGTCAACAGGAACGGCGCCTTCGCCGAATACGTCACGCTGCCCGCCTCCAACGTCTGGGTGCACCGGGTCCCCGTCCACCCCGACGTGGCGGCCATCTTCGACCCGTTCGGGAACGCCGTGCACACGGCCCTGTCGTTCCCCCTGGTCGGTGAGGACGTGCTGATCACCGGGGCGGGCCCCATCGGGCTGATGGCCGCGGCCGTGGCCACGCACGTCGGCGCGCGGAACGTGATGATCACCGACGTCAGCGACGAGCGCCTCGACCTGGCCGGCAAGCTCGGCGTCTCCCTCGCCCTGAACGTCTCCAGGTCGTCGATCGCCGACGGCATGCGGCAGCTCCACATGCGCGAGGGCTTCGACGTGGGGCTGGAGATGTCCGGCAATCCCCAGGCCATGCGCGACATGATCGCCAACATGACCCACGGCGGGAAGATCGCCATGCTGGGGCTGCCCGCGGAGGAGTTCGCGATCGACTGGGCGACCGTCGTGACGTCCATGATCACGATCAAGGGCGTGTACGGCCGGGAGATGTTCGAGACCTGGTACAACATGTCCGTCCTGCTGGAGAAGGGTCTCGACCTCTCCCCGGTCATCACCGACCGTTTCCCGTACCAAGACTTCGACGCCGCCTTCGACACGGCCGCCAGCGGCCGCACGGGCAAGGTCATCCTCGATTGGAGTGCTGCCTGATGTTCGCAAACGTGCGTGAGCAGCTGCGTGCCACGCTCGACGAGATCACCGAGGCCGGGCTGCTCAAGCCCGAGCGCGTGATCACCACCCCGCAGAGCTCGTCGGTGAGCGTGGCCGGGCGCGAGGTCCTGAACTTCTGCGCCAACAACTACCTCGGCCTGGCCGACAACCCCACCGTGGTCGAGGCCGCCAAGGAGGCGCTGGACCGGTGGGGGTTCGGCATGGCGTCCGTACGGTTCATCTGCGGCACCCAGGAGGTGCACAAGGAGCTCGAGACGCGCCTGTCGGACTTTCTCGGCATGGAGGACACCGTCCTCTACAGCTCGTGCTTCGACGCGAACGGCGGCGTCTTCGAGACCCTGCTCGACGCGCAGGACGCGGTGATCTCCGACGCGCTCAACCACGCCAGCATCATCGACGGCATCCGGCTCTCCAAGGCCCAGCGCTTCCGTTACGCCAACCGCGACATGGCCGAGCTGGAGGCCAGGCTGAAGGAGGCGTCGGAGGCGCGGCGGCGGCTGATCGTGACCGACGGCGTGTTCTCCATGGACGGATATCTCGCGCCGTTGCGGGAGATCTGCGACCTGGCCGAGCGGTACGACGCCATGGTGATGGTCGACGACTCCCACGCCGTCGGCTTCGTCGGCCCGACCGGTCGCGGCACGCCCGAACTGCACGGCGTCACCGACCGGATCGACATCATCACCGGCACGCTGGGCAAGGCGCTCGGCGGCGCCAGCGGCGGCTACGTCTCGGCCCGCAAGGAGATCTGCGAGCTGCTGCGGCAGCGCTCCCGCCCGTACCTGTTCTCCAACTCGCTCGCCCCCGTCATCGCCTCGGCGTCGCTGCGCATCCTCGACCTGCTGGAGACCTCGAACGAGGCCCGCGAGCGGCTGCGCTCCAACACCGCGCGCTTCCGCAGCGAGATGACCAAGGCGGGGTTCGACATCCTGCCCGGCGACCACCCGATCGTGCCCGTCATGATCGGCGACGCCGCCGAGGCCGCCGCCATGGCCGATCGCCTGCTCGACCTGGGCATCTACGTGATCGGCTTCTCGTACCCCGTCGTGCCGCACGGCCAGGCCCGGATCCGTGTCCAGCTCTCGGCCGCCCACTCGCAGGAGGACGTGGACCGCGCCGTCCAGGCGTTCATCCAGGCCCGGGGCTGAACCACCGCTCCGGACAGCTGTCGCCCGCGGGGTGAGTATTCTCGCTGCGTGATAGACACGCGGCGCTTGCGCACGCTGCGGGCGGTGGCGGATCACGGCACGGTCACCGCCGCGGCGGCCGCGCTGCACCTCACCCCGTCGGCGGTCTCCCAGCAGCTCGCCGCCCTGGAGCACGAGGTGGGCCACCGGCTGCTCACCCGTGACGGGCGCGGCGTGCACCTCACCGCCGTCGGCAAGATCATGCTCGGCCACGCCAACGAGGTCCTCGCCCAGCTCGAACGCGCCGAGGCCGAGGTGGCCGCGTACACCACGGGCGAGGCGGGCGAGGTCACGGTGGCCTGCTTCGCCACCGCGATCAGCGCCGTGCTCTCCCCCGCCATCACCGCCCTGCGTGCCACCTCGCCCGGCGTGCGCGTACGCGTGCTGGACGCCGAGGGCGACCACAGCCTGGCCATGCTGCTGGACGGCGAGGCCGATCTGGCGATCACGGTCGAGTACCGGGGCGCCCCCGACGCGGCGGACCGGCGCCTGGCGCGCCTGCCGCTGTACGCCGAGCCGTTCGACCTGGTGCTCCCCCAGGACCACCCGCTGGCGGGGTCGGCCACCCTCGTGTCGCTCTCCGATGCGACCTGGATCGGGCCGTATCCCGGCAACCCGGTGCACGATGTGATCACGTTCGCGTGCCGGCAGGCGGGTTTCACGCCGAACCTCGCGCACTGCTCCGACGACTTCCGCGCCGTGGTCGCCCTGGTCGGGGCGGGGGCGGGGGTGGCTCTCGTGCCGCGGCTGGCCCTGCGCGACATGGCGCTGGCGGGGGTCGTGGTACGCCAGACGCCGGGGCCCGAGCGGCGCGTCTTCGCCGCCATACGCCGGGGCGCCGACGCCCATCCCCTCCTGCGCCCGCTCCTGTCGGCGCTGCGCACGGTCGCGGGCTCGCTCGGCACTAGGTGAAACATCCTGTCTTATCCGGACATCTCCTCCGGTGTGTTCGCCAATTGGAAGGACCACCACATGGGGCCACCCGAGCTCGAGCAGCGCTTCGAGGAGATGTATATGGCGCATTATCCCGCCGTAGCCACTTATGTCAGGCGGCGTACGCACTCCCCTGACGACACCGCGGACGTGATCGCGGAGACGTTCACAACCGCCTGGCGCCGCCTGCACGACGTCCCCGAGGGGGAGGCGGCCAGGCTCTGGCTGTACGGCGTCGCCAGGCGCGTGCTCGCGAACCACTTCCGCGGCGAGGAACGCCGGGCCGCCCTGGCCGTACGGCTGCGCGAGGAGATCACGACGTGGGCGTCCTCCGTCGCCGGCGCCGACTCCGCGTACGAGGCGTTCAAGCGACTCTCCGACGACGACCGGGAGCTGCTCGCACTGGTCGCGTGGGAAGGGCTCGACGGGGCCGAGATCGCGAAGGTGCTCGGCTGCTCGCGCGGGGCCGCCAGGCTCCGGCTGCACCGCGCCCGCAAACGGCTCGCCAAGGAGCTGGCGGGCCTCGACCCCGACCTCACCGGATACGGACAGCGTGCCATTTCTCTCGCTAAAGGACAGTCATGACCCAGGACATCGACCAGATCGTCGCCCGGTTCGCGGCCCCGCCGGTGCCGGAAGTCAGCGAGGGCGCCCGCGAGCTGATGCACGAGATCACGGCCGGGTCGCCCGCTCCCGAGACCGGCAGGACCGGCAGGAGGCGTGGACGGGTGGTCGCCGTCTCCGGTGGCCTGCTGACGGCCGCCGTCGTGGCGCTGACCTGGATGTTGCCGAACTCCACCGCCGCAGCGCTGGACATCAAGAAGGAGGGCGGCTACTACATCATCGAGATCAAGGACTTGTACGCCGACCCGGACAGCTACGAGACACAGTTGCGAACCGTCGGGCTCGACGTCTCCATCAAGGTGATCCCCGCCACCGCCGCCTTCGAAGGCCAGGTCTTCCCTACGACTCCCGACCAGAAGTACGTCACCGAGATCCAGGGCATCTACCCGCCCGGCCCGTGCGAGAAGCTGGACGGCTGCGCCATCGGCTTGAAGATCCCCGTCGGCTTCAAGGGCTCAGCCAGCGTGACGGTCGGCAGGAAGGCCAGGCCGGGCGAACAGTTCCAGAGCACCACCTCGTGGGACGCCAAGGGTGAGCCCATGCACTGCGTCCCCTACTACAACAAGACCGTCGCAGAGGTGCGGACGATGCTGCGGGACCGCGGAGTGAGCATCGAGGAGTTCATCGTCGAGGATCCGAGCCGAACCGACGCTCTCGACTACGAGAAGAAGGATTCCGTGCCCGACTCCTGGCTGGTGAACGGCGGCAGCATGACCGAGCCCGGCCGCGCCAGCGTCGACGTGTACGCGACACCGATGCCCCAGACGATCATTGACAATCTCAACCAGGCCAACGGCTGCCCCACGTCCTGATCTTCAAGGGATAGCGTGCGGCGTATGGAACCGGTGCCGTACCGCAGGCTGCTCGGGCTGCCCGGCGTGCCCGCACAGGCTGTCCTGGGCTTCCTGGCGCAGCTCACCCAGCAGGTCGCGCCTGTCGGGATGGTGCTGGTGGTGCAGGGCTCGAGCGGGTCGCTGGCGCTGGCCGGGGTGACCGCGGCGGCGTTCTCCGTGGGAGCGGGCATGGGCCGCCCGGTGCAGGGGCGGCTCATGGACCGGCGCGGGTCCGGGCCGGTGCTGGCCGCCACTGCGCTGCTGCACGTGGCGGCGCTCGTCGCGCTGGTCGTGGGCGCCGGCCACTGGGCCTGGTGGATCGTGGTGGCGCTGGCCTGGGTGGCGGGGGTGGGACTGCCGCCCATCTCCGTCAGCATGCGGATCGAGTGGGGCCGCCGGATGGCGGGCGAGGGGCGTACGGCCGCCTACAGCCTCGTGTATTTGGTGCAGGAGCTGGCCATGCTCCTGGGACCGCTGGCGTTCGGGACGCTGATCGCGATCATGCCCGCTTCCGGGGCTCCGCTGGGGCTGGGCCTCGTGGCCGTGGCGGCCGGGGCCGGGACGCTGGGCTTCGCCCGCGCGCTGCGGGCCGGGTCCGGCGTGCCCTCGCGGGAGCGCGGGCGGGTGTTCACGGATCGGCGGATGCCGGTCCTGCTGGCCGTGGTGCTGCTGCTCGGCGGGACGCTGGGAGCGCTGCAGGTGGGCGTGCCAGCGCTGGCCGCCGCGCGTGGGGTGCCCGCGGCGACCGGGCCGCTGGTGGCGGCGCTCTCGCTGGGCGGGATCGCGGGGGCCGCCGCCTACGGCGCCCGCGCCTGGCGGTCCGGGGCCGGGGTGCGGATCGTCGGGCTGATGCTGGCGCTCGGGGTGGTGCTGGCGCCGCTGGCGGTGGTGGAGGCGTGGCCGCTGTTCTGGGCGGTGCTGTTCGGCGGCGGGCTGGTGTTCAATCCGGCGCTGACCACGTCTTCGCTGCTGGTGGACGAGTTCGCGCCGGCGGCGCAGGCGGAGGCGTTCGGGTGGATCTCCACGGCCATCGGTGTGGGGGGCGCTCTGGGGTCGGGGGCCGCGGGGGTGATCGGGGAGCGGTTAGGGGCGTCGGCGCCTTTCCTGGCGGCGTCCGGGTTCGCGGTGGCGGGGGCCGGGCTGGCGGCCGTGCTGCTCCGGCCGTCACGTGCCGCCTAGGGCTCGGTCGATCGCCTCGGTGAAGCGGGCGTACCGGTCGAGCTCCGCTCGCACGGGGGCCAGCACGAGGTCGTCGCTCACCTGGCCGATGGCCGTACGCAGGGCTCTGGCCGTACGCCTGGCCCTTCTCCTGCCGCCTGCCCACGCGGCCAGCCTCGACAGCAAGGCGATCAGCACGCCGGCGAGCGCCCCGCCGAGCAGCAGCACCGTCGGCCACGGCACCACGCCCGCGGTCGGGAGCGGCGGCTGGGGCAGGCGCAGGTAGTCCATCGCGAACAGCCCGCCCAGCCACAGGCCACCGGCGAGCATGGCCGCGAACACCAGCCACTGCAGGGCGTTCACGGCCCGCCACCACCTGGGACGCCTGGTGGCGCGGCGGGAGTTCACGGCCACCGCCCGGTCCACCGCGTCGGACAGCTCCCCGGAACGGGAGCGCGCCGCCTGCCGCACCGCCGCCGCCCACGGACCTGGCAGGCCCGCTGCGGCCGCCTCGCCGACGTCCCTGATCGCCGTCTCGACCTTCGCCCTCTGTACGGCCGAGGCCGCGGGTACGGACGTACGGCCGACGATCCCCGCCCCGGACGCCGCCGGCACGGACGTACGGCCGACGATCGCCGCCCCGGACGCCGGACGCTCGTCCGGCGGCCCGCCCGCCAGTTCGCCCTGTTCGCTCGGACGCCTGCCTGCCGGGACGGTGGTGCCGACGCGCAGCCGGCGCAGCGGGTCGGGTCTGAGCTTCCGTATCCAGCGGGTGACGGGCCACCCCGTGGCGACGACGGCACGGTGCCGATGTCCCTTGGCCACGGCCTCGACGACCAGCGGCACCCCGGCCGCGTCACACAGCGCCGTGGTGAGCGCGCGGTCCATCCCCACCGTCCGCCCCGCGCCGCCCTCCGCCGCCGGCCCGCCGAGGTGGGTGGCGGCGGTGGTGATGTCGGCGGCGAGGCGCGTGGACCAGGACCTGCGGTGTGCGACGCGGTCACCGAGGAGCGCGCGGAGCTCGCCGAGCCCCGCACCGGTACGGGCGGACACGGCGAGGACCGGGACGCCCGCCAGGCCGTCCTCCTCCAGCAGGCGGCGGAGGTCCGCGAGGCAGCGCTCGACGGCCTGCGCGGGAAGCCGGTCCACCTGGTTGAGCAGCACCAGCATCACGTCCCGGTGCGCGGCCAGCGGGCGCAGGTAGCGCTCGTGAAGGGCGGCGTCGGCGTACTTCTGCGGGTCCACCACCCAGACCAGCAGGTCCACCAGCTCCACCAGGCGGTCCACCTCCAGGCGATGGGAGAGCCGGATGGAGTCGTGGTCGGGCAGATCCAGGAGGATAAGTCCGGACAGGTCGGATGCGGTGGCGGCGGAGTGGCGCTGGGGGATGTCCAGCCAGTCCAGCAGCGGGCCGGAGCCCTCGCCGTCCCATAGCGCTGCCTGCGCGGTCGAGGTGGTGGGCCGTACGACACCCACCGCCGCCAGGTCCTCTCCCGCCAGGGCGTTGTAGAGGGAGGACTTGCCGCTGCCCGTCGCGCCCGCCAGCGCGGCCACCGTGTGGTCGATCGAGAGGTTGCGGCGTGCCCCGGCCCGTTCGGCGACCGCGCGTGCGCCGGACACCGCCTCCTCGGCCAGCCGCCCCTCGGCCAGCGAGGCCGCCTCGGACAGGGCAGCCAGCCGGGAGTCGAGAGACGGGCCTTCCTTACGGCGGAGCAGCTTCATGGCCGCTCCATCATGTGGATGCGCTCGGCCGCCACCCGGAGCGCGTTCGCCGTCCCGCTGGGCGGCTCCACCGCCTCCAGCTGGGCCGTGAACCGGTACGACTCCTCCTCCAGCAGCCTGCGCACCCGGTCCCGCAGGTCCGCCCGCGCGGACACGGTCAGCGTACGCACCGCCTGGTCCCCGAAGACGGCCTCGAGCAGCTTCTGCGACAGCAGGCTCGTCCCGCCCGCGATGCCGACCTCGATCCCGGTCAGCCCGCCCGTCGAGGCGAACGCGGCCAGCATGAGCAGCAGCCCCGCCCCGTTCACCCCGAACGACGCCACGCGGGCGGCCGTCCGCCGCTCCGAGCCCTCCTCCCGTACGAGGTCCAGGACGAACTCCTGCCACCCGCGGACCGCCGACTCCGAGCGCTTGGCCAGGTCGGGCGAGGCGCGGCCGAGGCGGGCGGCCTCCATGGGGCCGAGCCGTTCGAGCAGGCCGGGACCGCCGGGCGCGGCCGACCAGCCTTCCAGGGCGCGCTCGGCGGCCCCGTCGGCGGCGCCCCTGATGAGCGCCTCCACGCCGCTCTCCAGGGCGTCCCTGAGCTGGACCTCCGGCATCCGCCCCGTGAAGAAGCCGACGATCCGGTCGCGCAGCCAGCCGACCCGGCTCTCCAGGGAGCGCATGAGGTCGCCGGTGCCGATGAAGTCCTGCCAGCGGGCCAGCACCTCGCCGCGCAGCAGCGACCCGTCACGCATGCCCGCGTCGAAGTCGGCCAGCCCGCCCGCGTACGCGCCCGCCACGATGGAGCGCAGGCCCTCGAAGGCCGCCTGCTGGCGTTCGACGGCCTCGGCCAGCACGGGGACCCGGGTGGCCAGGCTGTCGAGCGCTCCCGACAGCGTCTGGCGTACGACGCGGGATCTCTCCTGGGCGTCGGCGGCCAGCCCGGTGAGCCAGGACGAGATGGGCCGCACGGTCTCCGCGGGCAGCCTGGCCCGCTCGGAGGGGAGCGCGGCCTCGGGGACGGTGAACAGCAGGGTGCCTTCGAGGCCGTTCTCGGCGAGGAGGCGGGAGAGGTCGCGCGAGACGGGGCCGACCGCGTCCGGGGGCACCCGGTCCAGTACGAGGGCCAGGGCGGTGCTGCGTTCGCGGGCGGAGCGCAGGAAGCTCCACGGCACCTCGTCGGCGTACCGGGCGGCGGTCGTGACGAACAACCACAGATCGGCGGCGGCCAGCAGTTGCGCGGCGAGCTCCCGGTTGGCGACCACCACGGAGTCGATGTCGGGCGCGTCGAGCAGCGCGAGACCGGGACCCAGCGCGTCGGAGGGGACCACCCGCAGCTCTCCGGGCCCGGCGCCGGTGGCACGGGACAGGCCGGGCAGCACGTTCTGGCCCATGAACCAGGCCCGGTCGGCCGGGCTGACCACGAGTGTGGGCACCAGCGTGGTGGGCCGCAGCACGCCGGGCTCGGTCACGTCGGCCCCGACCAGCGAGTTGACCAGCGTGGACTTGCCCGCCCCCGTGGACCCGCCGACGACGGCCAGCAGCGGCGCGTCGAGGGCGCGCAGGCGGGGCAGCAGGTAGTCGTCGAGCTGGCCGGCGAGCTCGCGCTGCGCGCGCCGGTCGCCCGCCGCATCGCCGACCGCCAGGGGGAACAGCTCGCGACCCAGCGGCCGGCGCAGCGCCTCCAACGCGCCCAGCAGGTCCATGGAGTCACGCTACCCACGGTGGGCCGTGTTCAGCCTGTGGGCGGCTCTCTCAGCACGTAGCCGACGCTGCGCAGGGTGTGGATGAGGCGCGGCTCGACGTCGTCCACCTTGCGCCTGAGGTAGGAGACGTACGACTCGACGACACCCGCGTCGCCGCCGAAGTCGTAGTTCCACACGTGGTCCAGGATCTGCGCCTTCGACAGCACGCGGCCCGCGTTGACCATGAAGTAGTGCAGCAGCTTGAACTCCGTCGGCGACAGGCGTACCTGCCGTCCGGCCCGCCACACCTCGCGGGCGTCCTCGTCCAGCTCCAGGTCGGCCACCTTGAGCTTGCTGGCGGGCGCGCCCTCCCCGCGCGTGCGCCGCAGCACGGCCCGGATCCTGGCCTGCACCTCCTCCAGGCTGAACGGCTTGGTCACGTAGTCGTCCCCCACCCGCAGCCCGGCGATCTTGTCCTCGGTGTCGCCGCGGGCGGTCAGGAAGAGCACGGGGGCGTCGATCCGCTTGGCCACCTCGAACCCGTCCAGGTCCGGCAGCATCACGTCGAGCACCACGAGGTCGGGCGAGGTCCGGTCGGCCACCTCGACGGCCTCATGCCCGTCGGCGGCGGTCAGCACCTCGAACCCGGAGAAGCGCAGGCTGGCGGACAAGAGGTCCCGGATGCTGGGCTCGTCGTCCACCACCATGATCAGCGCCTCGGATTTCATCACCTACTTAGAGTGACTCAGCGACCTGAGGGTTAGCTGAACGCTCACTCCAAGGCAAGTGGGAGTTCGACCCGGAAGGTGGAGCCGGCTTCCGGCGAGCTCTCCACCGTCACTGTGCCGCCGTGGGCGTGGACGAGCGCCTGCACGATGGCGAGGCCCAGCCCGCTGCCCCTGTCCTCGCCGGACCGGCGGCGCGACCGGGCGGAGTCGGCGCGGTAGAAGCGCTCGAAGACGCGCTCGACCTGCTCGGGGGTGAGCCCGGGCCCTTGGTCGACCACCTCGAGGAAGAACGTCTTCGCGCCCGCCCCGGCCCGCAGGACGATCGGCGAGCCCGGCTCGGTGTAGATGATCGCGTTGCTGACGAGGTTGCTGATGACCTGGCGCAGGCGTACCTCGTCGCCCGAGACGATCAGGGCCGCGCCGCCGATCACGTCCAGCTTGATGATCCGGTCGGGTGCGAGGATCCTCGCGTCCTGCACGGCGTCCGCGGCCAGGGCCAGCATGTCCACCGGGCGCATCGTGAGCGGCCGCTGCTGGTCCACCCTGGCCAGCAGCAGCAGGTCGTCCACCAGCAGGCTCATCCGGCCCGCGGCCTTCTCCACGCGCTGCATCAGCTCGGCGGGGTCGGCGCCGGGGTTCTGCCTGGCGTACTCGGCGAACCCGCGGATCGAGGTCAGCGGGGTGCGCAGCTCGTGCGAGGCGTCGCCGACGAACTGCCGCATGCGGTCCTCGGAGCGGCGCGCCGCCGCCTCGGACGCCGACCTCGCCGTGAAGGCGGCCTCGATCTGGGCGAGCATCCCGTTCAGCGACCTGGCCAGGCGTCCCACCTCGGTACGCGGGTCGGCGTCCGGCACCCGGCGGCCCAGCTCTCCCCCGGCGATGGCCTCGGCCGTGCGCTCGATCTGGCCGAGCGGGCGCATGCTCCGCCGCACGATGGTGACGCCCACGACGGCCAGCAGGAGCAGGATGCCGCCGCCGCCCAGCAGCTCGATGAGCACGAGCCGCCTGGTGATCGCGTCGACCTCCTCCAGGTCCACCGCGACCACGAGCGTGCGCCGCTGGACCGTGCTCTCCAGCACCCGCCACTCACCGTCGCCGCTGATCGCGTGCGTGGTGTACGGATCCGCGCCCGGCGACGGCGACAGCACCGGCTTCGGCTTCACGTCCACGTCGCGGTCGGTCAGCATCGGCACGAACTGGCCGCCGGGCTCCTTGACGAGCGCGATCGCGTCGGACTCGATGAGGATCGGCCGGTCGGCGGTCTCCCTGTCGTTGCGCCAGTCGCTCTTGACCTTCTTGACCATGCGGGCGCTGAGCAGGGTGAGCTGGCTGTCCACCCGATCGAGGAGATAGCCGTGCAGCACCGAGACGCTCACCAGGCCGATGAAGGTCAGCCCGAACCCGAGCAGCGCCACCATCGACGCGATGAGCTTGATCCGCAGCGGCAGGCCGCGCATCAGGGGCTCGGCGGCAGGCGCAGCACGTATCCGACACCGCGCAGGGTGTGGATGAGCCGGGGGCTGCGATTGTCGATCTTCCGGCGGAGCACGGACACGTACGACTCGACGATGCCCACCTCGCCCCGGAAGTCGTAGTCCCACACGTGGTCGAGGATCTGCGGCTTGGACAGGACGCGGCCGGCGTTCGTCATGAAGTAGCGCAGCAGCTTGAACTCGGTCGGCGACAGCGCCACCGCGTTGCCCCCGCGCCACACCTCGTGGCTCTCCTCGTCCAGCTCGATGTCGGCGAACGTGAGCCGCGGCGGGGCCGCCGGGAGGTCGCCGCTCGTGCGGCGCAGGACCGCGTGGATCCGGGCGACCACCTCCTCCAGGCTGAACGGCTTGGTCACGTAGTCGTCGCCGCCGATCGTGAGCCCGCGGATCTTGTCCTCGGTCTCGTCACGGGCGGTGAGGAACACCACGGGCGTGTGCAGCCCGCCGCCGCGCAGCCGCCTGACGATCTCGAAGCCGTCCAGGTCCGGCAGCATCACGTCGAGCACGACGAGATCAGGACGGTGCCGCTGGACGGCGGCGACGGCGTCGTGGCCGCTCTTCGCGGTGGTCACGTCGAAACCCGCGAACCTCAGGCTGGCGGCGAGCAGCTCGAGGATGTTCGGGTCGTCTTCGACGATCAGTAGGCGTGATTCCATCACGTTCAAGGATGCCCTCATCGGACGAGTGCTGGGACAATTCCGGCGATATGCCGGGCAATTGCCAGGCTTGACGTGGCCGCGGGCGAAGGCGCGTTGCGTACCAGGACGATGTTGCCGTGCACGTCGACCACGAAGTCGTCGAGCAGGCGGCCGTCCCTGGCGACGGCCTGGGCGCGGACGCCGCCGGGGGCTCGTACGAGATCGGCGGCGGCGAGCTCGGGGACGTAGCGGCGCGCCCCGTTGAGGAAGGCTTTTTTGACGATGGAGCCGTAGGTCTCTTTGATCCCGGTACGCCAGTGAGCCCGGGCCATGCGCAATGTCCCCGGCCAGCTGAGAATCCGCCCGAAATCACGGATATTTCGCCATTGGTAGCCCTCATAGGCGAGGGCGAGCACCGCGTTCGGCCCCACGAGCACCCGGCCGTCGATCTGCCGCGTCAGGTGCACCCCCAGGAACGGATAGCGCGGATCCGGCACCGGATAGATCAGCCCGCGCACCAGGTCCTTGGCCGCATCCGTGAGCGCGTAGAACTCCCCTCGGAACGGGACGATCCGCACATCACCCGGATGCCCCGCCAGCTGGGCCACCTTGTCGGTCCCGAGCCCCCCGCACACCACCAGGCGGTCGAAGGCGAACCTCCGCTTCGCCGCCACCACCTCGACCTTTCCCGAACGCTCCCTGATCCCCCTGACCGGATGCGACAGGCGTACGGAACCGCCCATCTCCGCCACGTCGAGCGCGAGCCTGCGGGCGACGGCGGGGAAGTCGCAGATCGCGGTGTACGGCGAGTGGATCGCGCCGACGCCGACCGCGTGCGGCTCGATCTCGCGCAGCGCGAGCGCGTCGAGCTCGGCGATGCCGGGCACGCCGTTGGCGCGCGCCCGCTCGGCCAGCGCGCTCAGCAGCGGCCGCTCGGCCTGGTTACTCGCGACGACCAGCTTGCCGACCTCGTCGTACGGCAGCGCGTGCGCGGCGCAGTACTCCTTGAGCAGCGCCACGCCCTCCCGGCACAACCTGGCCTTGAGCGAGCCGGGCGGGTAGTAGATGCCCGCGTGAACGACGCCGCTGTTGTGCCCGGTCTGGTGGGCGCCGACGTGCGACTCCTTCTCCAGCACGGTCACCTCGGCGCCCCTGGTCCTCGCCAGCTCGCGCGCCACGGCCAGGCCGACGATGCCGGCTCCCACGACCCCGATCTTCTCCGTCACATGACGATTTTCCGCGCTAACCGGCCCTCACCGCCATATCCGTACGAATCCGCGCCTCTTGAGCACCTCATCGGGAGTTGCGCATGGTCGCGGTGAACATGTCGCCACGCAACGCCTGCTCCACGACGGCGATGGAGCGGGCCAGGCGGACCAGACGTGGCCCCTCCTCGCGATAGACGTCGAGCACCGCCTCGACAGCATGAGGAGGGAGCTGACCTTTGAGATCCACCGCGGCACTCCGGTATCCCGCCCGAGCCGCTTCAACCGCCGCGTTCACGTGGTGAAGAGCCATCCTGGCCAAGGCGATCGGGAAGCGTTTCAAGATTTCATAGGCCCGGTAGTCCGGGGGCACGGCATCGAGCAGCCAGGCCACGGCCGAGGTCTCCCAGTCGGGAACGCTGGGTGGACGGACCTCGGGCGGCCACTCCGGCGGCAGATACATGAGACCATCGTACTCACGTTCGATTTCGAGTCACGAGGCCGCGCTCCGGACCTGCGGGGCATCAGCCCCCGTACGGATCTGGCGCGACCAGTAGTTCTACAGAAGGCACCAGTAGCCGGCGTCAGCATGCTTTGAGGCATGCAAAACGTGAACATCTGGAGCGAAGAGTTCGGCGCCGAGACGGATGCGCCGATCCTGTTGATCATGGGTTCGATGTCGCAGGGCATCCTGTGGCCGGACGAGTTCGCCGGCCGACTGACCGCCGGAGACCGCCGGGTGATCCGGTACGACCACCGTGACACCGGCATGTCGGGCACCGTCGACTTCGAGGCGGAGCCGTACACATGGGACGACATCAAGAACGACGTCTACCGCGTGATGGATGACCACGGCCTGGAGAGCGCGCACCTGGTCTGCCACTCGGCGGGCGGCCTGCTCGGCCAGTTCGTCGCCGTGGAACGGCCCGAGCGGGTGCGCTCGCTGACCGTCATCGGCTCCTCCCCGCTCGGCGGCGGCGAGGGCCAGGTGATCATGCGCGGCGCCTGCAGGAACGGATCTACGACCGGGCCCGCGACCTGTCGGCGGTGGTCAACCACCGGCTGGCAGCCATGGCCAAGCCCGACTTCGAGCCGGTGGGCGTGCTCCATCAGGTGAAGGCGCCCACACTGGTCATCGAGGGCAGCCATGAGCCGGCCAAGCCGGGCCACAGCGCGATCATCGCCGAGCAGATCCCAGGGGCGCGGCTGATGATCGTGGCGGGCATGGGGCACACACTGCCGCCGGAGGTACACGAGGAACTGGCTGCCGCCATCCTCGCGCACACGGCCGAGTGACGCGTGTTCAGCCCCTGGTAGCCTGCGTCCGCCATCGCGCCGACGCGATTTCACCCCTCATGAAGGTGTGTGCCGCCGCCTTCGGGCCGCACAAAGGCGGGCTTCAACACGTGACCGGACATTTTGCTCAGATTATGACAAAGGTTAGGTATTTTCCCCAGATGATCTCCTACCGCCCTACCGTCGCCGCCGACCTCGACCGCGTGACCGCGTGGAGCGTGACCGAGCCCGTCGGCTGGATCTCCGCCGACCGTTATCTCGCAGAGCTGGCCGAGAACATGTACCGGCCGGAATGGACGTGGATCGCCGAGGTCGACGACCAGGTCGTGGGGCGGGCGCTGTGGTGGGGGCCGAGGGACAGCGCGTACCCGGTCGCACTCGACTGCCTCGACGTGGACCCCGCAGTGGGTGAGCGCACGGCCATCGCCGCCGAGCTGATCAGGGCCGCGCTGCCCGGATTCCCGCAGCCGGTGCAGTACGCGATCAAGGCAGCCGGCGGCTGGCGCGACGATCCGCTCACCTCGGCGGCCGTGGAATGGCGGCGGGCGGCAGCACACGCGGCCGGCCTCACCCGGGAAGTGGAGCGGCTGCAGTTCGAGTGGACACCCGCCGACGGGCTGCCTCCGGCGACCGGCGTGCTGCGGTTCGCCGAGGCGTCCGACGAGGAGTTCCTGACGGTGTTCACGAGAATCGCCGAGGGCAGCCTGGACGCCCAGACCCGAACGAGCGTGGCGGCCAAGGGCGTGGACGCGACCGCGCGCGAAGAGATGGACTTCTATCTCAGGGCGCCGGGCAAGCGGGAGTGGTGGCGGATCGGCTATACGCACGAGGGCGAGGTGGCGGGAATGGCGATCCCCTCCGCGACGCCGTACAGCGTGAACGTGGGGTACCTCGGGGTGGTCCCGGAGTTCCGGGGGCGCGGCTACGTGGACGAGATACTCGGCGAGATCACCCGCATGCACGCGGCCAACGGAGAGCTACGCATCACCGCCACCACCGACGTGGGCAACGCGCCGATGGCGGCCGCGTTCGGGCGCGCCGGATACCGCAACACGGAGATCCGGATCAACCTCTCCAACGACCGCCGGCCCTAGCCCGTCCGGTGACGCTCACGCTCCGGGCTGGATGAGGCCCGTCTCGTAGGCGGCGATGACGGCCTGGATCCGGTCGCGGAGGCCGAGCTTGGTCAGCACGTTGCTGACGTGCGTCTTCACCGTGTGCTCGCTGACCACCAGCTCCGCCGCGATCTCAGGGTTCGACAGGCCGCGGCCGAGCAGGGTGAGGGTCTCGCGCTCGCGCCCTGTCAGCCTGCTCAGGTCCGCGGGGGGCGGCCCGGGGCGGGCCCGCTTGCGGACGATGTCGTCGATCAGCCGGCGGGCGACCGCGGGCGCGAGCAGGGCCTCGCCGCCGACGGCGACCCGTATCGCGTGAACGAGGTCGTCGGCGCGCACGTCCTTGAGGAGGAAGCCGCTCGCCCCGGCCTGGAGCGCGTCGTAGACATAGTCGTCCTGGTCGAACGTGGTCAGCATGATGACCTTCGTGGCCGTCTCCGCGCACACGGCCCTGGCGGCCTCGATGCCGTCCATGCCGGGCATCCGGATGTCCAGCAGGGCCACGTCGGGGGCGTGGCGGCGGACCGCCTCGACCGCCTGCCGCCCGTCGCCGGCCTCTGCGACGACCCGCATGTCCGGCTGGGAGTCCACGATCAGCGCGAACCCGCTCCTGACCAGCTCCTGGTCGTCCGCCACCAGCACGCTGATCGTCACATCGGCTCCCCGGCGGGCAGCCTGACGACGACCTCGAACCCCGTGGCGCCCGCGCCGTACGTGACGGTTCCGCCGCAGGCCGCCGCCCGCTCGCGCATGCCGACCAGGCCGTGGCCGCCGCCGCCGGGAGCCGGCCCGCGGCCGTCGTCGGAGATCGTGATCATCAGTTCGTCGTCCTTCCAGTCGAGCCTGACCTCGCCGGTCGTGGCCTGGGCGTGCTTGACCATGTTCGTGAGCGCTTCCTGGACGATGCGGTACGCCGCCACCTCGGCGTCCGCGGGCAGGGCGGCCGGGGCGCCCGAGACCGCCAGCCGTACGGCGGGGCCTGTCTCGGAGACCCGGGCGACCAGGTCCGGGAGAGCGCCCAGGGTGGGCTGCGGGGCACGCGCGGAGTCGGCCTCCCTGAGCAGGTTGAGCATGCGGCGGAGCTGGCCCTGCGCCTCCCGGCCCGTGTCGGCTATCGCCCTGAACGCCCGCTCTGCCCGCTCCGGCGCGTTGCGCACGGCGTACGGCCCGGCCTCGGCCTGGACGATCATGACGCTGATGCCGTGGGCCAGGATGTCGTGCATGTCGCGGGCGATCCTGGCCCGCTCCCGCTCGGCGGCTCGCTCCTCGACCAGGGCCGCGTACTCCCGGTGCTGCACCACGGCGCGGCCCATGACGTAAGCGGCCCCTGCGGTCAGCGCGCTGCGTACGAAGGTCGCGGGCGAGACCGTGACCCCGGGGACCAGGCTGAGCAGGATCGCCAGCGCCCGCTGCCAGCCGGGACAGAGCTCGGCGACCGTGTAGAGACCGGCCACCCAGCCGTACGGGATGGGCTGGGGCGGGATGTCGGGATCCTTGAGCGAGTAGACCGCCGACGCGGCCGCCACCACGACGAACACCGTCATCGGGAAGCGGCGGCGCACCAGCAGCGGCAGCGAGCTGAGGAGCACCGGCCAGTATTCGGCCAGGGTCCACGGTTCGGGGCCGGACATCCTCCGCGTGAACAGGAACGGGACAGTCTGACCGATCAGCGCGGCCAGCGCGATGGCGAAGTCGACGCCGACCGGCGGGATCGCGCGCAGGCGTTCCCTGAGCCTCTTCAGCAGATCGGGCACAAAGGCCAAGTATCCCCCGTGTCTCCCCCACGCGAGGGAGGGGCCAGATCGCCTGCGTCGGCGATGCCCTTAAAGGCCGATTTTTCGAGACTTGTCGTTGTTCGCAGCACTTCGTAGACGGAGAAACACCGATGAAGCTCGTGGCCGCCGCTCTCCTGGCAGCATCCCTCCACACCCCAGCCGGCCAGGACGTGTCGCTGAAGACGACCGACGTCACCTTCACGACCACGGACGGACAGCGGCTGGGCGGCGAGATCTTCCGGCCCGCGCGCGCGACGGGCGACCTGCCGGGCCTCCTCCTCGTGCACGGGTCGGGCGCCGGCAACAGCTGGCGGGAGCTGCGCGCCGAGGCCGAGGCCTTCGCCAGGCAGGGCATGGTGGTGCTGGCCCCCGACAAGCGGGCCACCGGTTACTCCAAGACGCACCGCGACTACTCCCAACTGGCCGACGACGCGCTGGCGGCGCTGGCCGTGCTCAGGCGGCAGCCCGGCGTGGGACCCACGGGGGTGTGGGGGCTCAGCGAGGGCGGCTGGGTGGCGCCGATCGCGGCCGTCCGGTCGAAGGACGTGAAGTTCCTGGTCACCGTGGGCGGCCCCGGCCTCGCCCCGCTGCGCACCCAGTCCTGGAACGCGATGAACAAGCTCGACCGGGCCGGCGTGCGCGGCTCGCTGCGCCGGGCGTACGCCGGCT
Organism: Nonomuraea sp. NPDC050786; assembly: GCF_040654115.1. Classification (NCBI taxonomy): domain Bacteria; kingdom Bacillati; phylum Actinomycetota; class Actinomycetes; order Streptosporangiales; family Streptosporangiaceae; genus Nonomuraea; species Nonomuraea sp. NPDC050786. Next base: position 251,268 of record NZ_JBFAHJ010000007.1, read on the forward strand.
CGCTGCACCGGCTGGCGGCCGACGCCGGGCTCTTCCCCGAGGCGTACTACGACCCGGCGGTCACGCTCGGCAGGCTCACGCAGCCGGTGCTCGCCATGTGGGGCGCCGCCGACAACCAGGTGATGCCGGCCGAGAGCGCCCAGCGGTTCCGCGCGAACGTGCACAGCAGCCTGACCGTGAAGTTCTTCCCGGGCGCTCCCCACGCGCTGCACGTGAACGAGAGCACCCTCACCCCCGGGTACGCCGAGGCGGTGGGGTCGTGGGTGACGGGCGTGGCCGCGGGAGACGTCCCGCCCTCCAGCGCGCAGCCGTACCCCGCGCAGGAGTCGCGGAGCATCGACACTCCGCCGTCGGCCTGGTGGGAGTCGTGGCAGCTGATGGTCGGCGCCATGGCGCTGATGCTGCTGGCCTTCCTGGCCTACGCCGTGCGCCGCCTGGGCGCGGGCTCCTGGGCCGCCCGCATCCTGGCCGTCTCGGGCGCCCTGTCGATCGTCGCCATGGCGTACACGCTGGTCAGCCTGCTCATGACGTCCAACGGCCTCGGCGTCACGACCGGCCCGATGCTGCTCGGCCGTCCCGTCACCTGGCTGGCCGCCCAGCTGTTCGCGGCCGTCGCCACTGTCGCCGCGCTCACCTGTCTCACCCGGTGGCGTACGGCCTCGCTCAGGGTGCGCATGGTCGCGGTCGCGGGCACCCTGTTCATCCCCTGGGCTCTGTACTGGGGGCTGCTCATCCCTTGACTGTCACCGGGTGCGGCGGGCGATGAAGGTGATGGTGCCCAGGGCGGCCACGGCGGCGGCGAGCCAGATCAGGATGTTCTTGGCCGTTAAGCCGGTCCCTGCCGCACGGGCCTGGCCGGTGCTCGCGGCCGCATGGGTGGCGGGGGTCCGGGTCTTCGTGGGAGTGGGCGCGGGAGTGGCTGCCGTGCCGGCCGGGAAGGGGACGCGGTAGACCGGGCTGCGGGGACCCTCCGACCCTGTGAGGAGGGCCTTGCCGTCGGCCGTGTACGCGATCGACTCGGCCTGCTTCAGCTCCGGCATCGACACCCTGGTGATCATTTTCCCTGAGGGCTCGTAGAGGGTGGCGGAGAAGTACGTGCGGATGACGTACGAGGAGCCGTCGGGGGCGTAGGCGGCGTCCGTGGCCATGAGAGGGGCAACGGCCACCTTGCGCAGGACGTTCGTCCTGTCGGTACGGAGCTTCTTCGGCGCGGCGTAGACCGACCCCGCGAACTCCTTGGACACCACGTAGAGCCGGCCCGTCCGAGGGTTGATCATGATGCCCTCGGCGTTGCGGCCGCCGTCGGCGTAGCGGAAGCGGTAGCGGGTGGCGGGCAGCGTGGCGTCCTGGAGGGTCTGCGGCTCCATCACCCGGTAGATGGAGACGTCCGGCCACGCCCCGTCGAGGTTGTCACCGATGTCGGCGAACCAGAGCACGCCCTGCCCCGTCGCCGGGTCCTTGGTCGCGGCCATGGCCTCCCAGTCCCTGGCCTGGGCGCCGCGTACCTGGAAGGTGGCCTTCGTCCGGCCCTTGCCGTCCACGGCGTAGAAGGTGGGGGCGGCGGAGCTGTCGTTGTGCGTGTAGTAGACGCCCTCGTGGGTCGGCGAGACGGCCAGGCCGCTCGACTCCGTGATCCGGCGGTCCTTGAAGGTGAACAGCTGCTGGCCCCCGTCGTCCGCCGCCGCCTGGGCAGGAACGGCCAGCAGCACGCAGGCCGCCGCCACAACAGCCCCCATCGCCCGGAAAACGACATCCCCCACTCGGACATCATGCCCCACGGGCCGGCTTCCAACGCCGCCGCTCCCGTGCGCGTTGATAGCGGGTGGAAGGAGGGGCATGGACCCATATGAGGGCTTCAGGGAGTTCGTCCGGGGGCGTCAGCACGCACTGATGCGTACCGCGTACCTGCTCACTGGCGACGCCCCGCAGGCCGAGGACCTGCTGCAGACCGTTCTGATGCGTACCGCCAGGCACTGGAGGAAGCTGGCGCGCGACGGCAATCCGGAGGCGTACGTACGCAGGGGGCTCGTCAACGAGCACATCTCCTGGCGGCGGCGCAGGCGGGCCACCGAGACGCTCACCGCGCACCCCCCGGAGACCGAGCCCGGGGCCGACCCGCGGGACGAGAGCCTGCACCGCATGGCGCTGCAGCGGGCCCTCATGCGCCTGACACCACGGCAGCGGGCGGTACTGGTGCTGCGGTACTACGAGGACCGCAGCATCGACGAGACCGCCGACCTGCTCGGCTGCTCGCCCGGCACGGTCAAGAGCCAGACCAACCACGCGCTCGGCCGTTTACGCGCCCTCGCACCCGAGTTGGCCGAACTGCTCCACGACGTCGATCCCGAGGAGGCCCACCGATGACCCGGTTCCGTGACGAGCTCCGGCTGATCGCCGCCCAGGCGCCCGAGGTCGACCTGGCCGAGCGGGCCGTGCGGGGCGCGCGCAGGAAGAAGGCGGCGACGTTCGGCTCGGCGGTGGCATCGCTGGTCGCGACGGCGCTCACGGCCACCGTCCTGATCACCGCCCCGGGCGGCGCCACGATGAGCGGCAAGATCGCGGACGTGCTGCCCGCCTCCGGCGTGGACCCGGCCGCGTACGCGTACTACGACTTCTGCGGCCGGCGGTGGGACCCCCGGAAGAACACCCGGACCTTCGACAAGGAATGCGCCCAGTGGCGGCTGGTGACCAGCACAGGCGAGAGCTTCCGGATGCCCGAGGCACTGAGCGTGTACACCGAGCAGACTCCCGGCAACTACATGAACACCGGCGGACCTGTGCAGATCTCCTCGGACAGGAAGCGGGTGGCGTACTACAGCGAGAAGGACCAGAGGTTCGCGGTCCGGGACCTGGCCGACGGCCGGATCTGGCTCACCCCGCAGACCGTCACGCGGGAGACGATGGTGAAGAACGGGATGATGCTGGTGCTCTCCCCTGACGGGCGTTTCCTCGGCCTGGCCAGACAGACGAGCTCCGTGGTGGACATGGAGAGCGGCCAGGTGACCGAGATCCCCGAGGGTTGGCACGTACAACGGATCGGCAACGGCGGGAGCCCGGTCGTGGTCAGCGACGACAAGGATCGGCTGGGGATATTCGACGGCGGGAAGGTGACGCCGCTGGGCAAGTCCGCGCAGGAGGTCAGCGAATTGTCCGCGGACGGGCGCACGCTGGCCTACCTCGACGGCAAAGAGTTCAAGGACCACTTCATGACCCATGACTTCGACACGATTGTCACACTCGATGTCACCACCGGCGAGATCCTTTCCAAGGCCAAGTTCACCGACGCCTCGAAGAAGCTCCGTGGCCTGCGAATCGGCGGCTGGCAGAGCCCCACGGAAGTGATGATCAGCGCCGTGGCGGACAGCGGCTCCTGGGGGGAGGGCAAGGAGGACGGCGTACCTACGCTGGGCCAGGTCACGTACGCGCTCGACGTCAACACCGGCCAGGTTCGTAAGCTCGCCGAGTACACGTACAAGGCATGGTCGGGCAGCCTCTCCCTTCCCGGGTTCTAGCCGACGAGGACCCGCCCCACCTTGGCGCTGTGGCGGTGGAAACCGGTGCCCTGGAGCACCACCAGCAGCCCGTTGGCCGCCGCCATGGCCGTCCACAGGCCCGTGATCCCCCAGGTCCTGGCCACGGGTACGGCGGCCACGACCAGCAGCCCGTACCCGATGGAGAAATAGCCCATGCTCGACGCGGACCGCTTGAGCGCGGTGAGCCCGAAGCCCTGCACCGCCTGGGCCCCGTCGAGCATCGACGACAGCAGCATCAGCGGCAGCAGCGAGAGCACGCGCTCGCGCACCGCGGCGTCGTCGCTGAACAGCGCCAGCAGCCGATCCCCGAACCCGAGCAGCAGCCCGGCGCCGACCAGCGTCCCCGTCACGGCGAGCAGGGCCGCGGTCCGGCTGACCCGCCGTACCTGCGCGGTGTCGGAGGCGCGGGCCATGTCCGGCACCGCCGCCTGGGCGATGGAGAGCGAGGCCAGCATGATGAAGCCGGTGAGCGTGGTCAGCACCGCGTGGGCGGCGGTGTCGCGCGTGCTCGTGGTGCTCGCGGCGAAGGTGACGACCCCGAGCACGCCGAACTTGATCAGCACGGTCCCGGCCAGCGGGATGCTGACCTTCGCCAGGCGGGCGATCTCGCCGAACCTGGGCCTGGCCTGCCCGACGGGCCGCCCGAGCGCGCGCCGCAGGTTGTAGGTGGCCGTGGCGGCCGCCGCCGTACCGGAGATCACCCAGGCCAGGCCCACCCCGGTCAGCCCCAGCGACGGCACCAGCGCGACGGTGAGCACGCTCAGCACCCCGCCGAAGACCAGGGTCGGCCAGAGCACGCTACGGCTCCGCCCGAGAGCGACCAGGATGGTGCTCGCTCCGCCGGTGGAGGCGAAGACGAGGAGATACGCCGCCAGGAAGTACGGCAGCAGGCCCATCTCGGCCACCACCTCGCCGGGCACCCCCGTGGACCTGGCGAGCAGCGGCACGCAGATCACCGCGACCGCGCCGAGCAGGCCGGTGGCCAGGCTGAGCCAGCGCGCGTCCCGCACGATCGGCACGGCCGCCGCCGGGTCGTCCCGGTAGGGGGCGACGAACGGCCCGAGCCCGCGCAGCGCACCCTGGACCGCGGACGTGGCGGGATTGAGCACGGCGGTCACGACGGCGAACGCGGCGAGGGTGACGGTGTCATGCTTGCCCAGCACCGAGGTGACCACCAGCGAGCCGGCCATGCCCGCGATCATCGCGAGGAAGAGCGGCACTGCGGTGCGGACTAAAGCGATCACGAAGCGCGGGTTTCCCTCGGCGCTCCAGTCGAGATCATGGACCTAGTGTATGGCCTGGAGTGCGCTCCAGGTCCTTAGGGTTGAGTCATGGACTACGTCAATCTCGGACGCAGCGGACTCCAGGTGAGCCCGCTCTGCCTCGGCACCATGAACTTCGGCCCGCAGACCACGGAGGAGGACTCCTTCGCGATCATGGACAGGGCCCTCGATCTGGGGATCAACTTCTTCGACACGGCCAACGTCTACGGATGGAAGCTGGGCGAGGGCATCACGGAGCAGATCATCGGCCGGTGGTTCGCGCAGGGCGGCGGGCGCCGGGAGAAGACGGTCATCGCGACCAAGCTCAACGGCAGGATGAGCGACTGGCCCAACGACCAGAAGCTGTCCGCGCTCAACATCCGCAAGGCCTGCGACGCCTCGCTCAAGCGCCTGCAGACCGACTACATCGACATCTACCAGGCGCACCACGTCGACCGGGACACTCCGTTCGAGGAGTTCTGGGAGGCGATGGAGATCCTGCGCCAGCAGGGCAAGATCATCTACGTCGGCTCGTCGAACTTCGCCGGCTGGCACATCGCCAAGGCCCAGGAGTCGGCCGCCAGGCGCAACTTCAACGGCCTCATCAGCGAGCAGTCCCACTACAACCTGCTCACCCGCACGGTCGAGCTGGAGGTGCTGCCCGCCTGTGAGGACTACGGCCTCGGCGTGATCCCGTGGAGCCCGCTGGCCGGCGGCCTGCTCGGCGGCGTGCTCCGCAAGATGGACAAGGGCCGCTCGGCCGCCGACCACATGGTCAAGGAGCTCGAGAAGCACCGCGACAAGATCGAGCAGTACGAGAAGCTCTGCGACGAGCTGGGCGAGGAGCCGGCGTACGTGGCCCTGGCCTGGCTGCTCAAGCAGCGGGCGGTCACCGCGCCGATCATCGGCCCGCGCACCCTGGAGCAGCTCGAGGGCAGCCTGCGCACCCTGGAGATCGACCTCGACGAGGCCACCCTGGCCCGGCTCGACGAGATCTTCCCGGGCCACAAGACGGCCCCTGAGGACTACGCCTGGTAGATCAGGCCTGGTAAATCAGGTCAGCAGCGCGCCGAGCACGACGATGAGCAGCAGCAGGCCGAGCACGACGGGCAGCAGCCACGGGCGAGGACGATCCACGCCCTGGAGCCTAGCCCCGCTCGACGGGTGCCAGAGCCCATTCGGCGAGTGACTCGTACCTCACCTGGGGCCCGGTGTGACTGCGGACGAGATGGACGTGCTCCGCCCGCCACGGCGAGCCGCTGAACCCGGAGAGCGACTCCACCAGCGGGCGGAGGTCCGTCTCCGTCTTGGTCCGGGCGAGCGTCAGGTGCGGGTGGAACCGCTTCTCATCGGTCTGTACGGCTCCCGCCCGCCGCGCCCCCGCCTTGACCGAGTCGGCCAGCCTGGTCATGGAGTCGCCGGTGACGCCGACCCAGAAGACCCTGGCCCGGCGTACGGACGAGAAGGCCCCGAAGCCCTCGAAGGCCAGGTCGAGCACGCTGTAGCGGCGCACGGCGCGGGCCAGGCGCACCTCCAGCTCGGGCAGCATGTGCTCGGGCACCTCGCCGAAGAAGCCCAGCGTGATGTGCCAGGTGGCCCGGTCCGGCCAGCGCAGCCCCGGCACCTGCCCGACGTGCGGGGCGATGGCGTGCGAGATCTCGTCCAGCACCCTGTCGGGCGGCACCAGCGCGGCGAAGAGCCTCATACCACCCGATTGTCCCACCTCGGGCTCGGGCGGCTCAGGCGACGGGCTCAGGCGACGGGCTAACGCGCCTCAGGCGACAGTCGCTCAGGCGACAGTCGCTCAGGCGACGGCGAGCACCGGCTGCCTGGCGACCCTGGCGCTGATCAGCCTCGTCATCAGCACCGCCAGCCCGGTGCCGACCAGGACCAGCACGCCGGAGAGGATCACGCCCGTGCGCGGACCCCCCAGCTCGGACAGCCACCCGATCAGCGGCGCGCCCAGCGGAGCCCCGCCGGTGAACACGAGCATGTAGATCCCCATGACGCGCCCCCGCATCTCCGGCGACGTGGCGATCTGGACGCTGGCGTTCGCGGCCGTGTTGATGGTGATCAGCGCGATCCCGGTCGGGATCAGCAGCAGCAGGTAGACGGGGTAGAACGGGGCCAGCCCGGTGGCGATCTGGAAGAGCCCGAACCCGAGCGCCCCCGCCATCAGCACCTTGCGCGTCAACCGCGCCCGCCGCGCCGCGAGCAGCGCGCCGCCGAGCGCACCCACCGCGAACATGCTGGAGGCCAGCCCGAACGAGGACGCTCCCGCGCCGAACTCCTGGCGGGCCATCAGCGCGATCGACATCGAGAACGACTGCGAGAACATCGACACGAACCCGATCAGCAGCACCGGCATGAGCAGCTCTTCGCGCTGGATCACGTAGCGGAGCCCCTCGCGGAGCTGGCCCTTGGCCCGGGGCACGGGCGCGGCGGGGTTCAGCTCGGACTTCCGCATGAAGATCAGGCTCGAGATCACCGCCCCGAACGTCAGCGCGTTGATCAGGAAGATGGGCCCCGTGCCGCCGAGCACGTAGATCAGCACACCGGCCAGCGCCGGGCCGACCACGCGGGCGAGGTTGAAGATCGAGCTGTTCAGGGCGATCGCGTTGGGCAGGTCCTGCCGGCCGACCATCTCGACCACGAACGCCTGCCGCGTCGGAACCTCGACGCAGGAGATCATGCCGAGCAGGAACGCCATCACGTACACGTGCCAGACCTGGGCGGCGCCCGTCATGGTCAGCACGCCGATGGTGAGGGCCAGCGTGGCCATCAGCGACTGGGCGGCGATCAGGATGGGCCGCTTGGTGTAGCGGTCGGCGAGCACGCCGCCGAACATCCCGAACAGCAGCATCGGCAGGAACTGCAGCGCGGTCGCCGTGCCGAGCGCCGCCGCGCTCCCGTGGGTCAGATCGAGCACCAGCCAGTCCTGGGCGGTGCGCTGCAGCCAGGTGCCGACGTTGGAGACGATGCCCCCGGCTGCGAACATGCGATAGTTACGAACCTTGAGCGACCGGAACATCCCGGTCTTGGGTTCTTCAGGCTCTATATCCTGCTGAGCTTCTCCAGGATCGGAGCCGCCTGCCTGAGGATCGTCCGCTCCTCCGGCGTGAGCTCCTTCAGCCGCTGCGTCAGCCACGCCTCCTTGCGGCGCCGCTCCTCCTTCAGCAGCTTCTGGGCGGCCTCGGTCACGCTCACGGTCACCTGCCGCCGGTCGCTCGGATGCGGGGAGCGTGACACCAGGCCACGCTCCTCGAGCGCGGCGATCACGCGGGTCATCGAGGGCGGCTGTACCTTCTCGAGCTCGGCCAATTCGCCGGGGGTTATCCCGGAATGCCGTTCCACTGCGGCGAGCGTCGCGAACTGCGTGGGAGTCAGCGAGTGGGCTGCCGCCTGTCGTCGTAGGCGCCTGGTCAGCCTTGCCAAGGAGACGCGCAGGGCTGAAGCCAGGCCTGCGTCGCTGCGCAGGTCTGTCTTGTGCTGGGTGTTGGTTAGCATGTGTCATTACCTTTGCTAACTATACGGCATCTCAAGATATTTCCCCAATCAGGTGTTCAGGGGCCCTGCCTTCTTGGTACCTCGAAGCCGCCCCGCACGCGCAGGCGCAGGGCGGCCTCTTCCCACGTACTCAGATTCCGAACAGCGCTCGGATCGGCCCGATCGCGAAGTAAAGCACGAACAGCAGCGTGACCACCCACATCAGCGGGTGGACCTCGCGGGTCTTGCCCCGCACCGCCTTGATCAGCACGTAGCTGATGAAGCCGGCGCCGATGCCGTTGGAGATCGAGTAGGTGAACGGGATGACGACGATCGTGAGGAACGCCGGGATGGAGATCTCGTAGTCGTTCCAGTCGATGTCGCGGATCGCGGTCATCATCAGGAAGCCGACGACGACCAGCGCGGGCGTGGCGGCCTCGTACGGGACCACCGTGACGAGCGGCGCGAAGAAGATCGCCACGAGGAAGAGCAGCCCGGTGACCACGCTGGCCAGGCCGGTGCGCGCGCCCTCGCCGACGCCGGCGGCCGACTCGATGTAGGTGGTGTTGGAGGAGACGGAGCCCGCGCCGCCGGCCGCCGCGCCGATCGAGTCGACGAGCAGGATCTCCCTGGTACGCGGCAGCGTCCCGTCCTCCTGCACCAGGCCCGCCTGGCGGCCGACGCCCACGATGGTGCCCATCGTGTCGAAGAAGTCCGTGATGAGCAGCGTGAAGACGAACAGCACGGCCAGCAGCACAGACACCCGGCTGAACGCGCCGAACGGGTCGAACTCCGTGAACAGCGTGAGCGGGTTGTGGAAGCCGAAGATCTCCTTGGGGAGGGTGGGGACGTTCAGCTGCCAGCCGCCGGGGTTCTCGGGCGAGGACGCGCCGGACTTGGTGAGCTGCTCCACGATGATCGCCAGCACGGTGGTGCCGACGATGCCGATCAGGATGGCGCCCTTGACCTTACGCGCGACCAGCACCGCCGTGGCGAGCAGCCCGACCAGGAAGACGAAGACCGGCCACGAGGTCAGGCTGCCCCCGATGCCCATCTCCAGCGGCGGTCCGGCCGGCACCCGCCGCACGAAGCCGGCGTCCACGAACCCGATCAGCGCGATGAACAGGCCGATGCCGACGCTGATGGCGGTCTTGAGCTGGGCCGGGATGGCGTGGAAGACCGCCGTCCTGAGCCCTGTCAGCACCAGGATGGCGATGATGACGCCTTCGAGGAAGACCAGGCCCATGGCCTCCTCCCAGGTCATCACCTTGGCGATGTTGAAGGTGACGAAGGCGTTCAGCCCCAGCCCGGCCGCCATCGCGAAGGGCACCCTGCCGACGACGCCCATGAGGATCGTCAGCACGCCCGCCACGAAAGCCGTCCCGGCGGCGACCAGCGCCACGTTGGGCGTCGTGCCGTCGCCGATGACCTGCTTCTGCACGTCGGTGCCATTGGCAATGATGATGGGGTTCAGCACCACGATGTAGGCCATGGTGAAGAAGGTGGCCAGGCCACCTCGCACCTCTCGGGAGACTGTTGACCCTCTTGCGGTGATTGCGAAGAAACGATCTATTGCGTTACGAGTGTCACTCACGACGCGAAGAGTGACAGTCGCGGTGACCTGCGAAAAGAGTCAGTAATGAGATCGAGACCCGATTGGAAGCTAGGCTGGACAACGTGAAGCAGCAGTGGCATCCCGATCCGGAGCCCATCAAGACCAACGACACCGCCGCCGTCGCCGTGGGCACCGGGCTCTGGGCCGTCGCGCTGGTCGTCCTGCTGATCTTCCGTCCCGCCCCGGAGCACACGTGGTGGATCTGGACGTGCCTGACCGGGGTCGGGTTCGGATTCTTCGGCATGTGGTTCGTACGGCGCCCGCGCCGCTGACGCGGCGGTCAGGACAGGTCGGCCTCCGCGAGCAGGAGCGGCACCGACTCGGGATCACGCAGCAGCGCCGCCACGGCGAGGCGGTCGTTCCACTGGCCGGTGGCCCAGGCCAGGCCGCGGGCGAGCCCGTCGAGCCCCGTGCAGTGCACCGCGCCCTCGAAGAAGCGCCACGTGCACTCCACCCCGTCCACCAGCAGCTTCTCGTGCTCCACGTACGTGGCCGGCGCCGTCGGCAGCAGGGCCGTCACCTCGGCGGGAACGGGACGCACCTGCCCCTGTGAGGTGACCTCCCCCGACGTCAGCTCCCCGGCGAGCGGCAGGTCGAGCAGCTCCGACAGGGCCTCCGCCAGATCGTACGGCGCCAGCACCAGCGGCCGGTCGGCCACGAGCTGCAGCAGGTCGGGCGCCTCCACCACCACGGCGTCGTCCGCGGCGGCCACCACGATCGAGCCTCTGAGCACGGCACGCACCTGGGACGGCGGCGCCACGCGAGAGGGATCGACGGCGGCCAGCGCGATCCACAGGGCGCGCAGCTGCGCCCGGTCCACCTCGATCGAGGCGTCGGCCATCAGGTCAAGGAGCTCCTCGGGCCCGCCGTGCGAGGCCAGCAGCTCGGGCAGCGTCGTACGGACGCCGAGCATGGACAGGGCCGCCTCGTCGAGCCCCGCGGGCGCGTCTTCGTACAGGCCCTGGAGCAGCGGGTCGGCCCCGGGGAGCCGCAGCTCCTGCGGCTTGCGCCCGCCCAGCACCGGGTGGTTGGCCAGCCACCACGCCGTGTAGGACGGCACCTCCACCCCGGCCACCCGCACCGGGTGGAGCGCGGCACGCAGCGGCGGGCGGGCCAGCAGCTCCAGGGCGGCCGGCCAGTCGGCCACCAGCTCCAGGTCGCGCACCGCCACGAACTCCGGCACCAGCGGCGGCACGCCCAGCTCGGGCAGCAGGTCAAGCACGTGGTCGAGCCAGTCGGCCTCGCCGTCGAGGTCGTGGTCGCAGTCGTCGGGGTCGAGCAGCACGTCGGCCTCGTGCACCACCGCGAACCCGTCGAGCACGCCCGCGGCCGCGAGCACCCGCGCGCCGTACTCCGCCTCCAGCTCGGAGGCGGCCACGCCGAGATGCGTGTCGGGCTCCAGGAGCCCGGCCAGAGCCCCGTCGGCCAGCATGAGCTCCCCGGCCGGGTAGAGCTCGCCGTCGGCGCCGCGCAGCGCCAGCTCGGCCAGCCAGGGCGCCTCCCCCGGCGCCAGCGCCGACGCCTCCACCAGCGACAGCACGGCCCGCGCCACCGGCTCGGGGTCGGGACTGTCGAGCGACTGCGCCACGGCGGCCTTGGTCAGCGGGTCTTCGAGGATCGTGCGCGGCGTGGCCTCGGCCGCCCCCAGCCTGAGCAGGGCGGGATGGGCCGCCTCGGGGTGCACGATACGCAGCCCCAGCGGCGTGAGGTCCAGCTCCGCGCCGCCGTCGGTGAGGATCAGCGTGCCGCGCGGGCCGCGCACCAGCCGGCCGTCGGTCAGCGGCACCGGCAGGGCGCCCAGCGACTCGGGGTCGTCGGCGGGCAGCACCGCGTAGAGCGAGCGCCACCACGACGGCTCGCGCGCCTCGACGGCCTCGCCCGACAGCAGATCCACCACGTCGGCCAGCTCGACCCTGCGCACGCCCAGCGCTGCCATGGCCGGGTGCCTGGCGGGCCACCCGGCGGGCAGCAGGCCGGGCACGAAGTCGGCGACCGCCGCGAGCAGCTCGGCCGAGGCCGACGGCACCACGGCCGCCTCACGGCCGGCGACCACCCAGCCGTCGCCGTCGGGCTCGCGCGCGGGGTGCTCGACCTGCCACTCGGCGTCGGGCTCGTAGACCTCGGCGTCGGCGAAGGACGGCGTCTGCACGGCCGGCGCGGGCGCGGACAGCGCGGGCAGCAGCGGCGTCGAGGGCAGCCTGGCCAGCACGGCGCGGCGGATCCTGGCGTCCAGCTCGCCCTTGCCCATCAGGGACGGGACCAGGTCGAGCAGCTTGGGCGTGCGCGGCAGCTCACCGAGCAGCCGCACGTAGGCGTCGGCCACCCGCTCGACCAGGAAGTCGGCCAGCGGGCCCTTGGCGAAGTGGCGCCGGTCGGTGGCCATCGGGAACGACGCGATCAGCAGCGCGGGCAGGTCGAGCGGCTCGTCGCTGGGCGTGGGCGCGTGCACCACGGGCGGCACCGTGGCGGGCAGCGGCCCCGGCTCGCCGGTGCCGGTGACGGGGACCGCCCAGCGCAGCGACCAGTAGGGGCGGGCGCGCTCCTCGGTGGGCCGGTCGGCGAAGAGCCGGCTCACCTCCTCCGGCGTGAACTCGCCCGACTCCGACACGACGTGCCAGCCGTCGGCGACCACGGTACGTACGGACCCGTCGAGCTCGATCTCGATGGCCTCCAGCGCCGGCATGCCGAGCAGCAGCGCCGGGCTGGTCTCGTCGAGCATGCGGCGGACCGCGTCGACGCAGGCCCGGTCGCGCAGCGGCAGGCGTACGAGCGTGTCGAACCCCTCGGGCACGTCGAGCGGCGGTGCGTCGAACGGCAGCCTGAGCAGCGGGACGTGCCCCGAGCGGTCGGCCAGCTCGCCCGCGAGCGCGGGGATCTCCGACACGGCCGCCGCGGTGTCGGCACGCGACCAGCGTACCCCGCCGCTCCCGCGCGAGCCGATGGACGGCTCGTCGCAGACCGACACCACCGCCGCGAACCCGACCCCGAACCGCCCGGCGGCGCCGAACTCGTCGCGCTTGCCGGAGACGCGCAGCGTCGACAGGCCCTCCACGCCGGTGGCGTCGAGCGGGGCGCCGGTGTTGGCGGCCGTCAGCACGTCGCCGTCGAGCGTCAACCGCAGCACCCCGGGCACGCCCGCGCGCAGGGCCGCGTCGGCGGCGTTCTGGGCGAGCTCGACGATCAGCCGGTCGCGGTAGCCGCCGAGCGCGAAGTCCTCTTCCGCGTTGGCGTCTTCGCGGAACCGGGCGGGCGAGGCCGTCCACGCGGAGAGGACGGCGGCTCGCATCCGGTCAGTGCCGTAGGTGCCAGAGATGTCGGACGTCATCGATCACGATCCTGATAGAGAGGTAGAGGCCAGGCGGTAGGCTAGCGGCCTTCGCGATCAGGAATGGCCGAGTTCTTCGGAGGCGGATTCGTCGACCGAGCCCGCCGCCTCCTCCTCCATCAGGTCGTAGCCCAGGTCGTCGAGGATGGGAATGGCCTGCTCGACGGGCGGCGGCATCATGGCGGCCTCGGAATGGGCGCCGCATCCGTGGTCGGCGGCGACGACCTTGCCGTCGTCCGGCGCGTACTCATTGGCGCAGACCCCGAACATATGCCGCAAGCCACCCGTGAGCATCCAGTAGAAGCCGCAGGTAGAGCACTGCGCGGGAGCGGCGTGTGCGATCGGCGTGTGCGGCCCGTGCTCGCCCGAGTGCCAGCGCCTGGCCGCCCGGTCCTTGCCGATGGCCGAGAGCACACGGGCCCGGCCCAGGCCGTACTCGAAAACCGCCTGATGCTCTGCCTCGTCGTCGGTCTCGGTGAAACCCGGCGTGAGCCTGTCATCGTCCTCGGGCGTCGGCAGCAGGTCGCCCACGCCGAGGTCGCCGGGGCGCAGCCGCTCGCTCCACGGCAGCCACTCGGGCGCGAGCAGCGCTCCGGTGCCCGGCAGCAGGACGGCCTCGCTGACCGTGACCTTCTTGGCCCGCGAGGCGCGCGTGACCGTGACGGCCCAGCGCCAGCCGCGATAGGCCTTGTCGAGACAGGCGAAGTAGTGGGTGACGATCCGGTCGCCTTCGCTCTCGAAGCCGAGGTGCTCGCCGGGCTCCCCCGGACGCGCGAGCTCCTCCGCCGCGGCACGCGCCAGATCGACCGCGGCGACACAGGCCTGGTCGGGAGCGGAGACGCGGGCCCTGGTGCGGCTCATCGGGCAGCCTCCGCCGAAAGGTGCTGTTCGCTCACACTTCATTCTCACCCATGGGCGGACCTGAGACGCCCACAACAGAGGTTCCTGCTCCGAGATCGCGGACGAATCGGGTAAGACTGGTAGTCGTGGAGGGCGGCTGGGGCCGGGCACGGGAGATCTCGCGGCGGGTGGCGCGCGGCGTCGCCGACGCGGGACGCGCGACCGCGCGCGCGAGCCGGGCCACGGCCGGCGGCACGGCCAGGGCGAGCAGGGCCACGGCACGAGGTGCGCGAAAAGTCGGCAAGGCGACGCGGCGCCTCACGTACGCCAACGGCGCGGACCGCACCGGGCTCGGCCGCCTGATCGAGCTGTCGGCGGGCAACAGCGCGGGCGACGCGCTGGTCACGGTGGCGCTGGCGAGCACGGTCTTCTTCGGCGTGCCCGTGGGCGAGGCCCGCGGCTCGGTGGCGCTCTACCTGGTCATCACGATGCTGCCCTTCGGGCTGCTGGCGCCGTTCGTGGGGCCGATACTCGACAGGTTCAGGTCGGGGCGGCGGTACGTGATGGCGGGCACGCTGTTCGGGCGGGGGCTGCTCTGCTTCGCGATGGCCGCCGCGGTGGGGCCGGGCGACCTGCCGACGCTCTTCATCGGGGCGCTGGGCGTGCTGGTGCTGTCGAAGGCGTACAACGTGTCGCGGGCGGCGATCATGCCGAGCGTCCTGCCCGCCGACATCACGCTGGTGTCGGCGAACGCGCGGGTGGCGCTGTTCACGTTGGTCTCCGCGGGCGTCGCGGTGCCGATCGGCGCGGGGCTGACCGCGTGGCTGGGCAGCGCGATGGTGCTGCGCGTCGCGATGGTGGCCTTCCTGCTGCTCGGAGTCGCCGCCGTACGCCTGCCGCGCCACGTCGACTCGCCCGACCTGGAGGAAGAGGGCGCGGCGCCCCGGTGGCGCACCCTGCTCAAAGTGGGCCCCGCGGTCGCCGAGGCCGTCTGGGCGAACGTGGCGCTCCGGGTCTTCTCCGGCTTCCTGCTGTTCTTCCTGCTCTTCCTGGTGCAGGACAAGGCGGTGCCGTGGCTGGCCGCGGGGACGCGGGACCCGTTCTTCGACATCACGAAGACGATCGCGCTGCTGGCGGCCGCGGCCGGGCTGGGCGGCCTGGTCGGCGCCGCCGTGGCCAACTGGACGCGCAACCACGCGCCGCAGCTGATCGTGCTGGTCACGCTCGCCGTGACCGTCGTGACCGCCATCGGGACCGCGATCTTCTTCGGCCTGTGGACCGCGCTGGCCATCTCGCTGATCACCGCCTTCGCGCAGGAGCTGGGCAAGCTCGCGCTCGACGCGATCGTGCAGCGGGAGATCGGCGAGGAGGTGCGCTCCTCCACCTTCGGCGTGGTCGAGGCGATGCTCCAGCTCGCCTGGGTGTTCGGCGGCCTGGTCGGGCTGGTGCTGTCGCTCTCCCAGAGCAGCCTGGCCGGGCTGGTCACGCTGGCCGTCGCACTGACGGCCGCGCTCGGCTGGCTGCTGATCGCCAGGAGGCAGCGCGTGCGCGCGACCGACGCCAAGCTCCGCAGGGAACGGGCCGAGGCCGGCGAGCGCGACCTTCAGCGCGCCGACACCCTCGACCCGACCAAACCCCTCACCAACCCCAACGGCTGAGCGTCCCGGCCCGCCGCGTCAGGCGTCGAGGTCGTCGGCGACGGCCCTGAGCACCTGCGCGATCTTCTTGGCGTGCGCCGCGTCCGGGTGCTTGCCGCGCTGGTAGGAGGTGGAGACGCCGTCGAGCAGCTTGATCAGGTCTTCGACGATGACGACCATCTCGTCCGGCTTCTTGCGCTTGCCCTTGGGCTTGGCCTTGGCCAGGGTCGGCGGCTGCTCCAGGATCCTGACCGACAGCGCCTGCTGGCCGCGACGCCCCTCGGCCACCCCGAACTCGACCTTCTGACCGGGCTTGAGCGGCCCCGCACCGGTGGGCAGCGCGGATGAATGCACGAAGACCTCACCGCCGTCGTCGCGGGTGAGGAAGCCGAATCCCTTGTCGGCGTCGTACCACTTGACCTTGCCACTCGGCACAGGAGGACCTCGTTCAAACAGTCGAAAAGATGGATGGATGTAGGTTATGCCCCTGAGCGCGCCAGGGCGACCGGGTAAATCCCGAACAATTACCGGAGTTCATCATGCTTGCGCCAACCGGCGAACCAGGCGGCGAATTCGGTCAGGTCGGCCAGCGCCACATCTGTTCCATGCTCACGCAGCTCTCCCACCGTGTAAGGGCCGGTCGCGACTGTCACGCTCACGGCGCCGCCCGCACGTGCCGCCTCGATGTCCGCGACATGGTCACCAACATAAGCCGCCGCGCCGAAGCGCGCGAGAGCCGAACCCTTGGCGGCACCGAAAACCGAGCCGACCACTTCGTCCACGGCGAGGCCGAGAACCTTGACCGTGCCGATGGCGTCCCGCAGGTTCTTGCCGGTCACCACGATCACCCGGCCGCCACCGGCGCGTACGGCCTCGATCGCGTCGTGCGCGCCCGCCATGGCCGTGTGCACCGGGACCCCCATTTCCGGATATATCTCCCTATAGAGGTCGGCGGCCGCCGCGATCTCCTCAGCGGGCAGCCAGTTGGCCAGCTCCATCTCCAGTGGCGGCCCCAGCCTGCTCACCACCGCCGCGGAGTCAATGGCCACGCCCAAACGCACGGACAGCTCGTCGTAAACGGCGGCGATCCCCGCTCGTGTGTCCGCCAATGTCATGTCGAGGTCGAATCCCACCGAAGTCGTCACATGTGCAGGATGCCAAACGTCACCCAAGCCCACGTAACGGCGGTCCCCTACTGACAGCCTTGTCGCGGGACCGTAAGAATGCGATGAAAGGAATTACTTATCGGAGAGGAGCGGCTGTGACCGACACCCCCAAGCCGCCGCACGCCGGAGACCGGCTCGTCGCCTCCTCCGCCCCGCCGCGCCCGCACCGGCCCGCCAGACCGGCCCGTCCGGCGGCGACGGCCTGGCACCGGACCGTGTCGGCCCTCGCCTACCTGGTCAAGGTGGCCTCCAGGGTGGCCGCGCTGGTCATGGTGCTGTACGCGGTGTTCACGGTGTTCAAGGCCAACCCCGCCAACGTCTGGTACCAGTTCGTGGAGTCGCTCGCCGCATCGCTCTCCCTGGGCCTGGCCAACCTGTTCGAGCTCGCCGACCCGCGCTGGACGACGCTGGTCAACTGCGGCCTCGCCGCGGTCGTCTGGCTGATCATCGGCTCCGCCGTCGCGGGCCTGATCCGGCGCGCCGCTCCATGAGCCCGCTGGACGCATCCGCCGTTAGGACTACCCTCAACCTGGAGGTACCAGGATAAATATGACCAGATCAACCCGTGAGCGGATCATCGATGAGGCCCTGCGACTGTTCGCCGAGCGGGGCTACTCCGCCACTTCCGTGGCGGAGATCGAGGCCGCCTCAGGGCTGTCCCCCGGCGCCGGAGGGCTCTACCGGCACTTCAAGTCCAAGTACGAGGTGCTGGCCGCGGCGATCAACGAGCACGCCAGCCGTACCAGGAGCCAGGTGGCGGAGAGCCTGGCCGAGCTGAGCGCCATGGAAGCGTCGGTGGACCTGGAGGAGCGGCTGTCCCACGTGTGCCGCGCCGGGCTGGCCAAGGTGCGCGAGGAGTCCGAGCTGACCCGGGTGTTCTTCCGCGACCTGAGCCAGTTCCCCGAACTGGTCACCGTGGTGCGGGAGGGGCTGCTGCAGCCCATGTTCGACGCGATCGTGACCTGGTTCAGGGCGCAGCCCGAGTACAGGGAGGTCGAGCTCGACTGGACGGGCATCTCGGCGGTGCTCGGCGGCTCCGTGGTGCACTACCGCCTGTTCCAGGAGACCGTGGGCGAGCTGCCGGGGCACGCCGACAAGGAGCAGTTCGTCGCCGCCTGGGTACGCCTGGCGGTCGGTCTCCTTCCGAGCCCCGCGCCGGTCAGCTGACGTCGAGCAGCCGGTAGGCCAGCCACACCACGCCCAGCCCGGTCCCGATCATGAACATCGTGCCGCTGACGTCGTAGAACTGCGTGAAGAACGCCTGCAGCCCCGGCTCGCTCCCCACCCGCAGGCCCCCGACGAGCACGCCGCCCACCGAGTAGCCGAGCAGCGGCGCGCCGATCCCGAGGAGCTTGTCGCCCACCTTCCAGCTCTCGCTGAACAGCACCATCACCGCGCCGACCGCCCACACCAGCACGGGGATCTCAAAGATCGCCACCGGCGGAAGGTCGAACGGCAGCAGCAGCGCCGCCAGCACCAGGATGACCATCGCGGCGGTCTCGCGGGAGTGCTCCTTGACGATGGTCCTGGCGTCCCTGCCGCCGGTCGCCATCGGGTTTGCGCTCGACTCCGCAGCTGGAAGTCCGCTGCGAAAGGGCATGGCCAGGCGGCGCAGCCCCGCGAACGGCAGCCCGCGGCCCGGCCGCCCGCCGAGGCTCTCCTGAGCGATCCTCCGGTACGCCCGCACGCCCGCAGGCACGTCACCGTCGTCCACGATCGTGGGGAACCGCCTCGTGGCCCCCGCGTCCTGGCCGGGAAGCGGCCCCGCACCCGGAGGCTGCTCCTGCCGGGCTCCCGTGGCCGTCGTGGACGCACTGTGAGCCGCGGTCCCAGAGGTTCCCGCCGCCGCGTCGCGCTTCGTGGGCACGCCCGCCTCGGCCAGCCGGCGAGCCTCGCGCTCGACCAGGGCCGCCGGGTCGCCGAACCTGGCCAGCACCTTCGCCACCTCGCGGGCGTTCTGGCTGCCGCGCCGCTCGACCTCGATCCTGGCCCGCAGCCGCTTGGCGAAGTCGAGCCGCTGATCGGCCCTGAGCACGCCGTGGGCGGCGTCCGCCGCCTTGGAGACGTAGTTCAGCACGAGCTGGTCCGCGCGCTCTATCACGTCTAGCCATGCTGCCCCAATCAGGTGGGACATACCATGGCAACGATGGAGTTCACGGAGTGGATCAGGGGGCGCACGGACGAACAGCTACGGGCGCTCGTCTCAGCGCGGCCCGAGCTGATCACTCCGGTGCCCGCGCATCTGGAAGGGCTGGCGTCGCGGGCAGGCAGCCCGTCGGCGATCGGCAGGGTGCTCGACCGGCTCGACCGTTTCACGCTCGCCGTCGTGGAGACGCTGGCCGTGCAGGACGGGCCGGTGTCCGCGGAACGGCTGCGCGAGCTCGTGAGCGCGGCCGTGAGCGATGATCGACCAGGCACGGACGCCGAGACAGCGCTGTCGGCGGCGCTCGACAGGCTGCGTGACCTGGCGCTGGTCTACGGGTCCGACGACGCGCTCGACCTGGGCCCCGGCGTGCGCAAGGTGCTCGAGGACCCGGCCGGGCTCGGGCCGCGGGCGGTCGACGCGTTCCGGCACCACGCGCCGGAGCAGCTCGACGAGATGGCCGACGACATCGCGCCGGGCACACAGGGCTCGGGCAAGGAACGGCTGGCGGCCGCGCTGGCCGAGCCCGCCGCGCTCATCGAGTCCGTCTCCCCCGAGGCCAGGGGCGCGCTCGACCAGCTCGCCTGGGGCCCGCCCACCGGCCGCGTGCCCAACGCCAGGCGCGAGGTACGCGTGGCGTCGGCGCGTTCGCCCATCGAGGAGCTGCTGGCCAGGGGGCTGCTGGCGGCCACGGGCGAGGAGAGCGTGACGCTGCCCCGCGAAGTGGGGCTCCACCTGCGTGGCGGCCGGGTGCACCGCGGCCTGCTGGCCGTTCCGCCGCCGCTCGAAGGGGCCACGCGGGACAAGGACCTGGCCGATCGCACGGCGGCGGGGCAGGCGTTCTCGTTCGTCCGGTCGGTCGAGGAGCTCTGCGACCGGTGGAGCGTCGATCCGCCGGGCGTGCTGCGTACCGGCGGCCTCGGCGTGCGCGACATGAAGCGCACGGCCGGCGAGCTGGACCTGCCCGAGTGGGTGGCGGCGCTGGTGGTCGAGGTCGCGTACGCGGCCGGGCTGATCGCGGCCGGCGGCGGCGTGGACGGCGAGTGGCTGCCGACCTCCGGCTACGACCTGTGGCGGGTCAGGGCGACCGCCGACCGGTGGGTCGCGCTCGCGTCCACGTGGCTGCACATGGACCGCGTGCCGGGCCTGGTCGGTGAGCGGGACGAGCGTGACAGGCCGCTCAACGCCCTGCACACCGACCTGCGCCGCGCCTCCGCCCCCGGGGTCAGGGCCGCCACGCTGGGCGTGCTGGCCGCCGCTCCGGGCCTCGCGCCCTCGCGTGACTCCGTGCTCGAACGGCTGGCGTGGGAGCAGCCGCGCCGCAAGGGGCCGCTGCGGGAGCGGCTCATCGAGTTCGCCCTGCGGGAGGCCGAGCAGGTGGGCGTGACCGGGCTGGGCGCGCTGTCGACGCACGGGCGGGCGCTGCTCGACGGCGGCGAACCGGCGGAGGTGCTGGCGCCGCTGCTGCCCGAGCCCGTCGATCACGTGCTGCTCCAGGCCGACCTCACCGCCGTCGCGCCCGGGCCGCTCACGAGCGAGCTCAACCGCTGGATGACGCTCACCGCCGACGTGGAGTCGAAGGGCGGCGCGACGGTCTACCGGTTCAGCGAAGGCTCGATCCGGCGGGCGCTCGACGCCGGGCACGGGGGCGAGGAGCTGGTGTCGATGCTGGCCCGCCACTCGGCCACGCCGGTGCCGCAGGCGCTGTCGTACCTGGTGACCGACGTGGCCAGGCGCCACGGCCGCATCCGCGTGGGCACCGCCAGCGCGTACATCCGCTGCGACGACCCCGCGCTGCTCGACCAGATCACCGCCGACCGGCGCTCCGCCGCGCTGCGGCTGCGCCGGCTGGCCCCCACCGTCATCGCCTCCCGCTCCTCCAGGGCGGCGCTGGTCGACTCGCTGCGTGCCATGGGGTACGCGCCCGTGGCCGAGTCGCTCGACGGCGACGTGATCATCTCTCAGCTCGACAGCCGCCGTACCGAGGGGCCCGCGCCGGTCCGTACCGTCTCCTCCGGCAACGGCCTGGACCCCGAGGTGGCGGTGGCCGCCGTACGCGCGATGCGGGCCGGCGACGCGGCGCACCTGGCGCGGCGCGAGCCCGTGGAGGCGCCGGGCGGCCAGGTGCCGCGCGGGCCCGCGACGGCCACCATCTCGGCGCTGCAGGAGGCGATCAAGCAGGGCGTCCGGGTGTGGATC
Source organism: Nonomuraea sp. NPDC050786 (assembly GCF_040654115.1). Taxonomy (NCBI): domain Bacteria; kingdom Bacillati; phylum Actinomycetota; class Actinomycetes; order Streptosporangiales; family Streptosporangiaceae; genus Nonomuraea; species Nonomuraea sp. NPDC050786. The sequence continues at coordinate 272,474 of NZ_JBFAHJ010000007.1, forward strand.
GGCTACCTCGACTCGCAGGGCAACGCCACCTCGCGCATCCTGGAGCCGGCCCGGATGGAGGGCGGCTACCTGACGGCCTACGACGAGACCCGGGCCGCCGTGCATCGCTTCGCCCTCCACCGCATCACCGGCGTCGCCGGCCTCTGACCCCCACCTCCCAGCGCCGCATCCGGCCCCGCTGCGAGGCGGTCTCCGGAGGTACCGCGGCTCCCATCGAGCGCGTCCCCGTGCGGGGCGTCCGGCCTTTCGTGCCGCACAGCGCCGTGACGGTGCCGATGGTGTCCGCAGGCGCGCGGGCAGAATGCGATGCGCGCCGTATCAGGGGCCGGTGGCGGTGGTGGCGGCCAGCGCGATCAGGGTGCGGGCGGAGGCGTCGTCGCGCTTGCCCGCCTGTCGGAGCAGCAGCGCCAGCGATCCCCTGGCCACCGTCGCAGCGGGCCCGTCGCAGGATGCCAGCCGCCGCAGGTGCCGCACCGCGTCGGCCGGGTACCGGACGGCCAGCCCGCCGCCCAGCGCCACGGCCGCCGCCGCGGCCCGGGGGTCCCCGGGCTCGTCGGCCCAGGCCAGCGCCAGCCGCAGCGCCTCAGGGGCGAGCGTGTCGTCGGCGCACATGTACGACAGCGCGTTCGCCGCCGCCAGCGGCGCCACGCCCCGCGCCCACACCTCCAGGAACTCCTCCCGGACCTCCCCCAGCGAGTACGCCGCCAGCGCCGCCACGCCCTCCGAAGCCCGTACCGACTCCTCGAGCCCCTCCAGGGGCAGCGACCGCACCCATTCGCGCAACGGCTGCCACAGCCAGAACCCGTACCGTCCGACCAGCTCGGCGAGCACCTGGCCACGGTGGTGCGGCGCCAGGAAGCGCACCCGCCCCTCGTGGGAGCCGAGCAGGGGATGATGAGCCCCGGCCGGCTGGGGCCCGCGCTTCTCGTGCGTCTGGCAGATCCGCTCGAGCCGGGCGCACTGCCGCTCGAAGACCGGCTCGGCCGCCCGGTGCAGGAACGCCAGCGCCGCCGCCTCCCGCACCTCGTGCGGCGGCGGCTTGGTGTCGAACCAGGCCGCCACCTCCTCCCCGGCCGCCTCCTCGCCCCGCGCGAGCCGCGTGGCCAGGCTCACGACCTCGGCCGGCGTCGGCAGCACCAGCGCCAGGTCCCTGGCCCGGGCGAGCTCCTCCGGGGTCCGCACGGCACGCACGTCGTACGTCCTGAGGCAGAGGTCGAACAGCTCCCCGGGGTCGGGCGCGGACCACGGCTGCTCCACCTCGACCGCCTGCGAGGGCGTGCCGTTCCTGGTGATGACCAGGTACGAGCCCAGCTCGGCCAGCTTGCGCGCCAGGTTGACCAGCTCGAGCGTGTCGGTGCTCTCCGCGATCCAGTCGTGCAGCAGGTACGCCCTGCCCGGCTCGTACTCGGTCCTGGACAGCAGCTCGGCGGCGGTGCGGGCGGGCGAGAGCACGGTGATCGCGTCGCCGTCGGCCAGGGACATGCGGGAGAGCAGGGCCATGGCTCCCAGTCGTTTGCCCGTCTCCTCTCCGCCCACGAGCACCAGCAGGTGGCGGACGGAGAGCCGGCGCACCGCCTCCGGGAAGCACTCCGGCTCCAGGTAGGAGCGCAGGAGCGCGTCCGCCTCCCGCCGGCTGAGGTCTCTGGTGACCGGCGCCGCGACCGACCGTACGTAGTCGGAGATGGTTATGAGGTGCCGGCGGAGCGCTCTGTCGTCAAGATCGATCTCGCCCGATTCAGGCGTTTCGGCCACGAAAGTCACCCCAGGCTTGACTGGAAACTTTTCTACGGAAAATATCGTTGCCTAACAAGTTTCTTCTCTTAATACCGGGCGATCGCACAGAGTCACGAGCCCTGTGCGACCAGGCTTTTCGCGCGAGACTCGCAGCCAGGGCCGCTGTCGCGGACATGTCGATCATGCCCTCCATCGCTCTCCGCAGGCCCCACGGCCCCTAGGTGTCTCACCATTACACGATCCAGACGAACGAGAGAGCAAGAATAGCCTTAAGAGAGATATATCGCCATTTACCCGGCACTTGCTCCCTGTCCACTGAGCGTAGTCAAGGCTTGACGGCGGAACCTCGATCACATCAGGTTGGGCATGTGAGGACCGAGCAGGCGTTGGGCCGGTTGGCCGAGGAGTCATGGAACCGCTTCGACGATCACGACGCGATCTTCTACGAGGGAGTCTGGCATCGCAGTCATGCGCTCGCCGAGCGGGCGCGCCGGATGTGCGGCGGCTTCGTCGAGGCGGGGATCAGGCCCGGTGACCGGGTGGCCGTGATGATGGCGACCTCGCCGGAGGTGCCGCTGATCTACCAGGCGCTCTGGGCCGCGGGCGCGGTGGTGACACCGGTGGTGTTCCTGGTGGGCGCCGAGGAGCTACGGCACATCCTGCTCGACAGCGGCGCGTCCGCGATCGTCACCTCGCCCGAGCTGGCGGAGACCGTACGGGCCGCCGCCGCCGATATCACGATTTATGTGGACACGGGCGAGCTGGAACGGGCGTCCGAACGCGGCCCGGTGGCCAGGGATCCGGGCGATCTGGCTGCCCTCATGTACACCGGCGGCACGACCGGCAAGGCCAAGGGCGTCATGCTGAGCCACCAGGGACTCTGGAAGGTGGCCAAGGACGTCTGGGACACCTCCCACCAGGAAGGGAAGAATCGCGCCCTGCTGCCCGTGCCGCTCTCCCACGCGTACGGGCTGATCATCTCGGTCGCCTCCATGCACGCCACGGAGCCGCAGCAGGCGGTGCTGATGCGCCGGTTCGAGGCGGAGGCGTTCCTCAGGCTGGCCGCCGAGCAGCGCGTCCAGTTCGGCACCGTCGTCCCTTCCATGATCCAGTTGCTCCTCGCCGAGCCGCTCGAGTCGCACCCGCTGCCCGACCTGTCATACCTCACCTGCGGCGCGGCGCCGCTCGGGAGGGACGTGCTGGAGGAGTTCGAGCGCAGGATGCCGGGCGTGCGGATCCTCGAGGGGTACGGCCTGACCGAGACCAGCGCCGTCACCACGTTCAACCCCCATGACGGGCGCAAAGCCGGCAGCGTCGGCCTGCCGCTGCCCGGCTACACGATCACCATCCGCGACGGCGACGGCGAGGCCGTGGAGATCGGGGACGTCGGCGAGGTCTGCGTCTCGGGGGACTCGCTGATGCTCGGTTACTGGGGCGAGCAGGAGCCGGACCCCGAGGGCACCGCGCTGGTCGGCGGCGAGCTGCGTACCGGCGACATCGGCTGCCTGGACGACGACGGCTACCTCTACATCGTCGACAGGAAGAAGGACCTGATCATCCGCGGCGGCTTCAACGTGTTCCCGCGCGACGTCGAGGACGCGCTCAACCGGCACCCCGACGTGGTGGTCTCGGGCGTCGTGGGGCGGCCGGAGCCGCGGATCGGCGAGGAGGTCGTGGCGTTCGTCCAGCTCCGCCAGGGGGCGTCGGTGACGGCCGAGGAGCTCATCGAGTGGGCGCGCGAGCGGGTGGGCCGGGTGAAGTATCCGCGGGAGGTGCGGTTCGTGGACTCGGTCCCGGTCACGAGCGTGCTCAAGCTCGACAGGAAGGCGCTGCGGGCGCGGCTCTAGCCGCACCTCGCTCCCCTTGCCGGATCGCGCACTCAGGGTCAGGCACGTCTGATTTCCGTGATAAGTGTTGACGTGTCTGGAGGTGACCATGAGCCAGGAAGATCCGTCGGGCTATCCGTACCAGCCCTATGGCGCGCCCTACGGGGAGCAGCCGCCCCCGCAGTACGGCTACGGCTACGGCTATCCCCCGCCGCCGCGCAACGACGGGCCCAGCGCCAACGCGATCGTCTCGCTCGTGCTCAACCTCCTCGCGCTCGTCTCGTGCTGCAACATCCTCGGCCTGCCCGGCGCGATCCTGGCCGGCCTGGCGATCGGCAAGGCCCGCACGGAGCCGCGGGCCGCCCGCACGATGGTCATCTGGAGCTGGGTCCTGTTCGGGGCCGGCTTCGTGCTGGGCGTCGCCGTCTTCCTCTTCCTGGGCCTCGCCGGCTACCTGGACGACCGCTCCTGACGTCCGCCATGGCACTTCGGCGGGGCTTCTTGGACTAATCCGGGCTCGCGGGTTGTTGGAGTCTCGGAGCGGGGGAGCCGGGATCAGGAGACGATGGTCCTGTTGCGCGAGGCCCCCGTACGACACCACGGAGAAATGCCAGTGAGCGATGGACCGCTGATCGTCCAGTCGGACAAGACGCTGCTGCTCGAAGTCGACCACGAACGCGCGGACGAGTGCCGCAAGGCGATCGCGCCGTTCGCCGAGCTCGAGCGTGCCCCCGAACACGTGCACACCTACCGCGTGACCCCGCTGGCCCTCTGGAACGCCCGCGCCGCCGGACACGACGCCGAGCAGGTCATCGACGCGCTGATCAGCTTCAGCCGCTACCCCGTGCCGCACGCGCTGCTGGTGGACATCGCCGAGACCATGGCCAGGTACGGCCGGCTCCGGCTGGAGAAGGACCCGGTCAACGGCCTGGTGCTGACCTCCACCGACCGGGCGGTGCTGGAGGAGGTGCTGCGCTCGAAGAAGATCCAGCCGATGCTGGGCGAGCGGCTCGGCGCCGACTCGGTCATCGTGCACCCGAGCGACCGCGGCAACGTCAAGCAGGCCCTGCTCAAGCTGGGCTGGCCGGCGGAGGACCTGGCCGGCTACGTGGACGGCGAGGCCCACCCGATCAAGCTGCTGCAGGAGGGGTGGGGGCTGCGGCCGTACCAGCGGGAGGCGGCGGACGCGTTCTGGAACGGCGGCTCGGGCGTGGTCGTGCTGCCCTGCGGCGCCGGCAAGACGATCGTCGGCGCGGCCGCCATGGCGCACGCGCAGGCCACCACGCTCATCCTGGTGACGAACACGGTCTCGGCCCACCAGTGGAAGACCGAGCTGCTCAAGCGCACGTCGCTGACCGAGGACGAGATCGGCGAGTACTCCGGCTCGAAGAAGGAGATCCGCCCGGTCACCATCGCCACGTACCAGGTGATGACGACCAGGAGGAAGGGCGTCTACTCGCACCTGGAGCTGTTCGACGCCCGCGACTGGGGCCTGATCGTCTATGACGAGGTCCACCTGCTGCCTGCGCCGATCTTCAGGATGACCGCCGACCTGCAGGCCCGCAGGCGGGTGGGGCTGACCGCGACGCTGGTGCGCGAGGACGGGCGCGAGGGCGACGTGTTCTCGCTGATCGGCCCCAAGCGGTACGACGCGCCCTGGAAGGAGATGGAGAACCAGGGCTGGATCGCGCCCGCCGACTGCGTGGAGGTGCGCGTCACGCTGACGGACGAGGAGCGGCTGGCGTACGCGATGGCCGAGTCCGAGGAGCGCTACCGCTTCTGCGCCACCACGCCGTCCAAGACGCACGTGACGGAGGCGCTGGTCCGCCGCCATCTCGGCGAGCAGGTGCTGGTCATCGGCCAGTACATCGACCAGCTCGACGAGCTCGGCGAGCACCTCAACGCGCCGGTCATCAAGGGCGAGACCCGGATCAAGGAGCGCGAGCGGCTCTACCAGGCCTTCCGCGACAAGGAGATCCAGGTGCTGGTGGTGTCGAAGGTGGCCAACTTCTCCATCGACCTGCCGGAGGCGGCCATCGCGATCCAGGTGTCGGGCACGTTCGGCTCACGCCAGGAGGAGGCCCAGCGGCTCGGCCGGGTGCTGCGGCCCAAGGCCGACGGCGGGGGCGCCCGGTTCTACACGATCGTGAGCAGGGACACGGTGGACCAGGAGTTCGCGGCGCACCGTCAGCGCTTCCTGGCCGAGCAGGGGTACGCGTACCAGATCATCGACGCCGACGACGTGTTCGGCGAGGTGTGATGCCCGGCCGCTCACCTCGAGCGGCCAGGCATGTTCAGCGTGGCGTCACGTCCACGAGACTCCTCGGGCCGAAGACAATCGAACCACCCCCCTCACCTGCGTACTATCACGCCGCCTGCGACATACCCCCATGATCCGACAAACCCACCTGATATGCCCGATTTTTTCGGTATTAGCCGTTGGTTACTGGTCGGAGGGGGGTCGCCACGGGGGTCCGCGGGCCGGGTCCTATCGCACCATGAGGCCGCCGAGGAAGAGCACTCCCTCCGCGACGATCCAGGAGAGCAGGCCCGCGCCCAGGATCCGCCCGAACGTGCGCGGGTCGTTCCTGGACCACGGCAGGAGCCAGGCGGCCACCGTGCAGCCGGCGGCGAGCACGGCGAACAGCCCTGACAGCGTGGAGACCATGCCGAGGCGCTGGGAGCACGCCGAACCGGACTCGCCGCCCGCGCAGAACGCCTCCAGGCCCCAGTCCGCGAACACCGACAACGCCCAGAGGGCTGCTAGCAGGAAGCTCGCGATCGTGGGGATGATCGGCGAGAAACGCAGCTGAATCCGCGCCACCACCCCTCCCTACCCCGCCCGAACAACCGCTACTCCGCCCGGCGTCGTGTCGGTGGTAAATGCTGTGGAAGCCGCCCGGAGTCGCCACTAGACTGGCCGATTCGCTGCCTTTACCACCTCCGAACCAGCCAGGGAGGCGCTTTCGCATGCCCGGACACCAGTTGGCCCCCGATATACCCTCCGACGTGCTCGCCGCCGAGCAGGCCCACCTGGCGGAGTCCAGGGCCGCGCTCAAGGCCATGCGCGCACACGCCCAGTCGCTGTCCGCCGACGCGGCGGGTGACTGGGTCTCGCAGCAGATCCTCCAGGCCCTCCTCGACCAGCGGGTGGCGGCGCTCGCCGACCATCCCGACACGCCGCTGTTCTTCGGCCGCCTCGACCGCGCCTCGGGCGACGACCTCCCGAGCACGATCTACGTCGGCCGCCGCCACGTGCACGACGGCCACAGCAAGCCCCTGGTCATCGACTGGCGCGCCCCGGTGTCGCGGGCGTTCTACCAGGCCAGCCCCACCGACCCCATGGGCGTCGTACGGCGGCGCCGCTTCGGCTACCACGGGGGCGCGCTGACGGCGTTCGAGGACGAGCCGCTCGGCGACGGCGTCGAGATCGGCCCGTCGAAGATCCTCACCGAGGAGATCGAGCGCCCCCGAACCGGCCCCATGCGTGACATCGTCGCCACGATCCAGCCGGACCAGGACGAGATCGTCCGCTCCACCCTGGCCCAGACGGTATGCGTCCAGGGTGCCCCGGGCACCGGGAAGACCGCCGTGGGCCTGCACCGGGCGGCGTACCTGCTGTTCACCCACCGCGAGCGCCTCGCCAGGGCCGGCGTCATGATCGTCGGGCCCAACCGCGCCTTCCTCTCCTACATCTCCTCCGTGCTTCCCGCGCTCGGCGAGGTCAAGGTCGACCAGACCACGGTCGCGGGGCTGCTCGGCGAGCACGCGGCGCCGGAGGACCCGATGGTGGCGGCCGTGAAGGGCGACGCCAGGATGGCGCCGGTGCTCGAGCGCGCGCTCTGGCTGCACATCGTGAAGCCGGAGGAGGGCATCGTCTTCACGAAGGGCGCGTACCGCTACCGGGTGGCCGACTACGAGGTACGCGAGATCGTCGCCTCCCTGCGCGGCACCACGCGATACAACCCGGGTCGAGCGGCGCTGGCCCAGCGGCTGGCCCACATGGTGCTGGTACGAATGGAGCAGCGCGGCGAATCGCCCGACGACCGGGTCCAGGACGCCGTGGCCAGGTCGAAACCGGTGAAGCAACTCGTTGATACGGTCTGGCCAAAACTAACGCCAGAACAGGTCCTTTATCGCCTGCTCTCCGACCCGGAATTTCTCGCTACAGCCGTCAAAGCAGCTAAATCCGATTTGTCACCCGAAGAGCAAGAAATGCTCATTTGGCGGAAGCCGTACCGGAGCTGGAAGTCCGCCAAATGGTCGGCCGCGGACGCCGCGCTCCTGGACGAACTCCGCGACCTCATGGAACGCACCCCGTCCCTCGGCCACCTCGTGGTGGACGAGGCCCAGGACCTCTCCGAGATGCAGCTGAGAGCGCTCGGCCGCCGCTGCCGCAACGGCTCGGCCACCGTGCTCGGCGACCTGGCCCAGGGCACGACCCCGTGGTCGACCAGCTCGTGGAAGTCGGTGCTCGAGCACCTGGGCCAGCGCGAGGGCGAGGTGACCGAGCTGACGCTCGGCTTCCGCGTGCCGAGGGAGGTCCTCGACTACGCCGCGCGCCTGCTCCCCTCCATCGCCCCCGACCTGGCCGCTCCCCGCTCGCTCCGCCCGGGCGTCGGCTCGCTCACCGTACGTCCCGGCGGCTCGGTCACGGAGGCCGCCGCGGAGGCCCTGGCCAGAGAGGGCTCCGTCGGCGTCATCGTCCCGGACGCCCTGATCGCCGACGTCTCGCGCGCGCTGGCCGGCGTCCCTCATGCCGTGCTCGACCCGGACTCCGCCGAGGAGCACCGCCTGCTGATCGTCCCGGCGACCCTGGCCAAGGGCCTGGAGTACGACCACGTCATCGTCGTGGAGCCCGCGGACATCGTCGCGGCCGAGCCCCGGGGCCTGGCCAGGCTCTACGTGGTGCTGACCCGAGCGGTGACGTCACTGACGGTCCTGCACGACAAGCCCCTGCCCGCGCAGCTGACAGCCTAGGCGCGAGCACCTGACCGGCGGCGGGCGCGGCCGCTTCTAGGATGGCTGGGCAAGCAGCTCTCAACCTAGGAGGATGCCGTGCCCGCACCGCTGCCACACGAATACCTGCCGCCGGTTCCCGCGCTCGTGGTCGAGAGCGACGACCTCCGGGACGGCGAGAGGCTGAGCGACCTCCACGTCTTCAACGACTGGGGCATGACGGGCCAGAACCAGTCGCCCCATCTCCGCTGGTCGGGCGCGCCCGCCGAGACCCGCAGCTATGCCGTGACCTGCTACGACCCCGACGCCCCCACGGGCAGCGGTTTCTGGCACTGGCTGGTGTTCGACCTCCCCGCCTCCGTGTCCGAGCTGCCCGGGGGCGCGGGCACCGGCCCCGAGTTCAAGGGCCTGCCCGCCGGGGCGGTCCACGCCCGCAACGACTACGGCAAGAAGGAGTACGGCGGCGCGGCCCCGCCTCCTGGCGCCCCGCACCGCTACGTCTTCACGGTCCACGCCCTGGGGGTCGACAAGCTGGATGTGGACGGCGACGTCAACCCGGCGGTGGTGGGCTTCAACATCACCGCCAACACCCTGGCGCGCGGCCACATCGTCCCCGTCTACGGGGTGTGAACAGCGGATCCGGCCTGAGACGCACAAGGGCGGCCCGGGAAGACCCGGGCCGCCCTCAGCTCTTGCGGCGAGGAGAGACCTAGAAGTCCATGTCGCCGCCGCCCGGCATGGCCGGAGCGGCAGGGGTCTTCTCGGGCTTCTCCGCGATGACGGCCTCGGTGGTGAGGAAGAGCGCCGCGATGGAGGCGGCGTTCTGCAGCGCCGAGCGCGTCACCTTGGCCGGGTCGATGATGCCCGACTCGAACATGTTGACGTACTCGCCGGAGGCGGCGTTCAGGCCCTCACCCGGGGTGAGGTTGCGCACCTTCTCCACCACGACGCCGCCCTCGAGGCCGGCGTTGACCGCGATCTGCTTCAGCGGCTCCTCCAGAGCCTTCTTCACGATCGCGGCACCGGTGGCCTCGTCACCGTTGAGCTCGAGCTTGTCGAACGCCTTGGCGCCGGCCTGCAGCAGCGCCACGCCACCGCCGGGCACGATGCCCTCCTCGACGGCCGCCTTGGCGTTGCGCACGGCGTCCTCGATGCGGTGCTTGCGCTCCTTGAGCTCGACCTCGGTCGCGGCGCCGGCCTTGATGACGGCCACGCCGCCGGCCAGCTTGGCCAGGCGCTCCTGGAGCTTCTCGCGGTCGTAGTCGGAGTCGGTGCGCTCGATCTCGGCGCGGATCTCGTTGACCCGGCCGGCGATCTGCTCGGCGTCACCGGCGCCGTCCACGATCGTGGTCTCGTCCTTGGTCACCACGACCTTGCGGGCGCGGCCGAGCAGGTCGAGGGTGGCGTTCTCGAGCTTGAGACCGACCTCCTCGGCGATGACCTGGCCGCCGGTCAGGATGGCGATGTCGTTGAGCATGGCCTTGCGGCGGTCGCCGAAGCCCGGGGCCTTGACCGCCACGGAGCGGAACAGGCCGCGGATCTTGTTGACGACCAGGGTCGCCAGGGCCTCGCCCTCGATGTCCTCGGCGATGATCAGCAGCGGCTTGCCCGACTGGACGACCTTGTCGAGCAGCGGCAGCAGGTCCTTGTTGGCCGAGACCTTGCTGTTGACGATCAGGATGTACGGGTCCTCGAGCACGGCCTCCATGCGGTCCGAGTCGGTGACGAAGTACATCGACGTCATGCCCTTGTCGAAGCGCATGCCCTCGGTGAGCTCGAGCTCGAGGCCGAAGGTGTTGCTCTCCTCGACGGTGATGACGCCTTCCTTGCCGACCTTGTCCATCGCCTCGGCGATGAGCGAGCCGATCTCGGGGTCGGCGGCGGAGATGGAGGCGGTGGAGGCGATCTGCTCCTTGGTCTCCACGTCCTTGGCCAGCTTGGAGAGCTCCTCGCTGACGCGCTCGACGGCGGCCTCGATGCCCTTCTTCAGGGCCATCGGGTTGGCGCCGGCGGCGACGTTGCGCAGACCCTCACGCACCAGCGCCTGGGCGAGCACGGTGGCGGTCGTGGTGCCGTCGCCCGCGACGTCGTCCGTCTTCTTGGCGACTTCCTTGACCAGCTCGGCGCCGATCTTCTCCCAGGGGTCCTCGAGCTCGATCTCCTTGGCGATGGACACACCGTCGTTGGTGATCGTGGGAGCGCCCCACTTCTTCTCCAGCACGACGTTGCGGCCCTTGGGACCCAAGGTCACCTTGACGGCGTCGGCGAGCTGGTTCATACCGCGCTCGAGACCGCGCCGGGCGTCCTCGTCAAACGCGATCATCTTGGCTGCCATAAGGCTAGACCTCCCAGATGCAGGGTGGCTTGTCGTGGACCGAGCCGACGCCCGCGACGGCATGGGTCGGCGTCTCCTTCGGCAGACCCCATCGTCCCGATCCGAATCGCTGGCACTCTGCATCAGAGAGTGCCAACGAACTGTTTAGCACTCTACCCTGCCGAGTGCAAGCGAGAGGCCATCCACCGGGTGTTCCTTCCCAGGTGGGAGTGCGCCGACGCCTGAGGGAGTGGAGGCCGTAAGCAGGACACGGCGAGCTGCCCCATGCGGCTCGCCGCACCTGAGTCGACGAAAGAAAGGTGGCAGGCTCGCACGGACTGCGCTGCCGCGCGATCCTGCCGGTGCATACCAGGTGGGGCTTCTCAGACCGCGCGAACGGCCTCTGCCTGGGGACCCTTCTGGCCTTGCGTGATCTCGAACTCGACGCGCTGCCCCTGTTCGAGAGCTCTGTACCCGTCCATCAGTATCGCTGAGTAATGGACGAATACATCCTTACCACCGTCTACCGCGATGAAGCCGTAGCCCTTGTCCGCGTTGAACCACTTGACGGTGCCCTGCGCCACTTCCGACTCCTCTTACTGGGCCCACAGATCTCGCCCATTCCTCCGCGAGACCCGTAATCGACTGACATAAGGGAAAATCAGCCAGACGATCGCCCTCGACCATACCTGTGGCACGGGGTTTGGCAACAGAGTCAATCCACAAAAGAAGCATTTCCGCGCATCGCAGCTCCATGAAACGTTCATTTGCCCTGGAAAAGCAGAAGGCGCCCACAAGGGGCGCCTTCCAAGATGTGATCTATAGCACTCAGCCGCCGGCGACCGCCGGGATGATAGAGATCTGAGTGCCGTCAGGGGCTGCAGTGTCGAGGCCCTCGGCGAATCGGACGTCCTCTTCCCCAACGTAAACGTTGACGAAACGACGAATCTTGCCCGATTCATCCAGAATTCTCGCGCCGATCCCCGGGTAGTCGGAGTCAAGCTTGATGAGGACGTCACGAAGAGTCGCGCCCTCGCCACTGACTTCCGCGTTACCCCCGGTGTACGTGCGCAGAATGGTGGGAATCCGCACAGTAACGCTCATGGTTAAACTCGCCTTTCCTGGTTGTCAGACAGCCGCGCGGAACGCGTCGAGGGAGGGCCGGATCACGGCCGTGGGCTTGGCGTCGTCGCTGATCGCGTCGAGCGTCTTGAGTCCGTCGCCGGTGTTGAGCACCACGGTCTCGGCCTCGGGATCGAGCCGCCCGCTCTCGGCGAGCTTCTTCAGCACGCCCACGGTCACCCCGCCCGCCGTCTCGGCGAACACGCCCTCGGTCGAGGCCAGCAGCTTGATCGCGGCCACGATCTCGGCGTCGGTGACGTCCTCGACGGCTCCGCCGGTGCGCCGGGCGATGTCCAGCACGTAGGGCCCGTCGGCCGGGTTGCCGATGGCCAGGGACTTGGCGATGGTGTCAGGCTTGACCGGCTGGACGACGTCGTGCCCCGCCTTGTACGCGGTGGAGACCGGCGAGCACCCGGCCGCCTGCGCCCCGAAGATCTTGTACGGCGTGTCCTCGACCAGGCCCAGCTGCACCAGCTCACGGAAGCCCTTGTCGATCTTGGTCAGCTGCGAGCCCGAGGCGATCGGGATGACGATCTGCTGGGGCAGCCGCCACCCGAGCTGCTCGGCGATCTCGTACGCGAGCGTCTTGGAGCCCTCGGCGTAGTACGGCCGCAGGTTGACGTTGACGAACCCCCACTTGTCGCCCAGCGGGTCACCGATCAGCTCGGAGCAGAACCTGTTGACCTCGTCGTACGTGCCGTCGATGCCGATCAGCTTGCCGCCGAACACCCGGGCCATGGCGATCTTGGCAGCCTCGAGATCGGCGGGGATGAACACGCACGCCTCGAGCCCGGCCCGCGCCGCCGCGGCGGTGACCGCGCCCGCGAGATTGCCGGTGGAGGAACAGGAAAGCGTGTGGAAGCCGAAGTTACGCGCCGCCTCGACGGCGATGGCGACCACGCGGTCCTTGAATGAATGAGTGGGGTTGCCCGAGTCGTCCTTCACGTACAGGGACTTGAGACCGAGCGCGCGCCCGAGGTTTCCGGCCTTGACCAGTTTGGTCCATCCCGGGTTCATGTTGGGCTTACTGGCGACATCGACAGGAACGGGGAGCAACGACCGGTAACGCCAGATGTTGCTCGGACCCGACTCGATGTCCGCGCGAGTCACGGTGCCGAAGGAATAGGCCGCTTCGAGCGGCCCGAAACACTCCAGACACGCGAAGCTGGGACCGAGGGGGTAACGCGTACCGCATTCGCGGCAGGACAGACCGACAGCAGGACCAAAGTCGAGCGACATGAAGCGAGGCCTTCCCTCATCTTCGCCCGCGGCCACCTTGACCGCAGACCGGAATTGGCACCTTGTCCCGGTCGGCCTCGCCAGGTCGCGAGCCTCAAGCCGGGAGGGTTGCCGGGGCTTCGCAGGGCCGGTCCCTCCACCCCTCTGGATGAGCAATATTCAGTTGTTGAAAAGGACTCTACCTGGCCAAGGGGCCCAAATGGCCACTTGTCTCATCAGGTGAGATGCGATGTCTCAACGATAGTCCTCCCCCAGCACTCCCTGCACGTATTTCCGCGCCTGGTGAATGCGTGACTTGGCGGTGCCGAGCGGGATGCCGAGCTGCTCGGCCACCTCGTTGTAGTCGAGCTGGACGATGTCGCGCAGCACCAGCGCCTGCGCCAGGTCGGGCTTGTCGGCCTCCAGCGCCTCCATGGCGTCCAGCAGGTCGAGCCGCGATCCGGCGATCACGCTCACCCGCCGCACGTCGGGCTTCTGCATGGGCAGCTCGTCGGAGCTCTGCTCGGCCGCCCTGCGCTTCAGCGACCGGTATGTGGTGCGCGCGCAGTTGGCCGTCACGATGTGGAGCCAGGTGCTGAACCTGGCCCTGCCCTCGAACCGCCCGATGTTGCGGGCCACGGCCAGCAACGTGTCCTGCGAGGCCTCCTCGGCGTCCTGGTGGTAGGGCAAGATCCGGGCGCAGTGACGCATCACATCGGGCTCGATCCGAGCCAGAAGTTCGCCAAGTGCGCGATGATCTCCGGCTGCGGCGGAACGTGCGAGTTCCTCGGTTAGCTCATCAAGCGCCATAGCTGGGATCCTATGGGCGAAGGGAGCCTAGATGAACAGCGTTCTGGTGGCCTCCAACAGAGGACCCGTCTCGTTCACCGTCTCCGACGACGGCGAGCTGACCATGAAACGCGGTGGCGGCGGCCTGGTGTCCGGGCTGTCCGGGGTGGCCAGGAAGGACGGCGTGCTGTGGGTGTGCGCGGCGCTGTCCGACGGCGACCGCAGCGCCGTCCGCCTGGCCCCCGGCGGCCGGATCGACCAGGCCGGCTACGACACCGGCCCGCTCCGCATGCTCGACATCCCGCCCGCCGTCTTCCACCGGGCCTACAACTCCGTGGCCAACTCCACCCTGTGGTTCGTCAACCACCTGCTCTACGACATCCCCAACTCGCCCAACTTCGGCACGAGGTTCGAGCGCGAGTGGGAGTCGTACCGCGACTACAACGGCGCGTTCGCGCTGGCGCTGGCCGAGGAGGCCGGCCACGGCGCCCGCGTGATGGTGCAGGACTACCACCTGACGCTGACCCCGGCGATGCTCCGCGCCGAACGGCCGGACCTGCGCATCGCCCACTTCAGCCACACCCCCTGGGCGCCGCCCGAATACTTCTCCCTGCTGCCCGACGAAGTGGCCGGAGAGGTCCTGGAGGGCATCCTGGGCGCCGATCACGCCGGGTTCCTCACCGACAGGTGGGCGCAGGCGTTCATGGACTGCTGTGAGGCGCTCCTGGGCGCGGAGGCCGACCGCGCCGCCCGCAGCGTCACCTACGAGGGCCGGACCACCCGCATCGGCGTGCACAGCCTGGGCGTGGACGGCGAGGCGCTGTGGGAGCGGGCCTGCGAGCCCGACGTCGAGTCGCACATGGCCGCGCTCAGGGAGGAGGTGGGCGACCGGCGGCTGATCGTCCGCATCGACCGCACCGAGCTGTCGAAGAACATCGTGCGCGGCCTGATCTCCTACCGCGAGTTCCTCGCCGCGCACCCCGAGTGGCACGGGAAGGTGGTGCATCTGGCGTTCGCCTACCCGAGCCGGCACGACCTGCCCGAATACCGGGAGTACACCGCGTCGGTGCAGCGCTGCGCCCAGGAGATCGAGGACGAGTACGCCACCGAAGACTGGGACCCGCTGATCCTCAACGTCAACGACGACTACCCGCGCTCGCTGGCCGCGTACCGGATGGCCGACGTGCTGCTGGTCAACCCCATCCGCGACGGGATGAACCTGGTCGCCAAGGAGGGCCCGATCCTGTCGCCGCGCTGCGCGCTGGTGCTCTCGCGCGAGGCGGGGGCGGCGGCCGAGCTGGGCCCGCACGCGCTGCTGGTGAACCCGTACGACATCAGCGGCACGGCCGCCGCGCTGCACCAGGCGCTCGTCATGCCGGAGGACGAGCGCCGGATGCGGCGCGACAAGCTGCACGCGGCGGCCACCGCCCTGCCGCCGCAGAAGTGGCTCGCGGCCCAGCTCGACGCCCTCGCCGAGATCTAGGAGTGCTCAGTTCCAGTCGGCGTTCTTGAGCGTGTCGGCCAGGCCCGGCGTGTTCCACTGGTCGACGACCAGGATCCTGCTCTTCGGCAGGTACCACTCGCGCTGCGTGAAGCGGGCGTGCACCTTGTTGCCGGAGTAGGAGCGGCACGTGGACCGCCAGGCGTTGTACGCGGCCTTGTGCCCCTCGCCGACCTGGCGCAGGCCCCTCGTCACCTCCGGGCCGATGATCTCGCCCCACTTCGGGTTGAACGGGCAGGGCTGGACGTCGCTCGCCGTGTAGAAGGGGTTCTTGCCGGTGTAGGGCCCGAACCCCTCGGCGCCGCGCTTGATGTACGAGGGGCCGAAGACGTAGAACGCGTCGCACTTGGACGAGCCCCAGCCCTGAGGCTTGGCGCACTTGCCGGTCACCACCTGGACCGCGTCGGTGCCGGTGCCGTAGACCCTCCACTGGATGGGGATGTAGAGGGTCAGACCGTTGCGCAGCTTGAGCGGCTGGGCGGTCGCGGCGTCAGCGGGCACGGAGGCGGCGAGGAGGGTGGCCGCGGCCACGGCCGAGGCGGCGAGGTATCGCTTCAACATGGGCCCGACCCTAGGGATCGAGACTTGCAGACCAATCACGAACGGCTGAAAGCGGACGCGAGCTCCTGCAAGAGGGCCACCACTCCGTCGGGCCCGTCCACCACGATGTCGGCCTGCTCGGCCAGGGCGGTGACCTCGGCCGAGCCGCTGCACACGGTCACGCCGGGCAGCCCGGACGCGCGTACGGCCGCGAACGCGGCCAGGTCGCCCAGGTCGTCGCCGACGAACATGACGGACCTCGCGGCCCGCTCCGCCAGGAACAGGCTGAGCGCCTGCCCCTTGTCCATGCCGGGCGGCCGCAACTCCAGCACGAAGCGCCCGGGCTCGACCACCAGGCCGTGCTTCCCGGCCAGCTCGGCCAGCGGCTCCCGGAGCCTGGCCAGCGCCCCCTCGGGATCGGGACCGCGCCTGGTGTGCACGGCCACGGCGCGGACCTTGTCCTCCACGGTCACGCCCTCCAGGGCGAGCTTGTCGAGCAGCAGCGGAAGCTCGGCCTCTGCCCGGAGCACGCCCGCAGGGGGCGGGGGCCCCGAGATCCGGCCGTTCTCCCAGCGTTCGAAGCCGTAGTGCCCGAGCACGACCAGCCCGGGCACGTCGGCCAGGCCGGGTCCGAGCTCCAGCGCGGTGGCCGGCGGCCTGCCGGTCACGATGGCCACCGCCAGGACGTGGGCGCCCAGTTCGGCGAGCACCTCGGGGGCCTTCGGGTGGATCACGGCCTTGGCGGGGTCGGGCACGATCGGCGACAGGGTCCCGTCGAAGTCGAGCCCGATCACGGCGCCCGCCGGATCGCTCAAGATCGCTTCCATTCCAGGGATGTTCTTCACGCGGCTGCCGTACCCAGCCGGTCAGGGACGCATGCCGAGCCTCCTGGCCGCACGCTCACGCTGACGGCTGGACCGTAACCTGCGCAGCCTCTTGACCAGCATGGGATCGTGCTCGAGCGCCTCCGGCCTGTCGATCAATTCACCGAGCAACTGGTAATAGCGCGTGGCGGAGAACCCGAAGCTCTCCTTGATGGCATGCTCCTTGGCGCCCGCGTAACGCCACCACTGGCGCTCGAAGGCGAGGAGCTCGATGTCGCGTTCTGAGAGTGGTTGTCGGGACGGTTCCTGGGCAGCATTGTCACCGCTGAGCGGTGCTCCCATGGTGTCCTCCTCGAAAGGGGCTTGGGTCGATGCACGCATGCGGCCCGTCCCAATCGTAATGTGCCGAGTGCGGCTGTTCACGGCGGATTGAGAGACGTACAGTCACGAAATGTGACCTCAGTCATCACACTCCTCACCGACTACGGGCTCGACGACGGTTATGTGGCGGCGTGTCACGGTGTGATCGCCGGGATCGCGCCCGAGGCGCGCGTGATCGACGTGTGTCACCTGGTCCCCTCGGGAGACGTACGGCGCGGCGCGGCGATTCTCGCCCAGACCATTCCGTACCTCCCCCAGGGCATCCACATCGGGGCGGTGGATCCGAGCGCGGGCGGCGCCAGGCGCGCGGTGGCCGTCGAGGCGGGCGGCCGGGTGTTCATCGGTCCCGACAACGGGCTGCTGTCGTGGGCGGTGCGCGCCAGCGGCGGCGCCGAGGCGGCGTACGAGATCAGCAACGAGGAGCACTTCCTGCGGCCGGTCTCCCCGACCTTCCACGGGCGCGACGTGTTCTCGCCGGTCGCGGGGCGGCTGTTCGGCGGGCTGAGACCTTCCGAGCTGGGGCCGGAGGTGCCGGTCGGCCGGCTGGTCTCACTGCCCGTGCCGACCTCGCTGCTGCGGGACGGCTCGGTGGAGGGCGAGGTGGTCTCGGTCGACCGCTACGGCAACACCCAGCTCTCGATCGCGGCCGGCGACCTGCACGCGCTGGGCGTGCGGGTGGGCGACACGCTCGGGGTGTGGCTGGGCAGGCGGCAGCTCGCGCTGCCATATCGGGAGACGTTCGCGGCGGTGCCGCCCGGGGACCTGGTGGCGTTCGCGGACGCGGCGGGGCTGATCGCGATCGCCATCAATGCGGGCGACGCGGCGCAGCGGCTGGGGCTCCCACCTGGAGCGCATGTCCGTCTTTCTCCCACTCCTTAGCGGGAAACTACGCAGATCGGAATTACTCCGCGTATCGGTCTGTTCACCAAATGACCCCCGGACACGTGTCAGAATGCACACGCGGGCAACCTCCCCTCCCGAGATCTCCCGCTCGAGGTCGACGTGTACCAGCTGTCCGTTGTGCTGCTCTCCATACTGTCCATGACCCGGGCGCCGACCCCATGAGCCGGCTCATCGTGCCCGTCCTGGTGGCCGCGCTGGTGGTCGGGATCGCCCCGGCGAGCGCCTCCGACGACGTGGGCTTCGACGACGTGGGCGTGGCCGCGCGGGCCGGGCAGTGGCAGCTCGCCGCGCTGCGGCTGCCCGAGGCGTGGCGGTCGAGCAGGGGCGAGGGCGTGCTCGTGGCCGTGCTCGACACCGGCGTGAACGGCCGCCATCCCGACCTGCGGGGCGCCGTGATCGAGGGCCCCGACCTGACCGGCGCCGCCAAAGGCCTGTGGGGGCGGCACGGCACCGCCATGGCCGGCCTGATCGCCGGCCGCGGGCACGGCGACGAGCGCAGGGGCGGCGTCATCGGGGTGGCGCCCGCCGCCAAGGTGCTGTCCATCAGGGTCACGCTGGAGAACGGCGACCCGCTCCGCGTACAGCAGCGCTCTCGCGGGCACGACGCGCTGGCCAGGGGCATCCGGTACGCGGCCGACCACGGCGCCGACGTGATCAGCATGTCGCTGGGCGGCGGCAGCGGCGCCTGGGAGGGCTCGGCGCTGGAGGAGGAGGCCGTCCGGTACGCGATCGCCAAGGGCGCGGTGCTGGTGGCGTCGTCGGGCAACGACGGCGCATCGGCCAACAGGAAGAACTTCCCCGCCGCCTACCCCGGGGTGATCGCCGTGGGGGCGGTGGACCGGTCACTCAACGTGGCCCGGTTCTCCAACCGCCAGGACTACCTCTCGGTGGTCGCCCCCGGCGCGGAGATCGTCACCGCCGACGGCGACGACTCGTACGTGGTGAGCGACGGCACCAGCTCGGCGGCGGCCATGGTGGCGGGCATCGCGGCCCTGATCAAGGCGGCGCATCCGGACATGTCGCCGTACGACGTGCGGATGGCCATCGAGCTCGGCACCCGCAGGCGCCCCTCGGACGGCTACAGCCGCGCCTACGGGCACGGGGTGGCCGACGCGCTGCTCGCCCTGCGGGAGGCCGCCCTCCTGGACGTGCCCGCGCCGCCCCTCCCCCGCCCCGGCCCGCACCTCGGCGACGTCCCGTCACCCGCCTCCAGGGGGCCGGTGGTGGGGGGCATGCTGCTGATCATGGCGGCGATGTCGGCACACGTCATCGCCCGCCACCGCAGACGCCGCACGTGACCCGCGGACAGACCCTCCCGCCCTAGCAAGCGCTTGTGCGATACTCCGGACTATGACGTTTGCGATCGAGGGCTGGTTCGCCGTCGACGAAGACGGCGTCTTCCTCCTGGGCGCCAGGTGCGCCGCCTGCGGGACCGTCTGCTTCCCGCCCCGAGCCGCCCTCTGCCCCAACCCCCGCTGCGAGGAGACGTCGATGGAGACGGTCCGGCTGCCCCGTCGCGGGAGGGTGTGGTCGTACACGAACGCCTGCTATCCACCCCCGGCGCCCTACGTCGCGGCGGAGCCGTACGTGCCGGTGACGCTGGCGGCGGTGGAGCTCGACGAGGTGGGGATCGTTGTGCTCGGTCAGGTCAAGGGCCTCACGGCGGCCGAGCTCGAGGTGGGCATGGAGCTGGAGCTCACCTCCGGGCCGCTGGCCGACGGGCCGCTGGTGTGGATGTGGGGGCGGGCCTCATGAGCGTCGTGGTGCTGGGCGTGGGGATGCATCCGTGGGGCAAGTGGGGCCGGCCCTTCCTGGAGTACGGGGTGGCGGCGGCCCGCGCGGCCCTGCGCGACGCTGGGGTGGCATGGACCGACGTGGAGTTCGTGGTCGGGGCGGACACCATCAGGAACGGCTACCCGGGCTTCATCGCCGGAGCCTCGTACGCCCAGGCGCTGGGCTGGTCGGGCGCCAGGGTCGCGTCCTGCTACGCGGCCTGCGCCTCGGGCGCCCAGGCGGTCGAGATCGCCCGTACCCGCATCCTGGCGGGACTGTGCGACGTGGCGCTGGTGGTGGGGGCGGACTCGACCCCGAAGGGCTTCTTCAAGCCGGTCGGCGGGGAGCGCCCGGACGACCCCGACTGGCAGCGCTTCCGGCTGCTGGGCGCCACGAATCCCGCGTACTTCGCCCTCTACGCCCGCCGGCGCATGGCCCTGTACGGCTCGACGCCCGCCGACTTCGCCGCCGTCAAGGTCAAGAACGCGCTGGCCGGATCGCTCAACCCCATGGCCCGCTACCGCAGGACCGTCACGGCCGAGGAGGTGCTGGCCTCCCCCATGGTCGCCGACCCCCTGCGCCTGATGGACATCTGCGCCACCTCGGACGGGGGCGCGGCCGTGGTGCTGGCTTCCGAGGCGTACGCGCGCCGGCGGGGCCTGTCCCACCCGGTACGCGTGGCCGCCGTGTCCACCGTCACCCCGACCTTCCCCAACACGGTCCTGGAGCTCCCGAACTTCGCCACCGACTCCTGCGTCGCCGTGCCCGCCCCTGAAAGGCCCTTCAGAGCCGCGATCGCGCACGCGGCCTACGAGGAGGCGGGGATCGGGCCGGAGGAGGTCTCTCTCGCGGAGGTGTACGACCTGTCCACGGCGCTGGAGCTCGACTGGATGGAGGACGTCGGCCTCTGTCCACCCGGCGAGTCCACCAAGCTCCTGCACGACGGGGAGACGGGGCTGGGCGGCCGGATCCCGGTCAACCCCTCGGGCGGCCTGGCCTCCTTCGGCGAGGCGATCCCCGCCCAGGCGATCGCCCAGCTCTGCGAGCTGACCCTCCAGCTGCGGGGCGCGGCGGGCCCGCGCCAGGTCGCGAACGCCCGCGTCGGGCTCGCCGCCAACCAGGGCCTCTTCGGCCACGGCTCCGCCCTGATCGTCACCACGTGACGCGAAGGCCCTCCGAGGAGACATCCCTCGGAGGGCCTTCGCGTCACAAAAGGTCAGCCCGCGTGCACCACGTCGTGCGTCTCCGCGAAGTGGCAGGCGCTCTCGTGCCCGGTCCCCGGCCGCACCTGCAGCAGCGGCTCCTCCTGGGCGCAGATCTCCTGCGCCTTCCAGCACCGGGTACGGAAGCGGCACCCCGACGGCGGGTTGGCCGGGGAGGGCGGGTCGCCCTGCAGGATGATCCGCTCCCGCTGCTCCCGTCCGTCCGGGTCCGGCACCGGCACCGCAGACAGCAGCGCCTGCGTGTACGGGTGCGCCGGCCGGTCGTAGATCTCGGTGTCCTTGCCGAGCTCCACGAACTTGCCGAGGTACATCACGCCCACCCGGTCGGAGATGTGCCGCACCACCGACAGGTCATGGGCGATGAAGATGTACGCCAGGTTGAACTCGTTCTGCAGCCGCTCGAGCAGGTTGATCACCTGCGCCTGGATGGACACGTCCAGGGCCGACACCGGCTCGTCACAGACGATGATCTCCGGCTGGAGCGCCAGCCCTCGGGCGATGCCGATGCGCTGCCGCTGCCCTCCGGAGAACTGGTGCGGGTAGCGGTTGATGTGGTCGGGGTTGAGCCCGACGACCTCCAGGAGCTCCTGCACCTTCTTGCGGCGGTCGCCCCGGGGCGCCACCTCGGTGTGGATCTCGTACGGCTCGCCGATGATGTCGCCGACGGTCATCCGGGGGTTCAGCGAGGTGTACGGGTCCTGCATCACCATCTGGATGTTGCGGCGCATCCGCTTGAGCTCGCCGCCCTTGGCCTTGCCGATGTCGCGGCCGTTGATCTGCACGGAGCCGGAGGTGGGCCGCTCCAGCGCCATCAGCACCTTGGCCAGGGTGGACTTGCCGCAGCCCGACTCGCCCACGATGCCCAGCGTCTCGCCCTTGTGCAGGTCGAACGAGACGCCGTCGACGGCCTTGATCGCGCCGATCTGCCGCTTGAAGACGATGCCCTGGGTCAGCGGGAAGTGCTTGACCAGGTCCCGTACCTCGAGGATGCGCTCACCGATCGCCATCGAGGACCTCCCTCCAGTAGTGGCACGCGCTGCCTCGGGTGCCGCTGATCTCGTGGAGCGGGGGGACGTCGGTCACGCAGTCGTCCTGCCGGTACGGGCACCGGGGATGGAACGCGCAACCGCTCGGCAGGTTCAGCAGGTTGGGCGGCAGGCCCTTGATCGCGTACAGGTCCTGGCCCTTGTGGTCGACCCGGGGGATCGACTCGAGCAGGCCCTTCGTGTACGGGTGGGCGGGCGCCTTGTAGATGTCGTGCACCGGGGCGTTCTCCACGATGCGCCCCGCGTACATGACGGCGATCTTGTCGGCCACGTCGGCCACGACGCCGAGGTCGTGCGTGATCAGGATCAGGCCCATCTGGCTCTCGCGCTGCAGCTCGGCCAGCAGTTCCATGATCTGCGCCTGGACGGTCACGTCGAGCGCCGTGGTCGGCTCGTCCGCGATCAGCACCTCGGGGTCCAGCGCGATCGACATGGCGATCATGATGCGCTGCCGCATGCCCCCGGAGAACTGGTGCGGATAGTCGTTCACGCGCTGCCTGGCGGCCGGGATGCGCACCCGGTCCATCAGCTCGACGGCCTTCTTCATGGCGTCGCCCTTGGACATGCCCCGGTGCACCCGGAACATCTCGCTGATCTGCCAGCCCACGGTGAACACCGGGTTGAGCGCGGACAGCGCGTCCTGGAAGATCATCGCGATGCGCTGGCCGCGCACCTGCGCACGTGCCTCTTCCGACAGCCTGAGCAGGTCGGTGCCCCTGAAGCGGATCTCCCCCCTGGGGATGACCGCCGGCGGCACGTCCAGGATGCCCATGATCGCCTGGGCGGTCACGGACTTGCCCGAACCCGACTCGCCCAGCACGGCGAGCGTCTCACCGGGGGCGACCGTGTAGCTCACGCCGTTCACCGCGTGGACGACTCCCTGGCGCGTGCGGAACTCCACGTGCAGGTTGTCGACCGCGAGCAGCGGCTCGTCGCCCAACCCTCCCTCGGCGGGCAACACATCCGTTGACGTCTTCTTCACTTTGATCCCCCCTTCTACCTGAGCTTCGGATCGAGAGCGTCGCGTACGGCGTCGCCCATCATGATGAAGGCGAGCACCGTGATGCAGAGGAACACCGCCGGGAAGACCAGCGGCAGCGGCGCCTCCAGGAACCTGGTTCGCGCGTCGGCGATCATGAGGCCCCAGGAGATGTCCGGCGACACCACGCCGACGCCCAGGAACGACAGCGCGGCCTCGGCCGCGATGAAGCCGCCCAGGTTGATCGTGGCCACGACGATGACCGGGGCCAGCGAGTTCGGCAGCAGGTGGCGGAACATGATCCGCCCCGCTCCGGCTCCCAGCGCCCTGGCCGCGACCACGAAGTCCTGGCTCTTCGCGGTGATCACGGCCGCCCGCATGATGCGGAACGTCATCGGCCAGCCGAGCACCGCCAGCGCGAGGATGACCAGCACGATGCTGTTGACCTTGCCGCGGAAGGTCGCGCCGATGAGCAGCGCGCCGAGGATCGGGGGGATGGCGAAGAAGATCTCGGTGACCCGCGAGGACACGGTGTCCACCACGCCGCTGCGGTAGCCGGCCACGATGCCGAGCAGGCCGCCGATGATCGTCGTGATGATCGTGGTGAACACGCCGATCAAGATCGAGTTGCGGGCGCCGTAGATAGTCTTGGCGTAGACGTCACAGCCCAGGTTGTCCCGGCCGAACAGGTGGCCGGCGCTCGGTACCTGCCTGGCCGTGGCCAGGTCGCAGGTCCTCGCGTTGAACGGGTCGATCGAGGTGAACAGCGACGGGAAGAACGACATCACCAGCAGGATCACGATGATGAGCATCGAGATGATGAACATCGGCCGGCGCCTGAGGTCGTACCAGGCGTCGGTCCACAGGCTGGCCGGCTTGCCTTCCTTGGCCTTCTTGCCCTGCTGTTGCGGTGCCGGGGCGGTGACCGTGTCGGTGACCAGGCTCTGCGTCTCCGGGAGTCCGGGCCCCAGCGGCGGGGTTGGGTTACTCATAGCGGATCCTCGGGTCGAGCACGGCGTACAACAGGTCGACGACCAGGTTGGCCAGGATGTAGATCAGCACCAGGACGGTGATGACACCCACGACAACTGACTGTTCTCGCAAGTAGACCGACTGGAAGAGCTGGTTGCCGATCCCGGGCAGGTTGAAGATCGTCTCGGTGATCACCGCGCCGCCCATCAGGTTGCCGAGGTCGGCGCCCAGATAGGTGACCAGCGGGATCAGCGCGTTACGCAACCCGTGTCTGCCGATGACGCGCCGTCTCGACAGGCCCTTGGCCGTGGCCGTGCGGATGTAGTCCGCTCTCAGCGTCTCCGCCAGGCTGGTCCTGGTGAGCCTGGTCAGGTACGCGATCGACGTTCCCGCGAGCACGAAGCCCGGCAGCAGGTAGCTGCGGTAGCCCGCGAACGTGCCCGCGACCGGGAATATGTCCATCCCTGTCCACTGCTTGAGCTTCACGCCCAGGACGAGCTGGAGCACGAAGCCGGTCACCAGCGTGGGCACCGAGATCAGCAGCAGCGTGGAGGCGAGGATCGCGGTGTCGACGGCCTTGCCCCGGCGCAGCGCCGCCCACAGTCCGAGACCGACGCCGATGGCCGCCTCCATGACCAGGGCGGTCAAGGCGAGGTTCAGGGTGACCTGGAACTTGCCGGCCATGAGCTGGGACACGGGCACGTCGGCGAAGTTCACGCCGAAGTCGCCGCGGAAGAGCACACCGCTGATGTAGTACCAGTACTGCAGCAGCAGCGGATCGTTGAGGTGATACTGCTCGCGCAGGACCGCGGCCACCGCGGCGTCCGGGCGCTTGTCTCCGAAGAGCGCCGCGATGGGATCCCCGGGCAGCGCGAAGACGATCACAAAGATGAGTAGGGTGGCGCCGAGCAGGACGGGTATCGCCTGAATCAGACGCCTTATGACATAACGTCCCATTGAAGCCCTCCGGTACATGACTTGGAGGCAGCCCCCGGAGCACGTGGTTCACCCGGCCCGGGTGGCTGCCTCCAAGCTCAGCCCTTCGACGGGTGGGCGGCAAGGACCGCCCACCCCGCGAATGACGTCAGGCCTTCTCGATGTCCGCCCACTGAACCTGGTTGAGCAGGTTGAGCTTGACGTTCTTGACCTTGGTGGAGTGACCGAAGTTGCTCCGGTAGAAGTAGACCGGGATGTACGGCAGATCCTTGAGCAGGATGTCGTCCGCCTGCTGGTAGAGCTTCAGGCCCTCGGCGGGGTCGGCGGCCTGGTCGCCCTTGGCCACCAGCTCGTCGAAGTCCTTGTTGGAGTAGCCACCGTAGTTCGAACCGGTGCCGATGGAGCCGGTGCCGAAGATCGGGGTCAGGTAGTTCTCGGCCGAGGGGTAGTCGATGGACCAGCCCATGCGGAACAGGCCCTTGTACTCCTTGGCGTCGAGAGCGTCCAGGATGCCCTGGAACTTCTCGAACGGCTTCGGCGTGACCTCGATGTTCAGGTTGGCGCGGAGGTTGTTGGCGACAGCCTCGATCCACTCCTTGTGGCCACCGTCGGCGTTGTAGCCCAGCTCGATCTTCTTCGGGCCGCCGGCCGAGTCGTACAGCTTCTTGGCCTCGGCCGGGTTGTACGTGCACGAGGTGCACGCGCCCTGGCGGTAGCCGGGGATGGCCGGGTTGATGAAGTCGTCGGCGGGCGCGCGGGTGCCGGAGAAGACCGTCTCGGTGATGGTCTTCCTGTCGATGGCCATCGAGATGGCCTTGCGGACGTCCGGGTTCTTGAAGTCCGGGTTGTACTTCAGCGGCACGCCGATGTAGCCGACGGCGGCGTCGGGCTCGTCGAAGTAGCGGTCACCCAGCGCGGCCTTGGCGCTGGCGATCGCGGAGGCGGGCAGCGAGTCGTCGACGTCGAGGTTCTCGGCCTGCAGGTCGTTGTAGGCGGTCTCGGCGCTGGTGTAGATCTTGAACTGGAGCTTCTTCCAGTTCTTCGGCTTGGCGCCAGGGAACTTGTCGTAGACCGTCAGGTCGATGGTCTGGTCGGTGCCCTTCTTGTAGGGCTTGTCCACCTTGAACAGGCCCTGGCCGATCGGCTGCTCGCCGTAGGCCTGAGTCACCTTGCCGTCGCTCCCGAAGGCCGCCTTCGGCAGCGGGTAGAAGGCGGTGTAGCCGAGCATCGTCTTGAACTGCGAGAACGGCGCCGAGAGCGTGACCTCGAGCGTGAGGTCGTCGACGGCCTTGAGACCCTTCATCTCCTTGGCCGTCGGCGTCTTGCCCTCACCCGGGTGCACGTCGTTGTAGCCGTCGACGCGGCCGAAGAAGTAGGACGACGCCATGGCGTTGTCCTGGTAGGCGGCGTAGTTCCACGCGCGGGCGTAGTCCGCGGCGGTCACCGGCGTGCCGTCGTGCCACGTGTAGCCGGACTTGAGCTTGATCGTCCAGACCTTGCTGTCCGACGTGGTGATCGACTCGGCAGCCTCCTCGACTGGCTGCTTGTTCTCGTCGTAGCGGACAAGCGGCGAGAAGATCGCGGCGAGAACCTCGGAACCCTCGGTCTCCGTCGTGTTCTGGGGGTTCAGGAGCTCCTGGGGCTCACCGACTTCCATGCGGACCGGCGTTTCGCCGCCGCCTGCGGCAGTGCCGCCTCCGTCAGAGGCACCGCCGCCACACGCGGCAACCGCGAGGGCGAGCAGCGCGGTACCGGCGACGATCTGTGCGCCCTTAGTAACACGCATGGTGAAAGAATTCCTCCCTCTACAGGTGGGCGTAAGCGCTGAGCTGCGGTGATCGTGAGCAGCCTGACGGGGGGTCCTGGTATCCCCCCGGGTTTGGCTGACATGGTCAAACCAGCCGACGCCCTGCCAGTCGATCGCGACTATCCCTTACTACTTGCCACCAGGGAGTCTCTGGCGCGTTGCAGTTCGGTCACACGTGTGCCAATCCAGCGTCACAGACATTCAGTGCAGGAAGCGGTAAACCGTACAAAGATCATGCAACCGGCACAGCCTGGACGTGAACAGTCGATGAAAATTACCCCCTACCGGAGAGTGGTCGCGCCCTTGCCACCACACCTCGGCTCGCTGGGCTACGGTTGAGCAGGTCTTGACGGCGCTTTGGGAACCGGGCGTCGCGAGACTCCGTCCAACTGACTGTCGCCAACCCGCGCGACAGGCACCCCACCGACCTGGATCCAATAGAGTCCTTGCCATGAGCCAGCCGGAATCCGCTGTCGCGGACGCCCAGGCGGGCGGCCGAAGCGGGCAGGAGCCGCTGGCCAAGCTCGCCAAGAGATACGGGCTTCGCCGTGCCATCGCGCGGCCGAGGTTCCCCGTCTACATGCGCCAGCTCTGGGAGCGGCGTCACTTCATCCTCACGTACGCGACCTCGCGCAACGTCTCGAAATACTCGAGCTCGGCGCTGGGCCAGCTGTGGCAGGTGCTGACGCCCCTGCTCAACGCGGCGATCTACTACGTGATGTTCGGCGTCATCCTCGGTGGCAA
Organism: Nonomuraea sp. NPDC050786; assembly: GCF_040654115.1. Taxonomy (NCBI): domain Bacteria; kingdom Bacillati; phylum Actinomycetota; class Actinomycetes; order Streptosporangiales; family Streptosporangiaceae; genus Nonomuraea; species Nonomuraea sp. NPDC050786. Next base: position 300,065 of record NZ_JBFAHJ010000007.1, read on the forward strand.
GAACGGCATTCAAAACTACCCGGCCTTCCTCCTGACCGGGATGTTCGTCTTCACCTACACGCAGCGGACCGTCACCGCGGGCGCCAAGTCGATCTCGGGCAACCTCTCGATGATCCGGGCCCTGCACTTCCCCAGGGCGTCGCTGCCCCTTGCCTACACGATCCAGGAGCTGCAGCAGCTCGCCATCTCCATGGGCGTGCTCCTCGTGATCGTGACGCTCACCGGCGAATGGCCCACCGTGTTCTGGCTCATGGTCCCGGTGGTGCTGCTGCTCCAGACGATGTTCAACGTGGGTGTCGGCCTGGTCGTCGCCCGGCTGGGCGCCCAGATGCGCGATCTCAACCAGTTGCTGCCGTTCATCACCCGCTTCTGGCTCTACGCCTCGGGCGTCTTCTTCTCCATCCAGGCCAAGGTGGTGGACTCCGCCAAGCTGCCCCAGTGGGTGGCCGACGTGATGTATTTCAACCCCACCGCGTCCTTCATCGAATGGATGCGGGAGATCCTCATCTCGACCCACAACCCGCAATTCGGCCACCACCCGCCGACGATGGTGCTGGTGTCTTGCGTATTCTGGGCGGTGTTCACGCTTGGCTTTGGCTTCTGGTACTTCTGGCGAGCCGAGGAGAGGTACGGGCGTGGCTGAACTGACCAAGGAGCTGTCACAGGTGAAGGGCGAGAAGCCCGCCGTCCCCGGCAAGGATGTGAGGGTGCATCCCAATCCGGAGCCCCAGGGCAAGTCGCCGATCGACGTCCCCACGGGCACTCCGACCGTCATCGTCGACGACCTCCACATCGTCTACCGCGTCTACGGCGCGGCCTCGGACGCCGAGAAGGGCAACGCGGTCAACGCCCTCACGCGCCTCCTCAAGCGCCAGGGCCGGCCGCAGATGAAAGAGGTCCACGCGGTCAAGGGCGTCACGTTCGTGGCCTACCACGGCGACGCCATCGGCATCGTGGGCCGCAACGGCTCGGGCAAGTCCACGCTGCTGCGGGCCATCGCGGGCCTGCTCCCCCCGCACAAAGGCGCCGTCTACACCGACGGCCAGCCCTCGCTGCTCGGCGTCAACGCGGCCCTCATGCGCGAGCTGACCGGCGAGCGCAACATCATCCTCGGGTGTTACGCCATGGGCATGACGCCCGCCGAGGTCCGCGAGAAATACCAGGAGATCGTCGACTTCTCCGGCATCGACGAGTTCGTCCAGCTGCCCATGTCCACCTACTCCTCCGGCATGGGCGCCCGGCTCCGCTTCGCCATCTCCTCGGCCAAGACCCACGACGTCCTCCTCATCGACGAGGCCCTGGCCACGGGCGACCGCGAGTTCCGCAAGAAGAGCGAGGAGCGCATCCGCCAGATCCGCGAGTCCGCCGGCACGGTCTTCCTCGTGGCCCACGACCTCAAGGTCATCGAGGAGACCTGCAACCGCGTCATCTGGCTGCACAAGGGCAAGATCAAGATGGACGGCGACCCGAAGGAAGTCATCGCCGCCTACAACAAGGGCTGACCCCGCCTGTCCTCCAGCGCCGCCCTTGGGGGTGGCGCTCTACTGGCATGTTCGATCTTGCGTGCGAAACGCCGGCGACCCATGTGACAAAAGACTGACAGCGAGCCTGCCGTTCCGATAGAATTCGAACGTCAATTCGATCCGAGGGTCGCTGATGGAGTGGGAGCGCGCGATGGTGGAGCTTTCGACCGCGATCGACCACCTGGCCACCGAGGACGTGTCCGAGATTCCCCGGATGCAGCTCGCCGAGCAGCTGCTGGAGCTGCACTGGCAGATGGCCAGGCTGCAGGCCCAGATAGCCCGCCGCACCGGCGTCCGCCTGCCATAGTCAGCCGGGTCGTCGTTGCAGACCCCAGCGGCAGGAAAAGGCCGCCGGCCCCAAGGGTGGGACCGGCGGCGAGGCTCGGGCGGCGCCGCCGCCCTGCAGTAAGCGGCGCGGTGCACGAGCCAGGGCGTGGGCGCGTCCGCCCAGGCCCGTCATGAGACCGCCTGCTTTCGCGGGGTCTCAACCCACGCGCGTCAGAGCCTCGGGCGCGTCCGGCACCGGTGAGCGCCCGTCGGCCTGTCGCGTCGGTGTGACGCCGTCTCCCCATCGGCCCCGCCGACCTGCCGCACCAGAAACGGCGGCACCGGGCCTCCGGCACCAGAACGAACGGCACTCGGGCCGCCGCGCTCCGGCAACGGGCTTACGGCCTGCCTGGCCGGAGCGGCGGCACATCGACCGCCGCGCCACGGCAACGGCATGCGGCCTGCCGCGTCAGGCCTGCCGCGCACCACAGGCGCATGCAGGCCGGCGCGCGCCTAACTGACGCATGCAGACCACCGTGCGGACAGACCCGCACAGATCACCGCGCGGACCGTCGTGCCGGCGGACGGGTGCTGACCGCCGTACAGACGGCCGCGCACAGATCGCCGCACCGGGACGCCGGCGCCGGGCCCGGGAAGGGGAAAGGACGTCGAAAAGGACAGCTGGGGCGCGCGAACGGGGCCGCGTTGTCGCCGGCATGGCCGGTACCCGGGCGTCGGCACCTGGGACACCCGCGAACCGTCACACCGGCTCTCGGCGAGCCGCCGCTCTGGCGCCTGCATCCGTGTCTAGTTACGGATCCAGGAGTCCCGCACCGAGCTCGTCAGCGCGTCGGTGGTCCATCCAAGCGCGGTCAGCACGTCGCTGTACGTGCCGGCGGCCTTGGTCGCATTGGTGGAGACGAAGCTGGAGGCGTCCTCGGCGAGCGGCGTGAGGCCGTCCGCGGAGGCGGCGTGCGTGGCACCCGGCAGCGCCTCGATGACCGGCGCCATCTCGGACGGCGCGACCTGCCCGATCACGGGCGACAGCCGGCCGCTCCTGGCGTGCGGCAGCGCGCGCCTGGCCGCCTGGCTGAGGCCGGTCACGACGCCGTCGGCCGACAGGGATTCGGCGCCCTTGGTGGTGCTGTTCATGGCCCTGGCCGCGGTACGGCTCACGTCCGCGACACTGGAGCCGGCGGCCGGCAGAAAGGTGGCGCTGTTGACCTGGTTCACCACGTCCCCGGTGGGCGTGCGGAGGAGGCCGGTCAGCGCGTCGTAGGCGCCGGCCGTCGTCGTGCCTCCGCTCACGGCCTGGCCGCCGCCGTTCCGGCCCGCCTTCACCGAGGGCGCCGCCGGCTGCGTCAGCCGTGCCGCGTCCGGCAGGACGGGCACGGGGAGCGCCTCGGTCAGGCCACCGCCGCCGAGCGGGAGCCCGCTCGCGATCGACGACAGCTCGGGCAGCGGACCGCTCCGCCGGGAGATGTCCTCGGCCGCGGTCGGCGTGACGACACGCTTCCGACGGTTCGCGTGCGCGCCGTCCTGCCGGGCCGCGTGCGCGCCATCCTGGCGGGCCACGTGCGCGCCATCCTGGCGAGTCGCATGCGCGCCATCCTGGCGGGCCACGTGCGCGCCATCCTGGCGGGCCACGTGCGCGCCATCCTGGCGGGCCACGTGCGCGCCATCCTGGCGGGCCACGTGCGCGCCATCCTGGCGGGCCGCGTGCGCGCCATCCTGGCGAGTCGCGTGCGCGCCGCCCTGGCGGTTCGCGGGTACGGCGGCCGGCTCGGCCGCCGGCTTCCGGTTCACCGGGCGAGCGCCGGGCTTGGGCTGGGCGGCTCCCTGCAGCAGGCCGTTCAGCAGGCGCCCGCCGACCACGCCGCCGAGCAGGCCGCTGATCGGGACTCCCGCGGCGGTGCCCCCGACCTGCCGCGCGTATCTGGCGGTGTCCGCCTGGGCCGGCACGGCGAGAGCCGCGGCCAGGCCGAATGCTGTGACGGCTGCCGCCGTCTTGACTAGTCGATTCATGATTGCCTTCCCGGCTCGTGATCGATCGCTCTCGAATGAGGTGGAAATGCGAATCGATAACCCCCGAATGCCGTGGCGGGCGCGCTATGGGCACCACATGCTACGTACCGTCACGGCTGAGCTACGCGAGCAGTTCTATCACCGGCCATGATCGGCCGCAGGCGCATGAATGCCCATGTAACCGGGGTTTGCAGGCCGGTTACCGAGTGCAGGAGGGCGTACACAGGAAAAATCCGCCCCCGGCGGCCCGTGAAGAAGAGGGGTGGCGAGAACGAGTGCCACGGGCCGGGAGGGCGGATTTCTCGGTGGACGGGCAGCCGGTCAGGCGGGCAGCAGCGCGCCCGCCGGCTCGAACGGGAAACGGTCGGCGAAGGCCGGGCGCAGGTCCGTCAGCCACACCGCGGCCGGGTCGTAACGGGCGAAGAACGGCCGCCCGACCAGGGACGGGTCGCGCGCCTGGATGAAGTGGAGCATGAACACCTGCTCCCCCGCGATCTCGGTGACGCCGTCGACGCACACCTTGCCCGGCGTGGCCGACATCGACGGCCCGCGGACCGTGCGGCAGAGCCCCGAGACGCTCGAGTAGGCGTCCCTGAAGATCTCGTACGCGCGCGCCAGCGGCACCGCGAAGTAGTCCTGCGGCCCGGTGTCACGCTCGACGAACATGTAATAGGGGATCAACCCCATCCGCAGCTGCCGCCGCCACATCTGCGACCACACGGCGGGATCGTCGTTGATGGACCTGATCAGCGGCGCCTGGGTCCTGATCGTGGCGCCGCTGCCGAGGATGCGCTTGACCGCCGACTCGACCAGCGGCGACTCCAGCTCGCGCGGGTGCGAGAAGTGGGCCATGAACGCGAGGTTCTTGCCCGCCTTCACCACCTCCTCGAACAGCCCCAGCGTGGCGTCGGCATCGGGGTCGGTGGTGAAGCGCTGCGGCCAGTAGGCCAGCGCCTTGGTGCCGATCCTGATCGACTCCACCTGCTCCAGATCCAGCAATGGCTCGATATATCGTCTGATGACGGGTTCGCCCATGATCATCGCGTCGCCGCCGGTGATCAGGACGCTGGTGACCTCGGGATGCCGGCGAATGTAGGCCACCATCTGGTCGATGTCGTCGGAGGCGAACTTCAGGTCCGCGTCACCGACGAACTGCGCCCATCGGAAGCAGTAGGTGCAGTACGCGTGACAGGTCTGCCCCTGCTTGGGGAAGATCAGCACGGTCTCTGCGTACTTGTGCTGCATGCCGGGCACCGGCTCGTCGCCCAGCTTGGGGACGTTGAGCTCCTTCTGGCCGGCGGGGTGCGGGTTGAGCTGTGCGCGTACGCGGTTGGCCTCGGCCTGGATCTCGGCGTTCGGCGCCTCGGCCTTGAGCAGGTCGGCCAGCCGCGCGACGTCGGCGGCGGGCAGCATGTCGGCCTGGGGGAAGACGAGCCGGTACATCGGGTCGTCGGGTGCGGCCGACCAATCTATGAGTTCGTCGACGACGTAGGCATTGGTCCGGAACGGCAGCACCGTGGCGACGGCGCGGACTTTCAGCCGCTCGTCGTCGTCGAGCCCCGCTCGCTTCAGAAGCTCGTCAAGGTGCTTGGACGTGTACGCCTTGAAGCGTCGCGTGCCTGCCTGGTTCAAGATCACTAGGCCGTTCCCATCTTTTTTGTTCGATCGGGTGTAAACCTCACGACCCTGTCGCGCGTCTACGGTTCTTAATACCCGGACGCTGTCAGCGGCGTCAGCGGTTCCGCTGGGCTCCAAGTTTTCCTTCAGGATCGCGAGCACTCGCGACATATCGCGATTCCGCATACACTGATATCTCGTGACCCACGATCCGGACATGCGCGCCTCAGACGCCGATCGCGACCGCGTGGCCGCGGTCCTGGCCGAGGCGCTCGCGACAGGAAGACTCACCAGCGTCGAGCACGCCGACCGCCTCGACGTCGCCTACGCGGCGAAGACGATGAGCGAGCTCGTCCCCCTCACCCGGGACCTTCCCGAGGTGTCCGCGTCCAACGTGCCCGCCACCATCGAGCAGCAGGTCATCGACTCGAAGTTCAGCAAGATCGTCCGCAAGGGGCGGTGGGTGGCCTCCCGCAACACCCGGCTGTCGGCCCGGTTCGGCGCCCTCATCGTCGACCTCTCGGACGCGGTGCTGCCCGGACGTGAGATCACCATCGAGACGAACGCGTGGTTCAGCAAGCTGATCGTGCGCGTTCCCGACAACGCCTATGTGATCGACGAGGGCAGCTCGGTCTTCGGCAAGCGCAACGTCACGGGCGGTTCGCAGGCCGACGGGCCCATGATCCGGGTCACGGGGTCGTCGAAGTTCTCCAAGGTGATCGTGTCGCGCGGGATGGACGACTGGAACCTCCACTGATACCCGCCGGTTAACCTGGCTAGTGCCTTGCCTACGATGCGGACATACCCCGAGCCCGTGTCCCGGCCCAGCCGTGCCGGCGGGCTCGATGCCGTACGAGGTGATCATTGTCCGACAGCAGGCCCATCGCGCTCGACGCCATGGGCGGCGACCACGCACCGCATGAGATCGTGGCGGGAGCGGTGCACGCCGTGCGCGAGCGCGGCCTGTCCGTCGTGCTCGTCGGCTCCCCGCGCGTGCTCTACGAGGCGCTCGCCGACCACGACGCCACCACGGAAGTCCCGATCGTACGGGCCGAGGAGTCCCTGGCCATGGACGAGGGCGCGCTGGCCAGCCTGCGCCGGCCCCGCTCCAGCCTGGCCGTCGCCTGCCACCTCGTACGCCGCGGCGACGCCGGCGCCGTGGTGTCCGCGGGCTCCACGGCGGGGATCGTGGCCACCGGCAGGCTCCGGCTCAAAGGCCAGCAGGGCGTGCTCAGACCGGCCATAGCGGTCCCCATCCCCACCCTCCCCCAGCCCACCCTGCTCATCGACGCGGGCGCGAACGCCGAGGTCAAGCCGGAGATGCTGGTGCAGTTCGCGCATCTGGGAACGGCCTACGCCGAGCTGGCCTACCACATCGAGACGCCCCGAGTCGGCCTGCTCACCATCGGCAGCGAGGCCGAGAAGGGCAACAAGCTCGTCAAACGCGCCCACGAACTCCTCCTCACCTCACCCGGCGTCAACTTCACCGGCAACGTCGAGGGCCACGACCTGCTGGCCGGCAAGGCGGACGTGATCACCACCGACGGTTTCACCGGGAACGTGGCGCTGAAGACCATGGAAGGTGCGGTCCGCTACGCGTTCTCCGAGCTCAAGGAGGTCGTCAGCGAGAGCCGGCTGGCCAGGCTGGGCGCCGCCATGCAGCGCTCGCGCATCCGCGAGCTGCGCCGCCGCCTCGACCCCGAGGCGTACGGGGGCGCCGTGCTGCTGGGCCTGAACGGCACCGTCGTCATCGCCCACGGCTCGTCCAGGGCCGAGGGCATCAGCGCGGCCTGCAAGCTCGCGGCGGACCTGTCCGCGGCCGGAATCGTCTCCCGCATCGGCGACAAGCTGGGCGCCACGCATCGCTCCCACAGGCTCTGGTAACCCCGTAAGGTGGCACCGATCCACAGAAACAGGGGGTTATGTGGAGTCAGTGGTGCATGGGCTCACTTCGGCACAGGCGGCGGGGGCGAAGGCCAACCACGTGCCGCGGCGGTCGAGCAGATCGCTGAGCGCGATCGTCAGGGCGAACGTCTTCACCCTGTTCAACCTCGTCATCGGCGTGCTCTGGGCGCTGGTCCTGATCTTCGGCGAGTGGCAGGACAGCCTGTTCGGGCTGGTCATCGTGGCCAACGTGCTGATCGGGATCGTCCAGGAGTTACGGGCGAAGCGCACGCTCGACAAGCTCGCGGTGATCAACGAGACGCCGGTCAGGGTACGGCGCGACGGCGCGGAGCGGCAGGTCCAGCCGCACCAGGTGGTGCTGGGCGACCTCGTCCTGCTGGGGCCGGGTGACCGCCTGCTGGTCGACGGCGAGATGGTCGAGTCCGACGGGCTGGAGGTGGACGAGTCGCTGCTGACCGGCGAGGCCGATCCCGTGCACAAGCTGCCGGGCGACCGGGTGCTGTCGGGCAGCTTCGCGGTGGCGGGCGCGGGCGCGTTCGTGGCCACGCGGGTCGGCACCGACGCGTACGCCGTGAAGCTGGCCGAAGAGGCGAGCAGATTCCACCTCGCCCATTCCGAGCTGCGCGAGGGCGTGGCGAACTTCATCAAGTACATCACCTGGCTGGTCGTCCCGATCGGCGCCCTGCTGATCTACAGCCAGCTCAAGCACTCGGCGGACTTCGGCACCGCGATCACCGGCGCGGTCGCGGGCATCGTCACCATGATCCCCGAGGGGCTGGTGCTGATGACCTCGATCGCGTTCGCCGTCGGCGTCATACGCCTCGGCCGGCACAAGTGCCTGGTCCAGGAGCTGCCCGCGATCGAGGGCCTGGCCCGGGTGGACGTGCTCTGCCTGGACAAGACGGGCACGCTCACCGCCGGCGGCATGGACCTCGACCGGGTGCTGCCCCTGCGTGACGGCCACCCGATCGAGGACGCGCTGGCCGCCCTGGCCCACCTCGACCGCCACCCGAACGCCACGGCCGAGGCCGTACGGGCCCGCTACCCGGCCCCGGAAGACGGGTGGACGGCCGCGACGACGGTGCCGTTCTCGTCGGCGCGCAAGTGGAGCGGGGCCGACTTCGGCGAGCGGGGCGCGTGGGTGCTGGGAGCTCCCGACGTGCTGCTCGACGGCGGGGACGGCTACGACAGGGCCGTCGAGCTGGCCGCCACCGGCACCCGGGTGCTCGCGCTCTGCCGCGTGGCCGCGCTCCCCGCGGGCGAGGGAGCGGAGCCGGTGGCGCTCGTCACGTTCAAGCAGCGCATCAGGCCCGACGCCCGGGAGACCCTGCGTTACTTCGCCGGACAGGGCGTCACCGTCAAGATCATCTCCGGCGACAGCCCGGTCGCCGTCTCCGCCATCGCCGCCGGCCTGGACATCCCGGACGCCCACCGTTCCGTGGACGCGCGGACCCTCCCCCACGACGACCCGGAGAAGCTGGGCGAACTGCTCGAATCCCACACCGTCTTCGGCCGCGTCAGCCCCCAGCAGAAGCGCGAGTTCGTCGGGGCGCTCCAGGCGCGGGGCCACACCGTGGCCATGACCGGCGACGGCGTCAACGACGTGCTGGCGCTGAAGGACGCCGACCTGGGCATCGCGATGGGGGCGGGCAGCCCGGCCACCAAGGCCGTGGCTCAGGTGGTGCTGCTGGACGACAGGTTCGCCACGCTGCCGCACGTCGTGGGCGAGGGCCGGCGGGTGCTGGCCAACATCGAACGGGTCTCCAACCTCTTCCTCACCAAGACCTTCTACGCCATCGTGCTGTCGCTGTGCGTGGGGGTGGCCGGGGTGATGTTCCCGTTCGCGCCCCGCCACTCCACCCTGACGAACGCCCTCACCATCGGCGTCCCCGCGCTCTTCCTCGCCCTCGCGCCCACGCTCGAACGCTCGAAGCCCGGTTTCGTCCGCAGGGTGCTGCGCTTCGCCGTACCGGCCGGGGTGCTGTGCGCGGCGGCGGTGCTGGTGTCGTTCCGGGCCGCGCACAGCGGCACGTCCACCCTCGTCGAGGACCAGACGTCGGCGGTGATCACGCTCTTCCTCACCACCTGGTGGGTGCTGGTGCTGATCGCCAGACCGCTCAACTGGTGGCGGATCGCCCTGGTCGGCGCCATGGCGGCGGTGTTCGCGACCGGGCTGGCGATCCCCTTCGTCAGGCGGTTCTTCGCGCTCGAACCCGGCGACCTCAGTGACGATCTGACCGCCGTCGGCATCTCGGTCGTGGCGGCGCTAATGATAAGCGTCGCTGTCAAGGTCGCCGGTACCCTTAGAACATGACCGACCCGCAGATAATGCTCACCGAGCGCGTCCAGCAGGCGCTGGCCCGCGCGTTCGGCTCCGAGCACGCCGACGCAGACCCGCTGATCCGGCCGTCCCAGTTCGCCGACTTCCAGGCGAACGTCGCGATGAGCCTGGCGAAGCGACTGCGACGGGCGCCGCGGGAGGTCGCCGAGGCGATCAAGGCGGAGCTGTCCGACTTCCCCGGCACGGTCGAGGTCAGCGGCCCCGGCTTCCTCAACATCACGCTCGACGGGTCCTGGATCGAGTCCGAGGCCACGCGGATGCTGGCCGACCCGCGGCTCGGCGTCGGCACGATCACGCCGTCGCAGATCGTGGTGATCGACTACTCCGCGCCCAACGCGGCCAAGGAGATGCACGTCGGCCACCTGCGCACCACGATCGTGGGCGACTCGCTGGCCAGGCTGCACGAGCACCTCGGCAACACCGTGATCAGGCAGAACCACCTGGGCGACTGGGGCACGCCGTTCGGCATGCTCATCGAGCACCTGCTCGACATCGGCGAGGCGGCCGCGGTCGCGCAGCTGGAGGCCGGCCAGGGCACGGAGTTCTACCAGGCGGCGCGGGCCAAGTTCGACGCCGACGACGCGTTCCGGCAGCGTGCCCGGGTGCGGGTGACCACGCTGCAGTCGGGCGACCCCGACACGCTGCGGCTCTGGCACGTGTTCATGGACGCGACCGTCCGCTACTTCAACAAGATCTACGCCCTGCTGGGCGTGACGCTCACCGACGCCGACATCGCCGGCGAGAGCATGTACAACCCCATGCTGCAGCAGACGTGCGACGATCTGGAGGCGGCCGGGACGGCGGTGATCAGCGAGGGCGCGCTCTGCGTGTTCCCGCCCGGCTTCACCGGCTCCGACGACAAGCCGCTGCCGCTCATCATCAGGAAGAGCGACGGCGGTTACGGCTACGCCACCACCGACATGGCGGCGATCCGCTACCGCGTCCACGACCTGAAGGCCGAGCGCATCCTCTATGTCGTGGGCGCCGATCAGGCGCTGCACTTCCGGATGGTGTTCGCCGCGGCGCGGCTGGCGGGCTGGCTGCCCGACACGGTGTCCCCCGAGCACGTCCAGATCGGCATGATGCTGGGCAAGGACGGGCGCAGGTTCAAGACCCGCTCCGGCGAGTCCGTCAAGCTGATGGACCTGCTGCAGGAGGCCGTCGACCGGGCCACGGCGGCCATCGCCGAACGGGGCTACGACGAGGCCACGACCAAGGACATCGCCCACGCCGTCGGCATGGGCGCGGTGAAATATGCCGATTTGTCGGTCAGCCACGACAGCGAGTACGTCTTCGACTTCGACCGCATGCTCGCCTTCACCGGCAACACCGGCCCCTACATGCAGTACGCGACGGCCCGGATCCGCTCCATCTTCCGCAAGGCGGGGGTCGACCCGGCCGACGCGGCAGGGCCGCTCGTGCTGGCCGCGCCCGCCGAGCGCGCCCTCGGCCTCCACGTGCTGGGCTTCGGCGAGCTGATCTCCCAGGTCACCGCCGCGTCCGAGCCGCACCGGCTGTGCGCCTTCCTCTTCCAGACCGCCAGCCTGTTCAGCACGTTCTACGACGAGTGCCCGGTGGTCAAGGAGGGCGTCGACCCGGAGACCAGGCAGCGGCGACTGGCCCTCTGCTCGCTGGTCCTGCGGGTGCTGGAGACCGGGCTCGACCTTCTGGGCGTCCCTGTCCCCGAACGTATGTAACTGCGCAAAGTCCGTAGATCCGTCGTGGGCGCGTCTTCACCTGGTTGACGCGCCCCAACGGCTAGGCTTTTGCGCGGTCCTGAACAGAGGCCGAAATGGGGGAGTTCTCTGCCTTGAGCACTGACCTGTCTGCGAGTCCCCCTGCGGCTGCGGAGGTGCATCGCTACGCCGAGGCACTGCTTGCGCACCTCGCCGCCAAGGGCGCCGCGCCTCCCGCCACACCAAGTTTCCGCGACGTACCTGGTTATTGGCTGCCTCCGGCCGTCGAAGCCCTCGTCGCCATCCTCGCGGGCGAGGACCCGCTGGAGCCGCTGAGCAAGGCCGCGGGCCGCGACCAGCAGCAGACCGCGCTCTTCCTCTGCCTGGCACTCGCGGTGTCCGGGCAGGGCAGCCGCATCCACGCCTCCTGGCTCGGCACCGCCTTCGGCGAGCTCTCACTCGAACGGCCGGTCTCCCACGGCCAGCGCTCGCTCTGGCTGGCCGCCGCCAGGGGCGCGTACGGCCCCGCCGGCAAGATCTTCGTGCTGCGCAAGCTCGACGCCCTGGCCGTGCAGGAGCACACCGACCCTGATCAGTGGGTGCAGGCGCTCGCGCCGGGCGAGCCGTCGGTCGTCGTCCCGCCCTCGCTGGTCGACTTCCCGGAGATGGCGGAGATCCCCGAGCTGGCCAGGCCCGCGGTGGCGGCCGCCCGGCTGGCCAGGCTGCGCGGTCGGTGCGCGGAGATCACCTCGACGCGGCAGGGCGAGCGCGACATCTCCGCCCCGCTCGACAACAGCTCCGGCAGCCCGGCCACGACCTGGGCCGAGGACGAACCGCTGGCCGTCCTCCGCTCCCTGATCGGCTCGGGCGGCCCGGCCGGGCCGATGGCCTCGCTCAGCACGTACCTGCTCGAGGACCTTCGTCCCGGCGCCGACCCGCACCTCGCCGCCATCGCCCTGCATGTGGCGGCGCCGGTCCTGCGCGGCGTGGCCGAAGAGCTCGAGGCCGACAGCCGCCTCGCGCCGCCCGCCACGCTCGTCGTGGCGCTGCTGGGCCACCGCATCGAGCTCCGCCCTGAGGGGCCCGAGCCGTCGTCGCTCGCCGTCGCCGAGAGCGCGATCATCGCGGACGGCTTCGCTCCCCGCCCCCGTCCGTGGGCGGCCATGGTGCTGCTCGTGGCGGGGGTCGCCTGCATCGTCGGCGCGGTGTTCGCCAGCATCCTGCTCGCCGCCGCCGGGGTGGCCATGCTCGGCCTGGGGGGCTGGCAGCTCTGGCAGCGCCGCAAGCTCGTCGAGGCCGACGCCCGGTACGCGGCCGCGCAGGTCAACGAGCTGAGAGAGCTGGCGGAGGGCGCGGTGTGGGCCCTGCACGCCTACGCGCGGGAGGCGGACACGCGCGCGAAACAGGCCGCGGAGGACGCAACCGAGCTGACCCGGCTGATCCGTCGCGGCCCGCGCGCCGGATAGCTCGCCGGCCGAGGCCGGCGCCTGGCTCAGGTGGTCTCGATCTCCACGTGCGCGGGCGCGAGCAGGAAGACGCGGTCGGCGATGCGCTCGATCCGCCCCTCGCACCCATAGGCCAGGCCGGCGGCGAAGTCGACCATCCTCGTCGCCTCAGGCATCGCCATGCCCGAGACGTCCATGATCACCGTCTGGCCTTCACGGAAGTGCTGACCGATCAACGGCGCGTCGTTGTACTTGAGCGGCTGGATCATCACGATGCGCGAGGCGTCGACGTTCGCGCGCCACCGCCGGGCGGCCCGCTCGGTCGCGGGGACATACTCGTCCTCGTAGCCGTCGTCGTCGTCATAACCCTCGTCGTAGTGATCGACCCCGCTCAGGCCAAGGTAGCTCACCACCTTGCGTACTGCCCCCATCGGCTTGTCCTTTCTTCAGGAACTCACCGTAATCGGCACGTCCCTACTCATTGGACGGTAACCGACGATTCCGCATTCGCCACGCGACACGCCCAGCCCTAATTCCATTTTGTACGGCTTGCAGCCCGCTTGCAGCTGGATATCCGACCCCCAGGATGGCGCTGGTCGGTGCGCCTGTTCACTGTGGGTGTCTTCACAGACACAGCTTTCCACGCCTATCCCACCGGTGTCTGCCCCCTGGACTCTCGAGTTACTGACCGTTGGACGGGGACCGTAGCAGCCGCGTCCGACATCTTCCGGACCGCCGCCCGGCTCGGCGATCCGGCACCAAGACATACCCAGCTCACGCGCTTTATGCCACGGACGCGACCGCGAGCCCGCTCGAATTCCGGCGGCAGGTGGCTGGCCCGCCATGAATCGCCTGGTGGACGGCGGAATTCAGCGGCCAGGACGGTGCGTGCCGCTCATCCGGAGAAAGCACTCGGGCAGGCTCGAAAAAGTCGCCTTGACCTGCTGTTGGAGCTCCGAATGAGCAGAAAAGGCCCCCCGGGGGGCGCCCGCGAGCCGCGCCGCGAACCCCGCACCGGACGGAGCGACTCGATGGCACGGAGACGGTCCGGCGCGACGGCGGACGCAGCCGGCCCCGCCCACGTCACCTCGACGGCGACCGCGCCCCCTTCGACGAGGTGCGCGATAGGCCCTTTTTGGGCGAAATTTCCACTCTTTTCTGAGGGTGGCAGGAAATCGTCGTACTCACGGCATAAAGGGCCTGCCGAGTGTGCGGGCGAATCGAATGGCGGCACCCGGCAGCGCGCGCCCGACCGATGAGGATCCACGGCCCGCGCCGCCGCACCCGATCGGCGTTCTCCCTGGTCAGAGCCCACGTCAAAGGGCCTAAGCGGCGAGATCGGTTCCGATCGTCAAAGTACGGAGAACCTTCAGTGACCATTTGGCAAGAAACGTACGGGGGAAGGAGTATCCATGGGCTCACCGCATATAACCGTTCCGTAGCGAACATGTCGCCAGCATTCCGGGCGAAATGTTCGCTTGGCCGAGGAACCGTTACGGGAGACCGAAATGCCAGACAAGATCACAAAACCAGTATTGGTCGCGGCAGTGCTCGGGGGCGGACTCGCGTTGGGGAGCGCCGGACTGGCGTTCGCGACCGCGACGCCGATCGACCAGGTGTATCCGATGGGCGCACCCACCACGACGATCTCACCTACCACAACCATCTCGCCGACCACCACCACGGCGTACCCGCCTACGCCCACCGCCACCAAGACAGAGGTGGAGGAGATCGAGATCGACCCGCGGGAGACGGAGTTCGAGAGCGACCGTGACGAGGACGATGACGCGCTGTTCAACCGCAACCAGTCGTTCGTGGACGTCGAGGTCGATGACCGCGGTGCGCGTGACTTCCACCACAACTTCCGCAGTCCCGAGGAGCACGGCGAGGAGCTGCCGTTCACCGGCGCGCCCCTGTCGACTTTGGCCGCGGCGGGCGCGGGCCTGCTGATCATCGGAGCCGCGGGCACGATCATCGCCGTACGGCGTCGCCGCGCTGCCGGTGCCAAGTAAGAAGCGCCGGCGCGTCGTCACAGGTCTGCTCTGCTCCTCGGCAGGCCTCGCGCTGGCCACGAGTTGGTCGGCGTACCTCGGCCTGAGCGTGCGGGATCACCTGCAGGCGACCAGGGACGCGCTGGTCCGGCTCCGCATGAGTGACCCGGCCGGATCGGCCGCGGCGCTCGCGAACGCGAAACGGCGTGCGGAAGAGGCACGCCGGCTCACCAGCGGCCTGGACTGGTCGTTGCTCACCCACGCTCCCGTGGTGGGAGAGGGCGCGACGACCATCCGCGGGCTGGCCGAGACGGCGGCGGAGCTGACGAGTGCCCTGACGGGCGCCCAGCAGGCCGGCGCGGGGCTGATGACGGCCAAGGGGGTCTCCATGGGCGACATGGGGTCCCTGCTGGCCGGTCTGGAAGCCGCTGCGCCGGCCCTGCGTGCCGCCTCCGACCGCATCGATCGGACGTGGTCCCGCCTGGCGGCCACCCCTGGCGACACCGGCTCGGACCAGATCGACCAGGCCCGTGCCGCCGCTCTGGACGAAGTCGAACGCCTGAGCGGCTGGATCGGCGCCGCCGACCACGCCGCCGCCCTGCTGCCCCCGATGTTGGGCGGACATGGCACACGCCGCTACTTCCTGGCCTTCCAGACCAACGCCGAAGCACGCGGAACCGGAGGGCTGGTCGGCGCGTTCGGCATTCTGAAGGCCGGCCAGGGCCGCATCAGCATCGAACGGCTCTCCCCCAACTACGATCTGGAGTCCGGCTCGGCCCAGGTCGCGGATCACGGCACGGACTTCAGCGCACGCTACGGACCCAGCGCGGTCTCCCTGCTGTCCAATTCCAATCTCTCCCCGCACTTCCCGTACGCGGCGGAGACCTGGACGGCGCTGTGGCGTCGGCAGACCGGCCGGGAGCTGGACGGCGCGATCGCGACCGATCCGGTCGGCCTGTCCTACCTGCTGAAGCTGATCGGTCCCGTCAAACTGCCCACCGGCGAGACGGTGACCGCGGACAACGTGGTCTTTCTCACCGAGGGAGCGGCCTACGCCCGCTACGCCGACCCGCTCGACCGCAAGAGGTTCCTCATCACGGTCGCCGTCGCGGTGAGCGAAGCGCTGACCAGAGAGCATCTGGATTTCATGGCGGCGCTCCCTACCTTGTCGAAACTCCTGAACGAGCGGAGGATCCAGGTCTGGAGCCGCAGGGACGCCGAACAGGAACGCCTGGAGGCGACCCCGCTCGGCGGCGTGCTGCCGAGCGAGCCCGGGCCGTTCGCCGGGCTCGTGATCAACAACTCCGCCGGCACCAAGCTCGACTACTACCTGGACCGCTCGCTCCACTATGAGCTGGACGCCTGCCGCACCGACGGGCGGCGGGTCACGAGGGCGCGGATCCGGCTCGGCAATGACGTGCCGCGCAGGAAGCTGCCCTCGTACGTCACCGACCGGCTCGACACCTCGAAACCCCGCCCGGTCGGGTCCAATCTGGTGTGGGTGTCGTTCTACGGCGCGGTCGGCGCCAAGCTGCAGGCCGTGCACATCGACGGGAAGCCCGCCCCGGTCATCCAGGAAGTCGAGCGGTCCCACCCCGTCTACTCCACCGTCCTGCAGTTCGCTCCAAGGCAGACCCGGACGTTGGAGTTCGTCATGCTGGAACCCACCTCGGCCACGCCGCCGGTGGTGCCCGTGCAGCCGCTGGCCCGCCCGCAGCAGACGAGAGTCATGGAGAACCGCGGGCCCTGCGTCCCGGTGGTTCGTGACACCGAGGGCCAGAAGAGGTAAAGCCCGGTGCGCCGTCACAGGCCACCGGGCCTGCTCCTCCTATCGTCACGCCCATGACGTCAGGGGAGGCCCGCTTTCACATCCTGTTCGTGTGCACGGGCAACATGTGCCGCTCTCCGCTGGCCGAGCGGCTGACCCGGTCGGTCCTCGGCCCGCCGTTCCTGGTGACGAGCGCGGGCACCCACGCCGAGCCCGGCGTGGCGATGGCCGAGAGGGCCCGGCAGGTCCTGATACGTCTCGGCGGTGATCCGACCGGGTTCGTCTCGCAGCCGCTGACCGCGAAGCTGCTGGCCGGCGCCGATCTGGTGCTGACCGCCGCCAGGGAGCATCGGGCGCAGGCGGTGACGACGCACCTGCAGGCCGCGCCCCGCGTCTTTACGATGGTCGAGTTCGGCGCCCTCGCCGCGGCGGCGGAGCGCGAGGAGATCACGCGTCACCGGGATGCCGTACGGCGCGCACACGCGCTGGTCGAGCAGGCGCAGGCACTGCGTGGCCTGGTCAAGGTGGACCGACCGGACATCCCCGATCCCATGGGCCGCTGGAGCTGGGCGCACAAGGCGGCGGGACGGAGAATCGCCAAGGCACTCTCCGTCCCGCTGGAACTGCTCACACAGCCGTCGTCGTCATGACGCTGTCCTTGGCCTCTTCCTTGGCCGGCTCCGACTCGTAATATCCATAGCCGTATCCGTAGCCCCCGTACTTGCCGGCCTTGGCCGGGACGAAGTTGAGCACGGTGCCGACGATCCTGGCCTTGACGGACCTCAGCTGCTCCATGGCCCGCTGGATGTGCTCCTGCCGCGTCTTGCCGTACTTGGCGACGAGCAGCACGCCGTCGCAGACCGCCGCAAGAGTGGCGGCGTCGGTGACGGGCAGCAGCGGCGGCGCATCGATGATCACGATGTCATACTTGTCGGTGAGCTGGTCGAGCAGCTGGCGCATCATGCGGGAGCCGAGCAGCTCGCTCGGGTTAGGCGGGATCTGGCCGCTGGGCAGCAGGGAGAGCCGCGGCTCGCCCCACGTCTGGATCACCTCGCCCAGCATGGCCTTGCCGATGAGCACGTCCGTCAGACCGACCGCGCCCTCGATCCCGAAGTAGTCGGGAAGGCGCGGACGGCGCAGGTCGGCGTCCACGAGCAGCACTCGCCAGCCCGCCTGCGTGAGTGTGATGGCAAGGTTGGAGCAGGTCGAGGACTTGCCCTCGTTCGGCAGGCAGCTGGTGATCACCAGCGACTTGGGCTGCTTGTCGATCCCGATGAACTGCAGGTTGGTACGGAGCGAGCGGAACGCCTCGGCTCTGCTCGACCGCCCGTGCGGCCGCAGGATCAGCGGGTGACGTCGGGCCGCGCGCTCGTAGCCGATGATGCCCAGCGTGGAGGTGTCCGAATGGTGCTGCAGCTCATCGGGGCTCTTGATCGTGGTGTCCAGCCGGTCGCGCAGGATGAGTGAGCTGAACGCGACGACCAGCGCGATCAGTATGGCGACCAGGATGTTCACCATGGGCATGGGGCTGACGGGCTCCTTGGGGACCTCTGCCTGGTCCACGATGGTGACCTTGACCGTCGGCCGGCTGGTGGGCGTCGGCCGCTCGATTTGGTCGACGAGGAGCGCGAACTTGGCTCCCAGGGCGTTGGCCAGGGAGGCGGCGCGCGCCGCGTTCTGGTCGCTGACCGTCGCGCGTAGCAGCACCGTTCCCGGCACGACCTCCGCGGCGATGTTCTGCTGCAGGCGCGGAACGTCCTCAGGCGTCGTGATCTGGCTGACCATGCTCCTGCTCGTGAGCAGGTTGGCGTAGGACTGCGCGCCTTGCGACAGGGTGCCCACCTGGTAGGCGGTCGAGAAGGCGCCCCGCTTGTCGTAGCTGGAGAACAGCATGGTGATCGTCGCCACGTACTTGGGCGGCATGTTGGAGGTCACGACAAGCGCGGCGCCCACCGAGATGATCAGCGACAGCAGGATGAGCGCCCAGTTCTTACGTGCCAGCCGTATGGAGTAGAGCAGGTCCAACTGGTCATCGCCGCCTTTCGCGGATACGTGGAGGGTTCTCGAGTGAACGGCGTGGCGGATAGACGTGCACGCCTTGCAGCAGGCACACGCAGGTGATCGCGGTCCCGCCCGCGACCAGCGCCGCGGTGAGCGGCGACACCCGCCCCAGGATCATCGCCATGCACAACGCGCAGGTCAGCGCGGCGACAACGCTCAGCACGACCGCCACCACGCGCGCGTTCAAGCCCAGTTTGCGTAGCCGGTGCGACACGTGGTCGGTGCCACCCATCAGCGGCGGCCGGCCCGCCCGCATCCGGGACAGGACGACCACCCCGGTGTCGACCGTCGCCACGAAGGTGCACAGGAGCAGTCCTCCCGCCACTGCGCCGGGGCCCGGTCCGGCCATCAGGACGACCGCGGAGCAGGTGAGCGCGAAACCGATGAACAGCGATCCCGAATCCCCCATGAACATTTTCGCGGGCGGCCAGTTGTGCACGAGGAAGCCGAGAGCGGCGCCGGAGAGCACCGCCAGGAAGACTCCCATGGTCGGCCGGCCCTGCAGCAGCGCCATGGCAGCCAGGAAGGCGGCGGTGACGGTGGTGACAGCTCCTAGCGAAGCGTCCATGTTGTCCAGCAGGTTGAAGGAGTTGGTGATCAGGACGATCCAGATCACCGTGATCGGGATATCCGGCCATCCCCCTGTCACGGTGAGCCTGATTCCTGAGAGCACGACGGCGGTAGTCACCACCGTCTCCACCACCAGTCTGGTGACGGCCGGCAGCGACCCGACGTCGTCGATGAGCCCGAGCGCGGCCACCGCCGTGCCGCCCAGCAGGATCGCGATGAGCCGCCAGTCGGCGAGGCCCGTGGCGGCGGCCGTGATCAGGACCGTGGCCACCAGGATCGCGATACCGCCCAGGTACGGGACCGGCCGGGCGTGCGACTTGTGCCCGCCGGGTCGGTCCGTCAGGCCCCATCTCAACGCGAGTCGCTTCAACGGGATGGCCGCCGAGGCGCTCAGCAGGCAGGCGGCTGCGCCGGCG
Source organism: Nonomuraea sp. NPDC050786 (assembly GCF_040654115.1). Taxonomy (NCBI): domain Bacteria; kingdom Bacillati; phylum Actinomycetota; class Actinomycetes; order Streptosporangiales; family Streptosporangiaceae; genus Nonomuraea; species Nonomuraea sp. NPDC050786. The sequence continues at coordinate 319,670 of NZ_JBFAHJ010000007.1, forward strand.
GCCCACGTCACCGTTCCGCTCACCGCATGGCCGCCGCGAACTCCTCGCGGGCCTCCTGGACGATATCGGTGAGGATGTCGTCGAGAGTGTGTCGTGGAGCCCAGCCGGTGAGCTTGCGGATCTTGGTGGTGTCCGGGACCCTGCGGGTCATGTCCTCGAAGCCCTCCTTGTAGGCCTCGTGATAAGGGATCAGTTCGATCCCTGACGTGGAGCCCGTGCGCTCGACGATCAGCTTGGCCAGCTCCAGAATGCTCACCTCGTCGCTCGCGCCGATGTTGAAGGTCTGCCCGATCGCCACCTCGTCGTCAAGGAGCCGGGTCAGGCCATCGACCACGTCCGCGACGTGCGCGAAGCAACGGGTCTGCGTGCCGTCGCCGAAGACGGTGAGCGGTTCGCCGGCCAGGGCCTGCCGTACCAGGCGGGGAATCACCATGCCGTAGGCCGGGCTCTGCCGCGGCCCCACGGTGTTGAAGAGCCGCACGATGATCGCCGGCAGGCCGCGCTCCTTGTGGTAGGCGTTGGCCAGGATCTCGTCCACGGACTTGGCGGTGCTGTAGGCCCAGCGGACAACGGCGGTGCTGCCGAGGATGCGGTCGGCGTCCTCCTGGAGCGGCCCGGTGGAGTTCTTGCCGTAGACCTCGCTCGTGCTGGCGACCAGGATCTTCTTCCGGTACCGGTGCGCCGCCTCGATGACGATCTCCGAACCGCGGATGTTGGTCGTCAGCGATCTGAGTGGCTGGTCGACGATCAGCTTGACGCCAACGGCCGCAGCGAGATGGACGACGACGTCGCATTGGTGGACGAGCTCGTCCACGATCAGCTCGTCAAGGATGGAGCCTTGGACGAAGCGCATGTTGGGATGCGGCCGGAGGTTGGCGAGCCTTCCGGTCGAGAGGTTGTCGAGAATGACGACGGAGTCACCGCGGGCGATCAAGGCGTCGGTCAGGTGGGATCCGACGAATCCGCTGCCGCCCGTAATGAGATATGTGGCGTGCGATGCTCTACTCACAGGGTTCCCTCGCTAATGCGTTCTGTGGCCGGAGATGGCGGCGGACTCAGGCGGGTACGCCGGCGGTCGCGTTCATTGCCGTCTCGAACCAGGCCACCGTCTGGCGGAGCCCGTCCTCGATCGACATCGGATGCACGCCCGGGAACAGCTCCTTGAGCAGGTGGGGGGAGGCCTGGGACTCGCGGATGTCACCGGGCCGCGGCGGAAGGAATTCGGTCTCGACGGGCTTGCCGAGCACCGAGGCGAGGACGTCCTTCAGCTCAAGCAGGGACATGCGGGTGCCGAACGCGAGATTGACCGGCTTCCTGCTGGTCACGCGCCGGGTGACGGCGTCGCAGACGGCCTCCGTGACCGTTCCCACGTAGGTGAAGTCGCGTACCTGGAGCCCGTCACCGTAGATCGGCACCGGGCCGCCTGCCAGCGCCTTGGACACGAACGACGGGATGACGGCCGCATAGGCGTGGTCGGCCGGTTGGAGCGGTCCATAGACGTTGAAGAAGCGGAACGGCAGGACAGGCAGGCCGAAGCTGGCGGCGTACGCCAGCGCGTACCCTTCTGTGGCGAGCTTGCTGACGCCGTACGGGCTGAGCGGCCTGGTCGGCAGGTCCTCGTGCTTGAACGGCTCCGCGTAGTCGCCGTAGACGGATGACGACGATGCGAGGATCACATGAGGCTTCCCCGCCCGGCACGCCTCCAGGACACGCAGGGTGCCCGTGGCGTTGACGTCGTGCGTGGCCATCGGATCCGCCAGCGACTTCGGCACCGACGGCCGCGCCGCGAGGTGCACGACCGTCGTGGCGTCCGCGACGACGTCGGCCAGCAGATCGGCGTCCAGGATGCTGCCGCGGACGAACTTCACCGCGACGCCGTCGAGGTTGGCGAGGTCTCCGCTGCTCAGGTCGTCCAGCACCGTGACGTTCTCGATCTCGGGCCGCGCGGCAAGCGCCCGGCAGAGGTTCGCGCCGATGAAGCCGGCCCCGCCAGTTACGAGTACATTCACCTGTTGATCCCTCCTGTGGTGACACGACGATCCCGGCGCGGTTCGACCAGTGATCGATATAGGGCCTCTGTGTCCGCGACCAGGCGGTCCACGTCGAACGAGGCGGTTGACCAGTGGCGCGCGGCCTCGCCCATCCGGCGCGCGAGCAGGGGGTCTGTGAGGAGTTGTACGGTGTGCTCCGCCAGTTCGGCGGGATCCGTGGAGGCGAGCAGTCCGGTGCGCCCGCTCTGGACGACCTCGGCGACGCTGCCGACGCGGGTGGCGACCACGGGAATGCCGGCCATCTGCGCCTCGATCAGCGTGAGGGGCATGCCTTCGTTGTCCGAAGTCAGCAGGAGCACGTCGGCCGCGGCATAGACTGTCTCCACGTCGTTGCGCCAGCCGACCAGGTGGAAAGCCTGCCGTACCGGCGCGATGTCCTGCTCGACCTGCGCGAGGAGGTCGCCGCCGCCGCAGATGACGAAGCGGCACTCCGGCACTCGCGCGAGGATCCTGTTGGCCGTGGCAACGAACCGGTCGGGCCGCTTGATCTGGGTGAGCCGGCCGACGAACGTCACCACGGGCGCGTCCGGCGGGAGGCCGAGAGCCTGGCGGGCGGTCGCGCGGTCCGGCAGTGAACCCAACCGGACGCCAGGATGGATCACGACATACTGCTCAGGGCGCCCGATCCTGGCGCGGAGCAGATCGTCGCGGACCGCGGATCCCTCGGTCACCAGGCGGTCCGCCATACTCGCCAGAAGGCGCTCGGAGCGCACATAAATCTCGCGTTTCGCGCCGTTGAAATAGCCATTGAGCAGGTGGCCGTGAAAAACGTGCACCCGAGCGGATCCAACACCCGCCAACTTCGCGGCCACCCGCCCCAACGCGCCTGCTTTGGCCGTACGCGTGTGCACGATGTGCGGACGGAAGGAGCGCATCGCGGAGATCAACCGGATGAGAGCGCGGCCGTCGTCGAGAGGCCTGACGGAACGGCCGAGTCCGGGAACACGCTGAACCTGCAGGCTGGAACACTTCAGCTCGAGGTGGTCGCCCTCGTCCTCGTCGACGTGGCCGGTGTAGAGGCGGTGGACGAATTCTGCCTTGTTCAGCCGTTCGGAGAGTCCCAGCACCTCGGTAGCGACACCACCGACATTCATCCTGGCGATGATCTCCATGACGCGAATCCGACTGTCCGGCTTCATGTGGCTCCTCGGTGATGGACATGGCTCACGTACGCGAAGCTAACTAGGGAATCAGCCAATTCCACTCACGCCGTCACGGTGGGTTGTGAAATGTTTTCTCGCTCCCTACCTGGACATGATCGTCGGTAGTCGCGGCTTACCTTTCCCAAGACCTGTGGCAGGGCCGGACGGAATGAATGCGCAAGGGTGAAGTAATCAGTGGGCAATAACCCGTGGCCGCGATCTGGCGTATCGACCTTCCAGGAGGCGACGGTAGAGCTCGACATGGGCCTCCACCATGGAAGCCACATCGAGATGCTTGACGGCCCAAGCGCGGGCGACGGCGCCGAAGTGAGCAGCGAGCTCCGGATCACGCAGGAGACCGGAAATGCCCTGGCCAAGAGCCACGGGATCCGCCGGGGCCACGAGCACGCCCCGGTCCTCAAGGAGTTCCGGCGTCCCGCCGACGGCCGTGGCGACGATGGGGCGGCCCTGAGCCATCGCCTCCATGACGGCATTGCTCAGCGCTTCCGAGGTCGACGGGAGGACGACGATGTCGGCGCGGGCCAGCCAGGCTCTGGGGTCCTTGACGGGTCCCGCGAACCGCACGTCGATGTCCAGGCTGCTCGCGTGTTCCTTGACCCTGTTCTCTTCCGGGCCATCGCCGACGAGCACCAGCGTGCAGGGCGTGCCCTGCCTGGAGAGCAGGGCGGCGGCGTCGAGCAGGAAAGCGTGCCCTTTTTCCGGGCGCATGCGGGCCAGGCACACCACCACGGGCAGGTCGGTCTCGATGGCCTCCGGTTCGACGGAATCGAACGCCGAGTCCGGCATTCCATTATAAATGACGCTGATCTTGTGCGACGGAATGCCGAAGGCGGTCCTGGCGTCGTCGGCTACGGCGACCGCATTGCCGACCACGTGATTCGTGATCGGCGTCAGCGCGCCTCCGAGCGCCAACCGCCAATGCGGCGAACGTCTGCCATGTCCGACGTCACTCAGCACGCGAAAACCGGCGATCATGACGGGAACCCTGGCCAGCAGCGCGGCCAGCGCCCCGACCAGATTGCTCGCCATGAGGAACGCGTGCAGCACGTCGGGCCGGAGCCTGCGCAACAGCGCGACCATGCGGACGAAGGCTCGTAGCGTCTTGAGCGCCGCGGCCGGACCTGACGGCCGCCGGGAGAAGCCGAGGTGGTGAACGCCTATGCCGGCTGCGCGCAGGGCCGGCTCATGAACGCCGCCCTCGAACAGGACGAGCACGTCAACGACAAAGCCCCTGTTGTGCAGTTCTCGCGCCAGGAGTGACAGTTGCGTCTCGGTGCCGCCGAAACCTATCTGGCCGATCAGGAGCGCGATACGCCGAGGACCGGATTCCTTTTCTGACTGCACTGCGGGACCTTTCGTTGAATCACTTAATCAGCTCGGGAGAAAGGCGGATTCCGCCGCCGGCTCAACCGGCCCTGCCGCGTACGGTGTCATCGGGGAGCACGTCGTCCGGCCGATGGGCGCGGCCCACTTCCGCGAAGCTATCCAGCGAATCGGTCAGTTCCGCCCACGCCGTCGCGGGGAGTGGTGAAATGTTTTCCCGTGGCCTACCTGGAGATGATCGTCGGGCGTCACCAGGAAGCGACCTGGTCGAAAAGAGTTCACAAAGCGGAGTGATACAGCGGGCCATGCCGGTCTGCGGAAAGCGCTATGGAGCGACCCTCGGCGTTAGCGTCGTCGTTGCCGTGTTACTTGTGCCAGAAGGTCGCTCTCATGGAATATGTCATCGTCGCCGCCGCAGCTGTGACGCTCGTTCTGCTGGTCAAAGCGAACCTGGACGTGGTGACGGCGAGGCGCGTGTTGCCGGCTCTGCTCGCCGCCTTCGCGGTGCGGCTGATCGTCCATACCCTGGTGCTTCGCGCGGGCCTCATCGACTACGGCGGCGACAACCTGGACTACGAGGCCCTGTCCATGCAGATCGCGAACCACTGGCGGATCGACGGTGTCTCGTTCATCACGTCCGACGACATGGCTCTGCTTCGTTCCGTCGCCGTGCCCTGCAATGTCTTCGCCATGATTGTCTATCTGTGCGGCGGGCCCGCGCCGTTGGCCTGTACAGCCGTCGTGGCACTCCTCGCCTGCGCCCTCTGCGTTGTCGTCTACAGGTTCGCCAGGCTGGTGGGAGCCGACGAGCGTGCGGCGTTTCGGCTCCTGCTTCTGACCGCCTTCATGCCCGCGTTCCTCCTGCACACCTCGGACACGTACAAGGACGGGTTCAACGCCTTCCTCGTGGTTTCCTGCGTCGGCATCGCCACGTCCCTCGCCACGGGTTTCAAAATGAGCAGGCTCCTGTGGGTGGCACCGTTGCTGTGGTGCCTCTGGTACGTGCGTCCCTACATGGTCTTCATGTGCGCCATACCGTTGCTCTTCGGACTGACGATCTCCCGGTCGAACATGTCCATTCGCAAGCTCTCCGCCTTCAGCGCGCTGCTTGCCGTGGCCGTGCTCTTCGTCGGCGACGTCCTCGGCGACACGCCCCTCGAGCAGATGCAGCACCAGCTGGACGGCGGCCAGTCGGAGGTCGTCCGCCGGGCCAACGCCTACGGAGGGTCCGGGGTCACCTTCCACGACGGCGGCGATCCCTGGAGCGCGCTCGGGACGAAGCTGGTCTATACGGTCCTGTCGCCGTTCCCGTGGACACCGGGCAGCCTCGCGCTGCAGCTGGGCAAGATCGACGTGGCCATCTGGTATTTCCTGCTCTTCCACGCGGCACGCGGTGCCTCCCGGCTCTGGCGCCATAGCCGCAGGGCGCTTCTGGTGCTCCTGCTCTTCATCGTGCCCGGCACCATCGCCTACGCCACGACCATGGCCAACATGGGGCTGATCTTCCGCCAGCGCATCCCCATCGTCCTCGCCACCAGTGTGCTGTCCGCGGTGGCGTGGAGCCGGATTCCTCGAGAGCGGTCGCAGGTCCTCGCCTCCGAGGCGGAGGATGCCGCCGCATCCGCGAGGATTCCCCTCAGCCGGTCCAGCATGTGAACCGGACCGTCGGCATGCGCATGTGCATGGCAATTACTTAACCAAATGCACGCGCGAATCAGGCCGAGGCTCGTCGATCCCGGAATGGCAGCTTGATAGCCTCGCCACATGCCCGGAATATGCATAATCTCCATCGACATGGAACTCGCGTGGGGAACGAATGCAGAAGACCTGCCCGCGCTGGCGCGAATTTTTGACGAAGAACCACAGGTCATACGGCGGATAATCGACCTTTTCGACATCTACCGAATCCCCGCCACCTGGGCCGTGGTGGGCCGGCTGCTCCTGCCGAACGGACATGGCCGAACACCCGAGCGCTGGTACAGCGCGCCGTACCTGCTGGACTGGCTGGGCGGCGCGCGGGCCGGCCACGAGATCGGCACGCACACCTTCTCGCACGTCTACGCACACGACAGGGCGACCACGCGCGAGGTGTGGAAGGAGGAGCTTCGGGCCGCCGCGGAGGTGAGCGAGCAGTTCGGCATTCTCATGCGCTCGATCGTCTACCCACGCAACCAGATTGCCTATCTCGATCTACTCCCGAGTTTCGGGATAATCGCCTACCGGGGCCTCGAGCAGAACTGGTACGGACATCGACTCGGCGCGTTGCATTTCCTGGATCGCGCCGCGGGCACTCCCGCGCCGACCTACGCTCCGCGCACGCTGCTTGCGGGCGACCGCCTGGTCAACCTGCCGGCTTCGCAATTTCTCATCGGCAGCAACGGGCCGCGAAGACTCATCCCCCACTCGTCACGGATCAGGCAGGCCCGGCTCGGCCTCGATCGGGCGGTCCGCCGCGGGGAGATCTACCATCTGTGGTTCCACCCCTTCAACCTGGGCGGGGACCCCAGGATGCTCGACACGTTCGAGCGCATCCTGCGTCACGTCTCCCTGCGCCGTGACAGGGAAGATCTGGCCGTCATGACCATGGCGCAGGCCGCCGATCATGTCCTCGCCGGCGCCGGCCTGCCGGGAGAGCACCAGTGAGCGGGCTCGTCATCCTGGCAACCCGGAGCGAGACGTCGTATCTGCTGATCAACCACCTGGCGGCGCGGTTCGACGTGTCGATGGTCGTTTTCGAGAGGCCGCGGCAGAGCAAGATGCTGCGGCACCGGCTGCGGAAGCTGGGTCCCCGCGCCGTCGCCGCCCAGCTGGCCTTCCTCGGCTACGACCGGTTGGTGATCAAGCCACGCTCGCGGGCCCGCAATGCGGCGCTGCTCGCCGGGCACGACTGCCGTCCGCCCGACAGCAAGATCGACGTGCTTGACGTGGATTCGGTGAACAGTGCGGAAGTAGCCGAGGTGCTGCGCGAAAAGCGGCCCGGCGCGGTCGTCGTCTCGGGGACGGGCATCATCGCGCGGCGCATCCTTGCGTGCGCGCCCGCCTTCGTCAACATCCATGTCGGGATCACGCCACGCTACCGAGGCGTGCACGGTGGTTTCTGGGCGGTGTACGAGGGACGGCCCGATCTCGTCGGCACCACGATCCACTTGGTCGATCCCGGCGTGGACACCGGTGAGGTGCTGGCGCAGGCCACCATCGCCGTCGATCCGTTCACGGACACCTACCGCACGCTGCCCGTGAAGCAGTACCTGGGCGCTCTCGACTCCATGGCGAGGGCTGTGCGGGAGGTCCTGGACGGCCGCGCGCGACCCTTCCAGCGCACGGATCTCGAGAGCAAGCAGTGGTATTCCCCGACACCGTCCGAGTACCTGCGCTTCCTGCGCGAGATGAGAAGGCTGCGGCAACCGGAGCAGCAAGCTGCGGCACTGTGACATCTGCCGTGATCGCGGCGTCCTGGCCGTCGCGGCGCCGGCGTCAGGAAGTCCCGCGCGTCCGACGGAACCACACGAACTCGGTGAGCGCCAGCAGACCGTAGGACAGGGTCGACGATACGGCGGCGCCGGGCGCTCCCCAGCGGGGGATCAGATAGAGGTTGAGCGCGACATTGAAGATGAGCGCCCCCGTGCAGATTCCGGCCATCGCCAAGGGACGGCGGAGCCGGACCAGATACTGCTCTGTCAGCCTCACCATGGACAGCGCGACCACTCCCGGAGCCAGCAGCAAGAGGGAGGTGACGCTTTTCGCGTACGAGTCGCCGTACACGAAGGGAACCAGGATGGGAGACGCGGCGGCGAGCAACCCCACGCAGGCGGAGGATGACAGGAGCGTGACCCAGAGCGCTCGGGCGGTGGCGGATTTGGAGCCCGCCGGGTCGTCGCCGGCCTGCCGTGGAAGCACCACCATGGTTATGGCGTCCGCGGGAACATAGGCGAGCGCGAGCACGCTGGCCGCCACGGTGTAGAGCCCCGTTTCCGACGGCGAGACCATGGCGTTGAGCAGCAGGACATCACACGTGATCAGCAGGTGCACCGCGATCGGGCCACCGTGATAGCGGGCGGACAAGCCGAGCTGGCGCAGCGCGAGTCCTCGATCGGCATGAGCGAGGCGCGGGCGAAGCGCACGAACGTACAGGAACAGCGGAGCCGCGGTGAACACCCACCACAGAGCGACCACGGCGGCGATGTGCACGTGACCGACCCCGGCCAGCAGTGCCACCCCCACGCACTGGATCGCGGCCGAGGTGAGGTTGCTCCGGTTCACCAGGTTCACCTGGCCCTGGAGGAGAAGGATGCCTCGCAGGTTACTGATGACGACGCCCAAGGGCACCACCGTCACTGCCGCCGTGACCAGAGCCGGCGCACCCGGCAGGATGATCGGACTCAGGGCAAGAGCCCCGATCATGGCCACGGAACCCGAGAGCAGGCCGAGAAGAAGGCCGTTCGCCGCAAGAACCCGGTTCAGCAGGCCTTCCTTCCAGAAGGCGATCTGCGAGTACGGCACAGAGAGATGGCCGATAATGATCGCGGTCATCCCCGTGGTGGTGATCACGGCGTAGACGCCACGGCCTTCCGGCTCGAGCGCTCGAGCGAGGACCACGCCGGTGGCCATGCCCAGGACCAGCCGGAGCACCTGGGTGGCCATGGTCAAGGCGACCTTCGCCTTGTCGGAGGCTCGTGATGAGGTGGCAGGTGAGAGATGCGAAGAGATCACGGCGCGGAGCACGTGGCCGCCGTGTGCTCATGGGCCCGATGCCACAGTTCGAACTGGAGGAGCGCCCAGATCCTGCCGCTGTGGGAGGCGCCCTTCTGGTGGCTCTCGAGCAGCTGACGAACGGCTTCGGGCCGGAAGTAGCCCCTGGTTCTCGCTGTGTGATCCGTAAGGGTGTCGAAGGCCAGCTCGCGCAGTTCGCCCCGGAGCCACGCCGCGAGTGGGATGCCGAAGCCCTGTTTCGGCCGGGTGACGAGCTCGTCCGGCAGCCACGATGCGACAGCTCGCCGGAAGATCCGTTTGGTTTCGCCTCCCCGGACCTTGAGGTCGACAGGAAGTCCGGCGGCCCACTCCATGAGCTCGTGGTCGAGCAGTGGCGAGCGCGCTTCGAGCGAGTGAGCCATCGTCGTGGTGTCGACCTTCACGAGGAGGTCCCCGGGAAGGTAGGTGTTGACGTCGACGTCCAGGATGCGGGCCAGATCGGTGCCGGCCTTCGAGGACAGGTAAGCGTCGTCGAGCAGGGTGTGGCTGTCGATCTCGCGCAGCCGCGAGCGGAGTGACTCGCTGTAAAGCCAGGTCTTCTGCTCGGAAGTGAAGGATGACATGAGCTGTGCGTGTCGCCGGGGTGTGGGCAGGCTCAGGTATTGCAGTGCTCTTCCTGCCCGCCGTCGCAGGAGCTGCGAGTGGCGCCGGGCAAGCCTGGCACCTAGCCGGGCCAGCACGGGCGCAACGGAGGGCGGAGCCGTGGGAATCCTCACGGACCGAGCGGCGAGGACGTACCGCCGGTAGCCGCCGAAACACTCGTCGCCGCCGTCACCGTTGAGCACGACCGTCACGTGCTCGCGGCTGAGCTGGGCGACGTAGAAGCTGGGGATGGCGCTGTAGTCGGCGAACGGCTCGTCGAAGTGCCAGGCGAGACGTGGAAGCATGTCGAGGAGATCGGGCGAGACCACGAATTCGTGATGGTCGGTGCCGTAATGTTTGGCGAGCGATCGAGCGTAGCCGCGCTCGTCGAAGCGGGGGTCCTCGAAGCCGATGCTGAAGGTTTTGATGCGCTCGCTGGTCTGCATGGCCATGGCGGCCACCACGGCGGACGAGTCGATCCCGCCGGAGAGGAACGCGCCGAGCGGGCGCTCGCTGACCATCCGGATCCTGGTCGCCTCCAGCAGCAGTTCGCGAAGGCGCTCCTCCTCCGCCCGCTCGTCGGCGACGGGGCGCGGGGTGGAGTCCAGCTGCCAGTAACGGCGCACCTCCGCGGTGCCTCCTTCCCACACGAGCAGGTGGCCGGGAGCGAGCTTGCGGACGCCTTCCGTGATCGACCAGGGCGCCGGGACATACTGGTACGTGAGGTAGTGGTGCAGGGCGACCAGATTGACGTCACGGGGCACTGCGGGATCGAGCAGGAGGGACTTCAGTTCCGACGCGAACCGGATCGACGAGTGATCCGCATGCCAGTAAAGGGGCTTCTTCCCGACGCGGTCACGGGCGAGGAGCAGTCGCTGCCGGGGACGATCCCAGATCGCGAAGGCGAACATCCCCCTGAGCCGGTGCACGAGATCGTCACCGTACTCCTCGTAGAGGTGCACCAGGCACTCCGAGTCACCCGACGACGACAGGCGATGCCCCCGCGACAAGAGTTCCCGGCGCAACTCCGGGAAGTTGTAGATCTCGCCGTTGAAGACGGCGACCACAGTGCCGTCCTCGTTCGAGACGGGCTGCTGTCCGCCGTCAACGTCGATGATCGCCAAGCGTCGCATGCCCAGTGCGGCGGCGGGCTCCACGTGATAGCCCTCGCCGTCCGGCCCACGATGGGTGATGACCTCGCACATCTCCCGCACCAGCTCGGGGTTGACGCCTGCGGAGGAGACGACACCCGCTATACCGCACATCAAGCCTCCAGAAATCGTCGGGACATGGCGACTCACCACTTAACGGATCATGCATGAGATGTTACGCTCGGCGACCATCCCCAGCCCTTCGTCGCAGTCGCGTGTCCGCGAGCCGCCGATACAGTTCGATGTGCTGATCGACCATGGCATCGACGTCGAGGTTCTTGCGCGCCCAGGCGCGGGCGGCGCGTCCCAGCGCCGCCGCGAGGTCCGGGTCGTCGACCACCCGGGCGATGCCGTCGGCCAAGGCGCCAGCATCACGGGCCGGCACCAGGACACCGCGGTCTTCCAGCAGTTCCGGTGTGCCGCCTACCGCGGTGGCGACGATCGGCCGCCCCATGGCCATCGCCTCCATGACGGCGTTGCTCATGCCTTCCCACAGCGAAGGAAGAACCACCACGTCAGCACGGGCCAGAAACGGTTGGACATCCGAGCGTTCCCCAAGGAATCGAGCGTCCACGCCCGACTCGCGCGCCAGCTCACTCAAGCAGCGACGTTCCGGGCCCTCACCGATGAGCACGAACGTGCACGGCCGGCTGCGCCGCCGCAACAATGCAGCAGCCTCGAGCAGGAAACTGTGCCCCTTCTGGGACGTCAGGCTCGCCACGCACAGCACCACAGGCAGATCGGTGTCGACGACCTGCGGCTCGGCCGCATCGAACGCGCGGGGCCGGAGACCGTTGTAGATCACACTCAGTTTGTGCGCTGGGCTCTTCAGGACGGTTCGCGCGTCCTCGGCCACGGCGACGGCATTCGCCACAACATGATCGGCCATCCAGCCCGCTGCTCGCTCGAGCGCGAGCACACTCCGCCGCCGTGGCTCACCAGAGTTGCGCCAGCCGGCGACCATGACCGGAACGCCGGCCAGCCGAGCCGCGGGGGCCCCTAGAAGGCGGCACTCGAAGAGGTATGCGTGCAGAACCTGAGGGCGGACGTTCCGCAGGATGCGGACGAGGCGCGCGAAACCCCGCAAGCATCGCAGCAGATCAGGCGCTCCGTTGGCCCTGCGGGCAAAACCAAGACGATGCACCTTGATCCCGGCGTCACGGAGGGTCCTTTCATGCGGTCCCCCCTTGGACATGAGCACCACGTGGACCTCGATGCCCCTGGCATGCAGGCCCTGAGCAAGCAGGACTATCTGCGTCTCGGCGCCGCCCCGTCCCAACTGCCCGATGAGAAGTGTGACACGGCGGAGAACCGAACGGTCTTGTTTCGGCATGACTCAGCCTTTCGACCTGTTGCTCTCATCATGAAATCAGCACCAGAAATAGCGGCGCCGGCTCCGCCACCTGAACAGGATGAACCGGGAATCTCCCGGAGGACCGGGAACGGCAAGCCGAAAACGAGCGATCTTGCCGAAATAATTAAGGTGAGTTGACGGTGCCTGTTCCGGTGACGCGCATTCCTGGAGATTGCCGTCCGAGCGTCTCGCGACACGCCTCCGCGAGAAAGCCGGCTACGCTCATTCTCGGCGCGACTGCCTGGCAGAGTATCAGCAGGCCCCCCGACAAGAGATTCTCGGGACAGTGGAGGGAATTCCATGACGCGCGCGACGGCCGCCTCTGTAGACGTTTCGAAGACAGCGCCGGGGAAACGCATTGTGGTTACGGGGGCCGCCGGATTCATCGGTTCACACATCACGAGGACGCTGCTGGACGCCGGCCATCAGGTGGTGGGAATCGATCATTGCCAGGGGCACCCGGCCGAGATCACCGAGCGGAACCTCCAGCCCAACATGGACAGTGAGCTCTTCTCCTTGATTCGCGGTGATCTCGCCGACATATCTCTGGAGCCGCAACTCGAGGGAGCCGACACCGTCTTTCACGTCGCCGCTCGGCCCGGGGTTCGCTCGTCATGGGGGGCGGAGTTCTCCAGCTATGCGACGAGCAACATCGTCGCCACCCACCTCCTGATGGAAGCGGCTGCCCGTTCCGGGGTCCGCCGTGTCGTGGTGTCGTCCTCGTCGAGCGTGTACGGTGGTGCGCCCGATGGCGCGGTCACCGAAGAAGACCTGCCCACTCCCCTGTCGCCGTACGGGGTGACGAAGCTCGCAGCGGAGCAGCTGGCCCTCGCCCACGCCAGATGCACACCATCGGGGCCGACGGTCGTGGCCCTGCGCTACTTCACGGTCTATGGTCCCAGGCAACGCGGTGACATGCTGATAAGCAGGCTGATCGAATCGGCGCTGTCCGGCAAACCCTTCACGGTTCTGGGCGATGGGAAGCAGCGAAGGGACCTGACGTTCGTAGCGGACATCGTGCGGGCCAACCTGCTGGCCATGGAGGCGGATGCCGAGGCCGAGGTGTTGAACATCGGCACAGGTGTCACGACATCGGTGCTCGAGGTGGCCGACCTCGTCGGGGACATCGTCGGCCGGCCGGTATCCCTCAATTTCGCGCAGGCACAGGTCGGTGAGGCGCGGGAAACGCATGCCGACGTCTCTCACGCGAAGGACCTGATCGGCTATCAACCCACCATCGACTTGCGTACCGGGTTGGCGAGGCAGGTGGAGTCAGCCATTCGAAGCAGAGCGGCTGTCATGTCGGCGACTTCGAACGGCCCTCAGGCTCGGTAGGTCCAGCCCGCTGAACGCCAGCGCTCTGGGGTGAGGGCATTGCGCCCGTCCAGCATGTTCCGGCAGCGCACGACGCCGCTGAGCTGGACGGGATCAATGTCCGCGAAGTCGGTCCACTCCGTGAGCAGCATGATGACATCGGCATCCCGTGCGGCCATGAGGACCGTGTCGGCGTACTCGATCTCGGGATGCACTCGCCGCGCACTCTCCATGGCGACGGGGTCATGCACGACGACCCGCGCGCCCGCTTCATGAGCGGCGACCGCCACCGCGAGAGCGGGAGAGTCTCGAACGTCATCTGTGTTCGGCTTGAAGGCGGCGCCGAGAACGCAGACCCGCTTCTCCGCATAGGAGCCACCCAGAAGCTCCCGCCCGACGGCGAACGCGCGCTCCCTCCGGCTCGTGTTGACGACGTCGATCTGCCTGATGAGCGTCGCGACGTCGGCGAGGCCGAGATCTGCCGCACACGCGTACAGGGCTCGAATGTCCTTGGGCAGGCAGCCGCCGCCGAAACCGAGTCCAGGACCGAGAAAGTCGCGGCCGATCCGCACATCATGGCCGAGTGCCTCAGCGATCCGCAGGACGTCAGCGCCTGTCGCCTCGCATATCTGGGCTATGGCGTTGATGAACGAGATCTTCGTCGCGAGAAACGCGTTCGCCGAAACTTTGACCAGCTCGGCGGTGGCGTAATCGCCGACCACGACAGGACAGCCGTCCTCGATGATCGGCCGATAGACGGCCCGGAGCAGCCGCTCGGCCTGCGGCGACTCCACGCCGAAGACCAGGCGAGCAGGCTGGAGCGTGTCCTCGACCGCGCGTCCTTCGCGAAGGAACTCCGGGTTCCACGCCACCTCGACGCGGCCCGTGTGGCCGCGCACGAGGTCCGCCATGCGCCGCGCTGTTCCCACGGGCACCGTTGACCTGCCCACGATGACCGCCGGTTCGGTCAGCCGCCGCGCCAGCTCGGCGAACGCCGATTCGACCCATCGCAGATCCGCGTTGAACGAGCCGGCGAGCTGTGGTGTTCCGACGCATACGAAATGGACGTCGGCGCCGGCGATCTCGTCATAGCTGGTGGTGAAGCGTAGCCGGCCGGACTCCACGTTCTTGCGTAGCAATTCGCCGAGACCGGGCTCGTAGAAGGGGAGCTCGCACGCCGACAGAGCGGCGATCTTGTCCTCGTCGATGTCCAGGGCGATGACGTCGTGGCCGAGTTGAGCCATGCCCACGGCGTGGCTCGTGCCCAGATATCCACAGCCGATGATGCTTATACGGAGGCAGCCCGGCGATTCTGGGGATTGCGACGACGCGGCTCGGGCACTCGTTGCGATGTCCTGCTGCAAGGTATCTCCCTCTATCGATTCTTCGCCATGTCTGTCAGCCTCTTGAACAGCGGTCCCCGGCAGCGGTGCTGCCGGTGTTCTTGCCGCTCGTTCACCGAGGGTCGTGAGTTTGCCGTCCGGCCCGCAGGCGGAAGCCGATGCGAGCACGTCCCGGACCCTTCATACGGGGCCCGCCTGGGTCGCCGGCTTCAACGCGAGGAGCGCCGTACATCCCGTTGGTAGAGGAGCCACCCGAGCGGCATGCCGCCGAGAACCATAGCCTTGGAAATCGCGATGTCGAATTCCCGGGCGCGGGACCACACCGGCTCCTTCAGATGGAAACAGGCTCGCGAGTAGTGAACCGCGGCCCGGTAGAACGCCGCCGGCCGCGCGCGGAACCAGGCCATGTCGTCAGTCAGGGTGATGCCATGCTGCAGCTTCGCTCCGGAAGCTATCTCCGCGAAAGGCCGTCCGGTGATGCGGTTCGCCGCGGACGCCCGGCAGACGACAATGTCTTCGTTGACGTGGCGCGTCAGATATCTCTGCCCTATCCGCCTCCAGACCACACTTTCGGCGACATAGCCCGGAATTTCCGGAAACGGATGGGATCGAAGGATATCAGTTCTAAAAATTCCCGACTTATCCCCTTTAACCCCATACCGATATGCCATCTCTTGCCAGTTCGCGTCGATCGGATCGGCGGGAAATCTGGTTCCGATCAAACGGCCCGATTCGTCCACGCAGTGCCCCAGGAGCCCGATGACGCGCGGGTCGGAGAGGTCATGCCAGTGCTCGAGGAGCCGACGCAGGGCCCCAGGGCACATCAGATCGTCCGAGTCCACCTGGGCGATCACTTCGCCTTCGGCGACCGCGACCCCATGATTCAATGCCCAATGCTTACCCAGGTTGCGCTGGTGGCGATAGCGAATCGGAAACGGACTCTGCGCTTCGAGCTCCCGGACGACCTCCCCGGTGCCGTCCTCCGAACCATCATCGATGATCAGCCACTCCAGATCAACGTCCTGGGACATGAGACTTCGATACAGCTCCGGCAGGTAATCTGCCCGGTTGAAGCTGGGCGTGAGAACGGTTACACGCATGCACTGCTCCCGTCATCGGTCCTCAGAGCAATTGACTCCCGTCGAGACACCCCAGGCACAAGTGACACCGCCGGTCACGCTTGCCTCGAACACCATTCGAGGCTCCGAGCCTGTGTGCCGCTCGCTTCCTCGCACGGGCCGACATCCGGCCGGCAAGGGGCTGCAAGTTTTCCGAATGGTCCTGAAGAATTATCATCAGCGACCTTGCCCAGCAAGCTAACACCTCTCGGCCCAGATGCCCCGAAGGCACACCGTGCCAAGCGCAGGGCTTTCGGGCCGTAATATGCACCTTAAATAGCCGGGAACGATCTGAGAGGACGGTCGTAGCCATATTTGCACGAAAGTCCTGGCATATCGGGCCGACGTTCACGGATGCACACCACGCTGCTCTTCGCCCACCCCCGGCCCGCCATCCGGCGTGAGTTACGAGCCATCATCATGACCATCGCGCCATGTCCCGGCCTCCAGCCTCGACCAGCGTGAGCTCCGCATACACCCGCCAGGCGCCGCAGCGTACGTCGATCCTTTACTGAAGCCGCGTCCGCCGTTGACCGGCGAGCACGGTGTCCGGCCTTCTGGCTGGAGTATCTTCCTACGCAGAAACTCCTTTTCGTAATACAACCAGAGGAAATGTATGCTGTCGAAGCGGCTCCTTCTGGGAATGCGCCATCTTGTCCTCAGAGCGCCTGTTCAGCGGCTCGTACGCAAGGCCGCACTTCGCGGCCACATCCCCTCCACCGTTTGGCGAAGGCTGCATCCTTCCGGCATCTGGAAGATGCACGCACCCGATGGGACGCCATTCCTCTACCATTCCGTCTCCACCACCGATCTCCTGGCCAGGAGCATCGTATGGACCGATATGCGGGACTGGGAGCGGTCGACGCAGCGTTTGCTCTTCGACCTCGCCAGGGGCGTTGACGTCTTCGTCGACGTCGGGGCGTATTCAGGGATCTACTCGATTCTCGCCTGCATCGCGAACCCCCGGCTGAAAGTGGTGGCCTTCGAGCCGAATCCGGAGATGCTCCCGAGCCTGATGGCGAACATCGCCGCCAACGGTCTGGGCGACCGGGTGACCGTGGTGAACAAGGCACTGTCCTCTTCGTGCGGTCACGCCGAACTCAGCGTCCCTTCCGACAACAGCGCAGCGAGCCTGCTTCCCGTTGCGGCCGGCCAGGCCGTCGTCCGCATTGAGATGACCACCGGCGACCAGGCTCTCGAAGGCCTGCCGGTCGGTCTGGTCAAAATGGATGTGGAAGGTCTGGAGACGCGCGTGCTCGAGGGCATGTCGAACGTCATCGAACTGCACCAGCCACACATAATCGCCGAGTGCCTCAACCAGCGCACTCTGGACGAGGTCACCGAGATGGCCAGGAAATTCGGTTACGAATTCTTCTACCACGTGCGCGGCGGGCGCCTGGTTCCGGCCGGCGACGGCTATCAGCATCCGGGCGGGGATCACAATTTCCTGATAACCCCGCGTCCGCGCATCCCGGAAAGCAATGCATAAATCTCTTCAGTCGCGCGGCGACATCGAGCACGATCGGAATCACCTGATGGCCACGAGCTGCATGAAACCCGACGAGAACCGCTTCGCCTTCGGCGACAACTGGCTGGCCTATGTCAAGCTGGTGGACGATACCCGCATCGGGCGCGCAACGGAGTCGTTGACCCGGGCGCTCGGCGTCAACGATCTCACCGGTCTGTCGTTCCTGGACGTCGGCTGCGGCAGCGGCCTCTTCTCGCTGGCCGCTCACCGGCTCGGTGCGAGAGTCCGCGCGTTCGACTACGATCCCATGTCGGTCGCCGCGTCAGCGGAACTGCGGCGGAAGTTCGCTCCTGTCAGCGAATGGACGGTGGACCGGGGCTCGATCCTGGACGACGACTACATCCAGACGCTCGGCCGCCACGACATTGTGTACTCCTGGGGAGTGCTGCACCACACCGGAGACATGTGGCGGGCAATCGACGCTGCCGCCTCCCTCGTCAAGCCAGAGGGCCTGCTGTACATCGCGATCTACAACGACCAAGGTGCCGCCAGCCGGCTGTGGTGGCGGCTCAAGCGCCGATATGTACAGGCAGGACCGCTGATGCGGAAGTCCCTGATCCTGTCCGGCGACGCGTACTTCCGAAGCCGCGGCCTTACGGGACGCCTGCTACGGGTCGCGGCCGGAGGGTCTCCCCCACGTGAGGTCACGCGCCGAGGTATGTCGAGGAGGCACGATCTCATCGACTGGATGGGGGGCTTCCCCTTCGAAGTGGCGAAACCGGAGCAGGTGTTCGCGTTCCTCAGGGAGCGTCATTTCGAGCTCCGGCACCTTACGACGTGTGCTGGTGGACTGGGCTGCAACGAGTACGTGTTCAAGGCGCCGGATCGATCGTAAAGAGAGAAGGCGGGGACCGTTCTGTCCTGACAATCGGCAGCGGTCGCCCGCCGGCCACCCTCGCCACGATCCACAAACCCCTGGACAAACCGCGACCCGAGCGTGGCAGGCCGCTCACGCCCGGGTCGCGGAACTCTACTAGCGAGAGCCGTCCTCATCGAGGAATCGGACAGAATGATCGCGAGAAATCAGGTCGCGGCTCCGGGCTCAGGCACGGCTGCGCCGTTCGGCGCAGGAAGACGGTAAGCGGCGTAGTCGCCGTCACGGTACTGCAGCTCGGCGAACTCCCCGAGTCTGGATCCAGGGGGCAGACGGCGTTCGTCCGCCAGGAGCCACCGCACGCCGTACTGCACTCGCAGACGCTGGATCGTGGCCGATGACGGCGACAGGAAGGCCGCCTCGTTCGCCTCCAGTCGTTCGCGATCCCAGAAGGGCTGGAACCGCGCCAGTTCCCCTGGCTTCCAGCGGTCCACGTTCTTCACCGTGTACGTCCATCCTTCGACGAGCATGTGCCGCTCGGTCAGCGCGGAGGGCCAGAACTGCCGGCCGTCGCATGGGTTCTCGAAGCCCCACCGGCAGTGCACGTTCGTGGCGACCAGATCATCGGGGTCCGAGTGGGCGCGTATCCAGCGTGCCGCTGCGAGAGCGCCTTGCGGGTTCGCCGACGCCTGCTCCACGGAGGCCGGCCGCTGCTGGCCGCCGCGTGACAGGAAGGTGAAAACACGCACGTGGTACGCAGCAGGCAGGCCAAGTGCGGCCACCGCCGAGATCACGAGAGCCCATCCGCGGAGTCCCGACCTCGTGGCCACCACGACAGTGGCCCCTAGTCCCACGACGACCAGCAGCGCGACGTATGGCAGGTAAAGGACGGTGTCCAGCTGGCCGGGAGCGAGCGGCGGCCGGATGCCCCACAGGAGGGGGATGGAGTAGGCGCCGGCCAGTCCTGCCCCGATCGCGCACAGGGCGATGCGGAGCGGCACGCGTGCTTCCCGCAGCATGACGAAGGCCCCGAACACCGCGGTGATCGCGAGGTAGGGGTAGGACCCCCACAGGAAGTACAAATGACTCCTGCCCGGATGGTCGAACATCACCGCCGCGCCGAGGCCCGCGGCGGCTATACCGAGCATGAGCACCACATCGGAGCGGATGAGCAACCTTGGCCGGCTCAGCAGCCCGAGAACCGGACTCCAGGTGATGGCCCACGCCAGCAGGTACACCGCTATCACGCCGAGCAAGGACATCAGCGGTGGGTCGATCTCCGCTGACGTGCCGGTCAGGTCGTGCCACATGGCGCCCATGTAGGAGAAGGGCGCGATGATCATTCCTTGCCGAGCCCCGCCGTAGAGCACGAACTGCGCGAAGAGCAGGCAGGCGACCGTCATCCCGAGCGCGGCGAGCGCGGGCCGCGGCAGCCGGCGCCGCTTCCACCACGCCATCGCCGCCACCATCACGAGCCCCACGAGGAGCATGGGCAGATAAGTGGCTTTGGCGCCCATCACCGCCATGAGGAAGACGCCCAGGAGGAGCCATGACACAAGGTCGTGCCTGCGCCGCTCGAGCAGCTCGATCAAGATCAGGATGGCGGGCACGAACAGCAGCGCCCCGAAGGTGAACGTGGGGCTGGTCCATGCGGCATCACGGATTCCGCCCCAGGTGAATCCCGCGAATGAGCCGAGAAACAAGCGGGGGGCGCCAAGGCCGAGTGTGGCCACGACAGCGACCACGCCACCCTTCCACGAGCCGATCACCCGCCGGGCGAGCATCGCCACCAGGATGACGAACGCGGCCAGCATGGGCAGCACGCCCAGACGAAGCAGCAGCACCATCGGCTCCACCCCGCTGATCCAGCTGGCGGCAGCCCAGTGCACGTACACGAACCAGTGGTAGAAGAGCGGCTCGCCGGCGACCGCGGGGCTCATCGGCGGCATGTGGTGCTTCAACTCACCGACAAGGCCCATGTGAAAAGAGGTGTCAACGGGGGAATACTGCGCCAATCCCGGCCAGGTGAGCGGTTCGATGCTGAAGTGACCGTAGGCGCTGTCGGCCACCAGATAGCAGACGATCAGCGCGAGCGCCCATGGCCACCAGACCGGTGGTGTGGAGTGCCTGGGGCCGCCCTTCCAGTGCGCGCGGAGCCTAGGGACGACGAGGAAGGTGAGGACCGTGGCGATCGGCCACACCACGACGAGCAGCGGGAATCCCACCGCCCGAGCCGGAATGTAGACCGCCAGTTCCACGGCGAGTCCGAGCGCCAGGCCGAGCGCCATCTCCTCCGCCAGAGTGCGCGTGCCGCCATAGAGCGCACGGATCAAGAGCAGGCCCGGAAGCGCGACGCACAGCGCAAGATACGCACTGTAGAAACCCATGTCCGAGAAGGAAACGCCATAGCGATTCAGCACGGCCGCGGTGAAGCCGAGCGTGAGCACCGCCGGCGACCAGGCGAAGGCACGCCGTGCCCACCCGGAGCGGACGGAATGTCTCCTCTGCCCTGGGAACCAGGCGGGTTGGACGTTTGTTAGCGATCCTTGTTGAGATGTGGCCATGAATGGAGTGTGTCCGCGCTAAGGATCATCACGAGTCCGGGACCCCCGCCGCTGGGTGAGTCCTTGCCATTCCCTAACAAGGTCATGAGCGAGAGCCTGGTCGGGGAACCTGCCCGCCGGCGTACGGCTGTCGCCGGACAAAGGCACGGACCGGCAGCAGGCCAGGAAGCGATTTAATGCGATCCGGTTCTGCCCCTCCTTCATACGGAAAAGCGCCCGGGTCGGCACGGATACGCGCGATCCGGCCGTATCGGGTTCGCTGGTTTAGGCCGCAAGAAAGTGACGGCAAAAACATCGGATCATGCGGCTATCCACAATGTCCCCCGACGGGCTACGTCGCCAGAATCTTGCCCCATCTGGCAAAGGCCATGGATGGCGACCGGAGGCTTCGTGCGACACAATCAGGAAAAGGCCGGCCGCTTGGCGCGCCGGCTGTTGCGGACGGCACTCGTCGGTTTTGGCGGGGGTCTCGTGTCGCTGATCAGCTTGTTGGGCCCCGACTCACCGCCCTCGCCGCCGCCCGTGCCGCCGCCATCGGCGGTGCCGTCGGCACTGACGGCGGCGGACCGCCCGAACAAGGCCGATCTTTCGCAGAACCAGCTCTCCGAGACGGCTTTCCCGCGGCTTCCGGGCAGGAAACCGGAGGAGAACTCCGCCGCCTTCCGCAAGCGGGTCAGAGCCGCGACCGCGCGGGCCAAGAAGAGGCGGGCCAACTGCACTCCGCCGGACTCCGTCATATGCGTCGAAAACAGCCTGCCCGGCAACCCGCCGAGCGAATGGAACGTGTCCTTTCAGAACGGCATCCCCGGCTTCCCCACGCAGATCAGCGTGAACAAGGGTGAGACCCTCGATTTCAAGGTGAACACCGATGCCACGGACTACCGCATCGAGATCTTCCGGCTGGGCTACTACGGCGGTATGGGTGCCCGCCTCATGGCGACCGTCCAACCCTCCGCGCCGCTTCCCCAGGCACAGCCACCCTGCCTGGAAGACACGACGACCGGCCTGATCGACTGCGGCAACTGGGCCGTGTCGGCGTCGTGGGCGGTGCCGAGCACCGCCGTCTCAGGCGTCTTCATCGCCAACCTGATCAGAGAGGACGGCGTCGATCAAGAGAGCCAAATGATCTTCGTTGTCCGTGACGACGCCAGGAACTCCGAGCTCCTCATCCAGACCTCAGACGCCACCTGGCAGGCGTACAACCGCTACGGCGGCAACAGCCTCTATCGCGGTATGCCGGCGAACCGGGCGTACAAGGTGAGCTACAACCGCCCCTTCGACACACGCAGCAGGTTCTTCAACGACGAGTACCCCATGGTGCGCTGGATCGAGTCCAACGGCTACGACGTCAGCTACTTCAGCACCGTGGACACGTCCTCCAGGCCCGGGCAACTGCTGAATCACAAGGCCTTCATGTCGTCGGGCCACGACGAGTACTGGTCCGACGACATGCGGGACAACGTCACGGCCGCCAGGAACGGCGGGGTCAACCTGATGTTCTTCTCCGGGAACGACGTCTTCTGGAAGACGCGCTGGGAGGCGAGCATCGACGGCACCAACACTCCCTTCCGCACGCTCGTCTGCTACAAGGAGACGTTGGCGAACGCCAAGATCGACCCTTCCCCGCAGTGGACGGGGACCTGGCGTGACCCGCGTTTCTCCCCGCCGTCGAACGGCGGCAGGCCGGAGAACGCGCTCACCGGGACGCTCTTCCGCATCAACGGCCGCGCGGACAACGCCATCACTGTGCCCGCGGAGTTCGGCAGCATGCGGCTGTGGCGCAATACGTCGGTGGCCAACCTCCTGCCCGGGCAGACGGCCGTCTTCCCGACGGGCACGCTCGGCTACGAATGGGATGAGGCCCCCGACGACCAGTCCACCCCAGCCGGCCTGGTGAGATTCTCCAGGACGACCGTGACGACCTCGTCGCTGTACCTGCTCGACTTCGGCGCCACGTACGGAGCGGGAACCGCCACTCACAGCCTGACGCTCTACCGGACCTCCAGCGGCACCTACGTGTTCGGGGCCGGGACCGTCCAGTGGGCATGGGGCCTCGATGACGTCCACGACAATCCGGGCACGCCAACCAACATCAACATGCAGCAGGCGACGCTCAACCTCCTGGCCGACATGCGTATGCAGCCCGCCAGCATTCAGCCGGGCCTGGTGCCCACGACGCCGTCCACCGACACGGCGCCGCCCACTTCGGCGATCACCAACCCGGCGAGCAACGGCGTGGTCTCGACGGGGACGCTCGCCCAGATCCAGGGCACCGCGTCCGACACGGGAGGCGGCGTCGTGGCCGCGGTCGAGGTCTCCGTGGACGGCGGCAACCAGTGGCGGCAGGCGGTGGGCCGGACCAACTGGCAGTTCAACTGGACGACGCCGGCCACCGCGGGTCCAGTGACCATCATGGTGAGAGCCGTTGACGACATCGGCAACATCCAGGGGACGCCCACGCAGCGGACGGTCACGGTCGGCCTGAACTGCCCACCGTGCACGCTCTGGCCGTCCTCGACCGTGCCGGCCGTCACCTCGCAGAACGACCCGAACCCCGTCGAGCTCGGCGTGAAGTTCCGGGTGACCAGCCCCGGCTACATCCGCGGGGTCAGGTTCTACAAGGGGACGGGGAATACGGGAACGCATACCGGCAACCTGTGGACCTCCACGGGCCAGCGGCTGGCCACCGCGGTCTTCAGCAACGAGACGGCGTCCGGCTGGCAGCAGGTCACGTTCTCCTCGCCTGTCCCCGTCACTCCCGGCACTACGTACGTGGCCTCCTATCACGCCCCGAACGGGCACTTCTCGGTGAACCGGAACTACTTCTCCACGACGTACACGAACGGCCCGCTCATCGCTCCCGCCAGCGGGGCGGTCGCCGGCGGCAACGGCGTCTACACGTACAGCGCGACGAGCACGTTCCCGACCAGCACCATCAGCCAGAGCAACTACTGGGTGGACGTGGACTTCGCGCCGTCGAGCAGCCTCTGGGACAACTCGACCATCCCCTCCACCATCGCCAGCGACACCCAGGCCGTCACGCTCGGCGTCAAGTTCAGGGCGTCCAGCAGCGGCATCGTTCAGGGCATCCGCTTCTACAAGGGCACGCAGAACACCGGCACCCACGTCGGAAGCCTGTGGAGCACCAGCGGCCAGCTCCTCGCCAGCGCCACCTTCACCAACGAGAGCGCGTCCGGCTGGCAGCAGGTGACGTTCTCCGATCCTGTGGTCATCGCGGCCGGCACCACGTACATCGCCTCGTATCACACGACAGTCGGCCGGTATGCCGTATCGTCCAGCTACTTCACGAGCGACTACGCGAACGGCCCGCTCACCGCTCCCGCGAGCACAACGGTCGGCGGCAACGGCGTCTACACCTACGGGGCCACGAACACGTTCCCGAGCAGCACGTTCAGCGCCAGAAACTACTGGGTCGACCTGGTCTTCCTGCCGTCCAACAGCCTCTGGGACCTCTCGGCGGTGCCGGCCGTCCAGTCCGCGGACAACAGGGCGGTCACCCTCGGCGTGAAGTTCCAGGCGACCAGGAGCGGCCTGGTGCGGGGCATCCGCTTCTACAAGGGCCCGCAGAACACCGGTACCCACACAGGAAGCCTGTGGACCACGGACGGTCAGCTCCTCGCCAGCGCCACCTTCACCAACGAGAGCGCCTCCGGCTGGCAGCAGGTGGCCTTCTCGACACCTGTCGCCATCAACGCCAACACCACCTACATCGCCTCGTACCACACCCCGACGGGATTCTTCTCCGTCAACAGACCGTTCTTCACCACCCAGTACGTCAGGAACCCCCTCATCGCGCTCGCGGACGGCGCGTCAGGCGGCAACGGCGTCTTCACCTACGGCGCGACAAGTTCCTTCCCCACCAGCACCTACAACTCGAGCAACTACTGGGTGGACCTGGTGTTCTCCCCCTGACCGAGGTCGGGCGGCGGGTACTGCTCAACCCGCCGCCCGCGTTGTCAGGTGCTGCACCTGCTGCTGGAACGCTCGAAAGACGGCAGGGCGAACTGGGACTGAGGGCTCCACGCCGGACGATCTGGTCAACGCTGTGCCGCCGCGCTGGGGACCGAGCGACGGCGCGTCAGCAGGCAGGGGGTGCCGTAGCCGGACATGAGTCGACCCGGCCGCGCGCGCTTTCCACCCTCCAGGGATGCGAAAGGCCGGCGACCGGGCCAGTGCGGAACTCCTCACGCCGGCATGGGCTCACCGGCGACGATCTTCAGGAATTCGTCGTACGACCGGATGTAGTCCTCGGTGTCGTAGTGATGAGAGGCGAACACCAGAAGCACCGCGTCGGAGGAGTAGCGATACTGCGTCCCCCAGATCATGGGCGGCATGTACACGCCGCGGCTGGGCCGATCAAGCGTGATCTCGCGTCGGCTGCGGCCGTCGTCCAGCAGGACGCCGCACGAACCGTGCACGCAGATCATGAACTGAGCGCATTCCTTGTGTGCGTGCTCCCCCCGCACCGCTCTGCCGGGCACGTTGTAGACGAGAAAATAGCGAGCGGGTGCGAACGGCAGCTCGCGCCCGAACTCTCCCACCGACAGCTCGCCACGCGGGTCCTTCGCCACGTGCAGGTCGTGGAGACTCGCCCCTCCCACGCCGAGCGCCATCCCGCCCGGCGAACGCACGACGTCATCCCCAAGGGGAACACCGGCATCCGCCTTGTCGGCGACGTAACCCGTGACTCGAGCAGGATTGCCGACCACGATCGCGTTCGGCGGCACAGACCGGGTCACCACGGCCCCCGCGCCCACCATCGCACCGGTGCCGATCTCCACTCCGGGCAGGATCGTGCTGTTGGCGCCGATGGAGGCGCCGGCCCGGACGACGGTGCGGGCGAACGATTCGGGATAGACCTTGCTGCGCGGGAACGGGTCGTTGGTAAAAGTGGCGTTGGGGCCGATGAAGACATCGTCCTCGATCGTCACACCGTCCCAGAGCTGCACGCCGCATTTGACGGTGACCCGGTCGCCCACCACGACGTCGTTCTCGACGAACACCCCGTCGCAGATGTTGCACTCGCGGCCGATCCGAGCGCCCGGCAGGACGTTCGCGAAGGCCCAGACCCGCGTGCCCGCGCCGACGTTCGTGCTTGCGCACAGCGCCTGCGGGTGAAAATAAGCATCGTTCATGACCGCCTACCGGTGGAAGCGAGGTCGGCGGCACTCTCCTCGTCGCTGTCGCATGGCACGCCGAACGTACGCGCGGTGCGGACGATGGCCAGCGGGCGTTTCTTCGTGTTCTCATAACCGCGCCAGGCGTAGGATCCGATGAATCCCACGCCCAGGGTGTTGAGCGCGCCGAAGAACGTGATGACCACGATCGTGGCCGCGTAGCCGGCCTCGTGGATATGGCCGGTCAGCCGCATGACGATCACGAAGAGCGCCAGGGCTCCGGCCACTGCGAAGCCGAGGAGGCCGATGACCGTGAGGATGCGAACGGGCAGGTCCGTGAAGGCGAAGACGCTGTCCTTGAAGTAATCGATCTTCTTACCGAACGTCCACGCGCTCTTCCCGTACACCCGGGCACGCCGCCGGTAAGGAACTTCGCTGCGCCGGAAGCCCAGCCAGTACACGAGCCCGACCAGCGAGGTGTTGGACTCCTCCAACCGGAGCAGCTCGTCCCGGATCCGTTGGTTGCAGCCGAAGACATCGACCCCGCCGGACGGGATCTCCCGCACGACGAAACGCTGGTAGAAGCGCCAGAAGAGATTGGCGAAGAGGCGGCTCATTCCCGGATCGTCGCGGCCCTCGCGCACTCCCACCACGATGTCCGAGACGTCATTCACCAGCCTGTCGAAGAACTTGAGCACCAGCTCCGGCGGCTCCTGGAGGTCTGCGGCCATGACGGCGAAGTACGTGCCCTTGGCCGCACGGAGACCGGTACGGATGGCGGCGAAGGAGCCGAAGTTCCGCGCGTGGAGCAGCAGCTGCGACCGGAACGGCGCCGTCGGCAGAGCCGCCTGGAGGAGTTCGAAACTGTCGTCCGGACTCCCGTCCACCACCAGGACGAACTCCACCGTCATTCCGTAACGTTCCTGGGCGGCGGCGTCGATTTTGGTGAACTCCACCATCAACTGCGGTATGAACTCCGCATTGCGGTACACGGGAACGATCACCGAGAGCATGGCCTCACCACGTGTTGATACATGAGATCACTCTGGTGACCTCTGCGTCGGAAAGTTCGGGATAGCAGGGCAGTGTCACGATCGAACCTGCCAGCTCCTCCGTCACCGGCAGTCTCACGCCGTCACCGCGGGCGGCGAGCGGAGCCTGATGATGATCGGGAACGGGATAGTGCACATCGGTCGCCACGGAGGCCTCGGCGAGCCGGGCACGAAGGGCCTCACGCTCATCGCAGACCACGACATAGAGATGGCCGACGAATTCCTCACCATGAACGGCAGGACAACGAACCTGGGGATGGACGATCTCCCGCGAGTACCGGGTGGCGATGTCACGGCGTCGCCGGTTCCAGTCGTTCAGGAAAGGGAGCTTGGCGCGAAGCGCGGCCGCCTGTATTTCGTCGAGGCGGCTGTTCCGGCCCCCACGGACGCCGACGCGATATTTCGACTCCCACCCGTACTGCCGCAACTGCCGCAGTCGTGCGGCCATCTCCGCGTCGCCGGTGACCACAGCGCCACCATCGCCGAGCGCCCCGAGGTTCTTGGTCGGATAGAAGCTGAACGCCGCCGCGGCGCCGAAGCTGCCCGCGCACCGCCTGCCTCGCCTGGCGCCATGAGACTGCGCGCAGTCCTCGAACACCGGCACCCGGGCGCGGGTCGCGACCTCCAGGACCGCCTCCATGTCATGGAGAAGACCGAAAAGATGGGTGACCACGACCGCGTCCAGGCGGTCGTGGTCAACGATGCGCTCCAGCTGAGCGAGGTCCATCAGCTTCGTGTCCGGGTCCACGTCGACGAACACCGGCTCCGCACCCAGGAGAAGCAGGGCGGTAGTCGTGTAGAAACCGGCGTTCGCCACTGTGGCGACACGCGATCCGGGACCTATGCCCAGAGCGCGAAGTCCAATTTCAATGGCATCGGTGCCGTTCGCGACACCTACACAGTGGGACGTGCCGCAGAAGTCGGCGAAATCCCGTTCGAAGGACTCGGTCTCCTGGCCCAAGATGTACCAGCCGCTACTGAGCACCCGCTCGACGGCGGTGCGTACGGCGGTCTCGGTTGACGACGCGTGCCGCCGGAGATCATTGACCAGGATACGGTCCGCTGCCTTGGCCGGTCCTTCATCGGCCCTCTCCGTGGAGGAGCGAGAGGAATGTCGATCGACAAGATGCATCGTTGGGCCTTTGCTCCGTGCGACGGTCGAGGCTGCCCCGGGCAGCCGACTACAGTTAACGTTGGCGCCCACGAGAAGGGTGTATCCGACGTGCGCCGCACGGTCGTTTCTTGTCGAGCCATTACCGGTGGCTTGCCGAGCGACGGCGCTCTTCGACGAGCCGCAGGACGAGGATGGCCCGCACGAGCGCAGTCGCGCGATGCGGACAGCCCTCGACCTGCGCCGTCAGGATGGAACAAGTTCGCTCCCGGGAGCCGGGGCTACGACTGACCGCTGTCGTCCAGCGCCAGCCACCACGGGTTCGCGCGAGCCCACTCGATCGTGCGCGCGATTCCCTCCCGGAGGTCGGTCGATCTGCGCCAGCCGAGCACTTGGTACGCCTTCGTGGCATCGGGAATCCGCCGCTGCAGATCCTGGTACCGCGTGCCGAGGCGCGCTCCGGTGTCCACAGGAACGACCTCCGGCCCGCCGCCGGCGAGTTCGAGGGTCAGGCGCACGGCCTCTTGGATCGTGGTCTCGTCCGAGCTGCCGATGTTGAAGCATTCGCCGTCGGACTTCTCGCTCTCCCCGGCCATGACCGTGGCTGTGATGGCGTCGTCGACGTGCGTGAAGCACCGGGTCTGCCGGCCGTCGTCATAGAGGACAGGGGGAAGGCCCCGGAGTGCCCGGTGGATCGTCCGGCTGATGACGAAGGCAGGCCGCTGACGCGGGCCGTACACGTTGAAGTAGCGCAGGATCGTGCCCCGCAGGCCGCGCTGCCGTATGAAGGCGAACGTCAGATGCTCGGCCAGTGCCTTGCTGGAGGAGTAACTCCATCGGTCGATGGCGGTGCTGCCGAGCACCCGGTCGTCGTCCTCCGCCCACGGGACCGCCGGGTTCTTGCCGAACACCTCGCTCGTACTGGCGACCACGGCCTTCGCTCCGACCTGATCTGCGAGGTCGAGCACGTTCCTCGTGCCTGACAGATTGCAGTCGATGACGTCCAGCGGCTGGTTGAGATAGCGATCCACGCCCACCACGGCGGCGAGGTGGTACACGATGTCAACGCCGGGGGTGATGGCGGTGGAGAGCAGGGAGCTGTCCCGGATGTCCCCTACGACGTATCGAGCCTCGGCTTCGTCCGCCGCGAACCCCGGTGGCGTGGCGTGGTCGAAAACGGTCACGTCATTGCCCTGTGCGACCAGCCGCTCGACGAGATGGCTCCCGATGAAACCGCTTCCGCCTGTGACGACGACACGTACCATGGCGTTACCGTCCGATCCCGCGATAGGAGAAGCCCAGGCCTCTCAGCCGTGCGAT
Source organism: Nonomuraea sp. NPDC050786 (assembly GCF_040654115.1). Classification (NCBI taxonomy): domain Bacteria; kingdom Bacillati; phylum Actinomycetota; class Actinomycetes; order Streptosporangiales; family Streptosporangiaceae; genus Nonomuraea; species Nonomuraea sp. NPDC050786. Next base: position 349,345 of record NZ_JBFAHJ010000007.1, read on the forward strand.
GATTTCCCGGGGGAAGTAGGCGCGCCCGTCGATCAAGGCGCACGACTCGGCCACCTGCTGACGGAGCTCCGCGAGGTCCAGGTCCTCGAACTGCTTGTGCCAGGCGAGGACCGCCACGCAACGGGCGTCCCGCACCGCCTCCTCGATCGAGCTCGACGGCCGTAGCCCGAAGGTCTTCTCGGCCTCATCGCCATCCACGAGGGGGTCGAAAAGGGCGACCTCCGCCCCCGCCTCCCGCAGAGCCGTGATGACCGGCAGCGTGGGCGTCGCGCGCAAGTCGCCCGTGTTGTTCTTGAAGGCCAGTCCCAGCACCGCGACCTTGGAGCCGGCTGCGGTGCTGCCCAGTTTGGCCAGCTCCTCCACGATGAGCCCGAAAGTGTAGCCGGGCATGCCGTCGTTGACCTCACGTGCCGCCGGTATCGTGCGGAGGTCCAGCCCACGGTCACGGGCTGAGCGCCACACCATCCACGGGTCCTTGGTCAGGCACGAACCCCCGACGCCGACGCTCGGCAGGAGAATGTTGACGCTCCCGTGGCCCTTCTTGATGGAGTTCGCGGCCGAGATCACCTCGAGTACGTCGACATCGAGCGTGGCGCACACCTTGGCGAGCTCGTTGGCCATCGCGATGTTGTGGTCGATCCACCAGTTGTCGGCGAGCTTGACCATCTCCGCCGTCTCCAGTGAATGACAGCGGATCACTTCGACGCCGAGGCTCATCTCCCAGAACGCCGCCGCGGCCGCGCCGCTGTCAGGGCACCATCCGCCCACGACGATGGGGAAGCTCCGAAGTTCTTTGAGCGCGTTCCCCTCGGACAGCCGCTCCGGGCAGAACGCGAGCCCGAAGTCCTTCCCGCACGTCATTCCCGAACGTTCGAGCAGGGGGACGACGAGCTCGCGGGTCATGCCCGCCGGTACGGTGCTCTTGAAGATCAGCAGCTGACCCGGGCGGAGGTGCCTGCTCAAGTCGTCACAGGCGCTTTTCAGCTGAAGATCCATCAGCGAGCCGTCATCGCGGATCGGTGTCCCGACGGTGACGATGACGACGTCGGCGGCCGAGATGGCCGCGCAGTCCGTCGTGACCCGGAGCCGCGGCGTGCCGGCCCAGCGGGAGATGAGGTCGGGAAGCCCTGTTTCGCTGATCCGGCAGCGTCCGGCGCTCAACTCCTGGACCAATGAGGTGTCGGCGTCCACCCCGATCACGGGGATGCCGTTGTCTGCGAGAGTCGCAGCGATGCAGGATCCGACATATCCAAGGCCGACGACCCCGGCCGTGATGTGGTCCTGAGCGGGCAAGAAACGCACACTCACTCCATTCGAAGAATGTATCGAGCCGGCGAGACCAGGTGCGGCTGATCCCGCATTCCCCCGGCCCTCCTTCATGCGGCTTCTTTCGGGCTCGGGTCCTCTTCTCCTTGTAGTCACTTAATGTCGCCGCTCATAGCGGTGCGCGCATTCCGACCGATTTACAGGCGAGAGCTTGATTCGCTGGTGAAGTCTTCTTGACGGAATTAAGGCGCGCTGGTCGGCGCCGCGGCTGTTGACGGCTTCTTCGCACTTGACCGGGCTGCGTGCCCTAGGATCTTCATGCGCGTACCTGGATCTTGCTGTGGTCGCCGACCATGAGCTGGTTCATGTTCGGCAGGCCCGTGGCGCGGGTGACTTCGACGTTCCGGCCGATGAGAGAGTTGGTGAGGCCGGAGACCCCGACAATGGAGGACTCCCCGAGGATGATGCTGTACTCCACTTCGGCCCCTTCCAGCACGCAGCCCTCCCCGACCGAGGTGTAGGGCCCGATGTACGAGCCGATGATCTTGGTGTTGGCGCCGAGGACCGCCGGACCGCGGATCACCGAGCGCTCGACCACGGCGCCGGGCTCGATGACGACGCGCCCGGTGATCTCGGAGAGCCCGTCCACGGTCCCCTTGATCTCGCGCTCGAAGGTCTCCAGGACGATACGGTTGCACTCCAGCATGTCCTGCAGCCGCCCGGTGTCCTTCCAGTAGCCGCTGACCAGGTGCGAGTGCACGCGATGACCGTTGTCGACGAGCCAGCGGATCGCGTCGGTGATCTCCAGTTCGCCGCGCGCCGACGGGCTGATGGCGCGGACCGCGTCATGGATCGCGGGAGAGAACGTGTACACGCCGACGATGGCGAGATCGCTGCGCGGGCACACCGGCTTCTCCTCCAACCCGATGATCTCCCCGTCGGGGCCGAGTTCCGCGACTCCGTAGAACTGCGGCTCGGCGACCTTGGTGAGCAGGATCTGGGCGTCGTAGTCAGCCGTACGGTACGCGTCCACCAGGTCCGCGAAGCCGTTCACCAGGAAGTTGTCCCCGAGGTACATGACGAACGGCTCGTCGGCGAGGAAGTCCCTGGCGATCAGTACGCAGTGCGCCAGCCCCAGAGGCTCCTCCTGCGGGATGTAGGTCACCTTCAGGCCGAACCTGGAACCGTCCCCCACTGCCTCCCGCACCTCGCGGGCCGTGTCACCGACGATGATGCCGACGTCGACGATGCCGGCGTTCCTGATCGCCTCGAGCCCGTAATAGAGCACGGGCTTGTTGGCTATGGGGACCAACTGCTTCGCCGAGGTGTGGGTGAGCGGGCGCAGCCTCGTACCCTTGCCGCCCGCCAGAACGAGTGCTTTCACCGCTCCTGACCCCTTTCGCGAAAAACGCACGGTGGACTGGAACTCTGTCCACTCGAAATGTATGGGCCAGGCGAATTACCGGGGCCGTGCGGCACCTTCCCTTTTGCCGAAGAGCTTGCCACATGTTGCCGATGTTAGAGAGTTCGCCCCGGGGCGAACGCTCCGCCCTTCGGCCATCGCGGGCGGGGGACGACAGCCCGCCACGCGGAGCTCGTGCGCACTCGCGTTCCTCGCATCCAGTACCGCCCTGCCGGGCGACCAGGCGCCGCCGGCACACGGCGGTACAGCCGCCCACTGACACCAAAGCACGAAATAGCGTGAGATGCGGCCGAGATCTAACCATCAGGCGAAATCCAGCTTTCATTACTGGCCCACAGCGAACTGTCGAAGTAAAGTCATTTAACCGCGCCCCAATAGGGCCATCAACGCCATTGACAAGCGCTCAAAAATGGGACAAATGGCGATATCTGTCTCTACGCGCAGGCCGCTTGTAGAGCCAGCACCGAAAGTTCCGTGAGCACCACGAAGAAGTTGAGTCTTATGCACAATCCTCGGCCCGACCATGGGGCAACCGGCCAGTCCGCCGACACCATCCGCAACACCCCGCCCGGCAGGAAGTCACCTCACCGTCGCCGGTTCCGCTCCCCGCTCGCCGTGATGCTCGCATCCGTCCTGGCGACCGGAACGATCGTCGCGACTCCCATCGCCACGCGCGCCGACACAGGTCCGGTGGATCTCGGCGCTGCCGAGCCCTTCGCGGTGCTGGCGGGATCGGCGGTGGCGAACTCGAACCAGACCACGGTCACCGGAGATCTGGGGGTGAGCCCGGGCACCACGGTGTCGGGATTCCCACCTGGCACGGTCAGCGGCACCATCCACACGAACGACGCCGCGGCGATCGCCGCCAAGGCCGACGCGGTGAGCACGTACAACGACCTCGCCGGCCGTCCGGCCGACAGTGCCGTCTCTCCCTCGCTCGGCGGCACGACCAAGACCCCCGGCGTCTACACCTCAACCAACGGGACCTTCAGCATCAGCGGGACGCTGACCCTCGACGCCGAAGCCGACCCCGACGCTGTCTTCGTCTTCAAGGCCTCCACGCTCACGGCGGCCAACGTCAGCAACATCAACCTGGTCGGAGGCGCCCAGGAGAAGAACGTCTTCTGGCAGATCACCGGCTCGGTGAGCCTGGGCACGTTCTGCACCTTCCGCGGGAACGCGCTCGCGTCGGGCGCGACATCGGTCAGCTCCGGAGCAGCGGTGTTCGGACGGGTCTTCTCGCTCAACAACACGATCACGCTCCAGGGCACGGGAGGCATTCCGGCCACACGGGTCAGCCTGCCGGACCGCCCGCCCACCACCACGAGCCTGTCCTCGTCGCGCAACCCCTCCACCCCCGATGACAGCGTCACCTTCTCGGCGACGGCCGACGGGGGCTCCGAACCGGTGACACCCGAGGGCGACGTGGTCTTCAAGGACGGCGCCACTGTCATCGGCCAGGACCATTTCGACGGCGTGCATCCCGCCACGGTGACCGTCCCGGGCTTCACCGCGGCCCAGCATCACATCACCGCCGTCTTCCTGGGCGGCATCACCTTCAACGGCGAAGAGCCGATCGATTTCGCGCCGAGCACGTCCAACGTCGTCGTCCAGGACGTGACGACCTCGCTCTGGAGCGATTCCACGATCCCCGCCAACCAGACATCGGAGAACCGGGCCGTCACCCTCGGTGTCAAATTCAGGTCGGATGAGAGCGGGCTCGTCCAGGGCATCCGCTTCTACAAAGGCCCCGGGAACACTGGCACCCACACCGGCGGCCTGTGGACCACCGGCGGCCAACTCCTCGCCAGCGTCACCTTCACCGGCGAATCCGCCTCCGGCTGGCAGAACGCCTACTTCTCCACCCCGGTCGCCATCAAGGCCGACACCACCTACATCGCCTCGTACCACACCCCATCCGGGTTCTGGTCCTACAACCGGCCCTACTTCACCAGCGCGTTCACTCACGGCCCGCTCACCGCTCTGCAGAACGGCGCGGACGGCGGAAACGGCGTCTACACCTACGGCGCCTCGCCCGCCTTCCCCACCAGCACCTTCAACGCCAGCAACTACTGGGTCGACGTCATGTTCACACCGTCGGACAGCCTCTGGAGTGACTCGGCGACCCCGGCCAACCAGTCGACGGACAACCGGGCGGTCACCCTCGGCGTGAAGTTCAGGTCGATCTCGAGCGGGCTCGTCCAGGGCATCCGCTTCTACAAGGGCCCGGGCAACACCGGCACCCACACCGGCGGCCTGTGGACCACCGGCGGCCAACTCCTCGCCAGCGTCACCTTCACCGGCGAATCCGCCTCCGGCTGGCAGAACGCCTACTTCTCCACCCCGGTCGCCATCAACGCGGACACCACCTACATCGCCTCGTACCACACCCCATCCGGGCTGTGGTCCTACAACCGGCCGTACTTCACCTCGCCACGCAACAGGGGTCCCCTCACCGCCCTGGAGGACGCGGTCCAGGGCGGCAACGGGGTCTACACCTACGGCGCCTCGCCCGCCTTCCCCACCAGCACCTACAACGCCAGCAACTACTGGGTCGACCTCATGTTCGTCTCGCCCTGACGATCGTCACGGCTTTGGCGGGGGGATGGCGGTGAACCGATCACAGTACGTCGTCCCCCAGGCCGGCCCCGGCGGTGGTGGCGGCTCGGTCAGGATGCACTTCGTCTGAGCGAGGCCGCCGCCGGCGGTCGCCACGGTGATCAGCAGGCTGCTGAGCGGCTGGGCGAGCTCGGTCAGCGAGACGCCGATCACGCCCTCGGGATACCCTGGCACCGACGCGAGGCTGTGCCAGGCACCCGGCAGGGGCGTCCGCGGGTCCAGGACCCAGGCGATGCCGTCCGAGGCGTACGCGGTGAAGTTCGTGTCGTACGGCGGGAACGTCAGTGAGACGAGCGTCGAATCGACCGAACTGGATGACCCTGGCGGGCCCTGCGGCCCTCTGGGGCCCTCCGGCCCTTGGGGGCCTTGGGGACCTTGGGGACCTTTCGGCCCCGCAGGTCCTTGTGGTCCTGGCAGACCTCGTGGTCCTGCGGGACCTTCCGGACCTCTCTCACCCTCAGCGCCTTCTGGCCCGGTGGGGCCCCGCTCTCCTCTGAATCCCCGAGGGCCTATGAAGCCTTGCGGCCCGATGGGCCCCACAGGACCTACCGGCCCCTCAGGGCCTCTCCGTCCGCGGAACCTCCACCCGCACGAACCATGCCGGCACACGCGGCAACGTTTCCTGTGGCACAGCCGGCGAGCCGCGGCATGGCCCTGACCGATCCGCATGCCGGGAGGAGTCCCCCGAACCGTCTCGACGGTCGAGCCGGCCCGCGCGACTCCCGCGTCCACCAACCCCAATGCTCCACAGGCCAGCATCAATGCGACCGATATACCGCGGCGAGAAATCACGGCGGCACCCCCTTCTGACGTGCGCGAGATACCCCGGCACCGAATGGCCGACGCCCGATATGGAGTACGTTGCCGACAAATAGCGCCCATCCTTTACAAAGGCGCCCGACCTGTCCCCATATACGGTTACTTACCGCCGATTAAGCACTTGTTGCGTTATAGTCGGCGATTCACTCGGCTGGAAGTCGACCCACGCCTCGTAGACCGCGGTCCCTTCGTCCACATAGACCGCGTGGATTTCGTGCACGCCCCTGGTCAGCTCGGACGTGGTGAACCGCGCGACCCCGGGCTCGTCGGTGTAGACCGAGCCGATGACGGTGGTGCCTTCCATGAAGAGCACCGTCCCCGTGGGGCTGAACCCCTGGACGTTTCCGCTTACCGTCGCCGTGAACGTGACGGGCTCCCCGTTGCGTGACGGGTTGGGGGAAGACGTCAGGGAAGTCGCGGTGGGCGGGTTGACCGGCAGAGTGACCCGGGTGGCGGGCAGGATGTCGGTGCCTTCGAAGTGGAGTGCTTCGTTGAGTGCCATGGTGCGGCCGTAGACCGCCGCGCCGTACGCGACCCTGATCGTGTTCCACGCCATGAGGTTGCCGCGGAAGGTGGAGTATCTGCCCAGGCTGGCGTCGTCGCCGACCTGCCAGAAGACGTTCTTGTCCTGGGCGCCGTTCACCAGGTCGATGTTGCTCACCCTGGCGGTGTTCAGCACGGAGTCGGCCTGGAAGATGAAGACGGCGTCCGGCTCGCCATGAGCGTCCAGCGTGAGAGTGCCGTCGATGCGGAACGTGCCGTCCGTGCTCTCGTAAACCCCGGGCGGCAGAGTACGTCCTCCGAGCTGCGGCGGGATGACGCTGTTGGACGCACGTCCGTCCGCGTCCCGATAGGCGGTGACCGCGTCCTTCCTCATCTCGGTGCCCTTGGAGTCGTCGAGGTAGATGTCGCCCCGCACCTGCCCTGGCGGGAAGCCGATCACCTGGTCACCCGGGCTCACCACGAGATCGCCGGTGAGCGTGGTGAGCCCCGTGTTGGTGACCATCTCCCCCGCCATCGCCACGCACTGACCGGCGTCTCCGAGATCGACCGGCGGCACCTGGCGCACGCGCGTGTCGGGGACCGCCGCCCCCAGCGTGCCCATCAGAAGGGCGCCGACGGCTGCGGCCATCCAGGACGAAGGCAAGGTCCTCACCATGGGCGCAAGTCTGGCGATCTTCCCCGTCCAGCAGTGTCCGGACATCCGTACGGGGTGATCTCCTTGCCACAGTTTGAGCGAGCCCGGACCTGCCGTCACCGCTGGACCGGCCGGACCACCTGATAGACGCCGAAATCGCCGGAGCGGAACCGCAGGGTGGCGAATGAGCTGAGGGAGGAGCCGGGCGCCATCCGGCGTTCGTCCACGAAGAGCCAGGCCACTCCGTAGCGGTCGTGCAGCGTCCGGAGGGCCTGAGCGGAGGGGCGCTCGAAGACCGCGTCGTTTGCCCGGATGCGCTCCTGATCCCAGAACGGCCGGCCGGCCACCGCCTTGCCGGGGCGCCAGCCGTCCGTGTTCCGCGCCGCGTAGCCCCATCCTTCGACCAGCACGCGCCGTTCGGTCAGCGCGGTCGTCCAGTAGGCACGGCTGTCGCACGGGTTCGCATGTCCCAGGCGGCAGTGTGTGTTGGTGGCCACCAGGTCGTCAGGCGCCGAATGGTCACGCAGCCACCGGCTCACCGCGAGGAGCCCTGAAGGCGCGTCCCGTACCGGGGCTTCGCCGTACGGATCCGGCGGCGTGAGCGCGAGCCACGCGGCAGGCGTCCCCGCCCCCGTGAGCAGGCAGATCGTCAGCGCGAGCGTACGGCGCCCACTCCGGCGAGCGGCGGCCGGCCCGACCACACCAAGGAGTGCGAGGTACGGGAGGTACAGGGCCAGATCGCTCTGGCCCGGCCGCAGCGGGATCCTGACGTCGAAGAGCAGCCGGATGGCAGCGGCGGTCAGCACGCCCGTTCCGCCCGCACAGACGATGGCCCTGACCGGCAGGCGTGTCTCCCGCACCGCACATGCCGCCCCTGACACCGCGACCATCGCCAGATAGGGGTAGGCGGCCTGGAGAAAGTACCCCTGGGACAGTCCTGGATGCCCGAACAGGAGAAACGCCACACACCCTGCCAAGGCCATGCCGAGACCGAGCACCACCGGGGTTCGCAGCAGCTCCCGCGGTCTCAGGAGCAGGCCCAGCACGCCACACCAAGTGATCGTTCCGCACAGCAGGCAGAGCCCGCCGACCCCGAGCGCCGCGGACCAGGGCACCTCCGCCGACGCCTCTGCGCCGGTCAGATTCCGCCAGCTCACGCGTGTGATCGACAGCGGATCCAGGACCAGCCCCTGCTGGCCGCCCCCGTACAGCAGCACATGCGAGAGCGCCAGACACGCTGCGGTAAGCCCCAGTACGGCCAGCGCACACCGCGGTGGCCTGCGCCGCCGGACCGCTTCCACCGCAACGACCGCCACCAACCCTGCCATCAGCAGCGGGAGATACGCCACCTTCGCTCCCGTGACCGCCGACATCATGACCGCCAGGAGTACCCAACGACCGCGCGCCGGCCGCGATCCGTCAAGCAGCTCGATGATCAGGAGCACCACCGGAGCGAACAGCACGGCGCAGAAGACCTGGCTCGGGCTCGACCACGACTGCACGGACGCCCAGCTGAACACGCCGGCGACCGTGCCCGTGTACAGGCTGGGTGCCACGACGAACACGGTGCTCACCAGGGCGGCCAGCCCGCCCGCCCACGTCCCCGTGACCCGGCGGCCGACCGCCGCCAGCAGCACGGCGAGCGCGACCAGCATGGGCAGGACGGCCAGACGGTAGAGCAGGACCAGCGGCTCCACCCCCGTCGCCCAGCTCACCGCCGCGACATGCGCGTGCACGAACCAGTGGTACGCCAGAGGCTCGCCGGCGACACCTGGCGTGGTGGGCGGCACGTGATGCTTCAGCTCGCCGACCAGCGCCAGGTGATAGGGCATGTCGACATAGGACGACGCCATCGCCGGCCAGGTGAGTGCGTGAGTGCCGAAGAATTCCCTGGCGGTCCAGAGGATCAGGCAGCTCGCGATCAGCGTCAGGGACCACGGCCACCAGCGCGGCGCCCGGCCGCCGCGCGGCCGGCCCCTCCAGTGCCGGCGCAGGCGCGGCATCGCGAGGAACAGCGCATACGTGCCGAGCGGCCACGCCACGATCAACAGAGGCGCGCCGATCGCTCGAGCGGGAATATAGGCCAACACCTCCAGCGCGTAGCCGAGCGCCGTGCCCAACGCGAGTTCCTCGGGCAAGGTGTGCTCACGACGTTGAAGCGCACGGATCCACAGCAGGCCGGGCAGAGCCAGGCCCAGAGCCACGTAAAGGGCGAACCGCGCCAGATCGGAGAGCGCGACACCGTAGCGGCCGCATGCCACTCCCACGCACACGGCCAGTACAGCCGCCGGAGCCCATCTCAGGCATGCGGCGACACGCCTCCTCCCGACCGCCGACCCAGCGGCGGCAGGCCCGAGCGACGGCTCCGAACGCGGCAAGAGCTCGACTTCGGTCACACCCGCAAGCCTGACGACGCCGGAGCCCGCGGGCACCGCGAACGCCTGGACAGCGCGATGTCCTTGCCGCCGCTTGGCGGGTGTTTTCCCTGCTCCCCGGGCCGCCCCGCCTCCTCGCCTCCTCGTGGCCGCACCAGGACACGCCGCCGCGCCTCCCCGTAACTGTCCGATCACGCGACGTAACATGAAGCGACTGTGAGGAAGTGCCCGCTCTTGGGCCCGGTCATCCTATTTCGCCTACCGAACGGTCGCCCGTATGACTCTTCCGAAACAAGCGCCTCTCGGCATGGATCCCGAGATTCCCCGGTGTTCCTCGTTGCGGCGCCTCCGCTGCCGCGCCTCTCTTCGCGTCGTCGCCCACCGGGGATGGCGGCATGAAGGCAAGCGGCCGGGCGGCTGACGAGTCACGCGGCAAGAACGTGCTCGAATGCGGCAGTGGGGCGGGGCGTTCCGCCGAGCTCCTCTGCGAGACCGGTGCCATGGCGCCGGCGCCGGCAACAGCCGACTCTGTTCCATCTCGACAATGACGGGGAGCTCTATATGGGAGACAAGCTAGTGGTGGTGGGGCAGGGCTATGTCGGCCTGCCCTTGGCGATGCGAGCGGTTGAGGCGGGATTCGACGTCGTGGGTATCGACGTGGACCCGTGGCGGGTGAAGCGGCTGAACGCCGCCGAGTCCTTCGTCGAGGACATCAGTGACGAACGGCTGGCCGAGGCCATCCGCACGGGGCGCTACCTGGCCAGCGCCGACTACGCGGACGCTGAGGCGTTCGACATCTGCCTGATCACCGTGCCGACACCGCTCAGCGACGGAACTCCCGACCTGCGCCACATCGCGTCAGCAGGCCGCTCCATCGCACCACTGATACGGCCGGGCGCCACCGTGGTCCTGGAGTCCACCACCTACCCCGGCACCACCGAGGAGTATCTCCTGCCGCTGCTGGAGGAGGGCTCGGGGCTACGCGCTCCCGAGGACTTCCACCTGGGTTACAGCCCCGAGCGCATCGACCCAGGCAACGATCAATGGCAGCTGGAGAACACGCCGAAGGTCGTCTCCGGTATCGACCAGCCCTCACTGGAGCGGATCCAGGCGTTCTACGAGCGGCTCGTTCAGCAGGTGGTGCCCGTGTCCACTCTCCAGGCGGCCGAACTGTGCAAGCTGCTGGAGAACACCTTCAGGCACGTCAACATCGCCCTGGTGAACGAGCTCTCCATCTTCGCGCACCAGCTCGGGATCGATGCCTGGGAAGCCATCGACGCCGCCGCCACCAAGCCGTTCGGCTACATGCGCTTCATCCCGGGCCCCGGTGTCGGCGGGCACTGTCTGCCGATCGACCCGTCCTATCTGTCGTGGGCGGTCAAACGGGAGCTCGGGCACAACTTCCGGTTCGTGGAGCTCGCCAACGACATCAACAACAGCATGCCGGACCAGGTCGTGCGCCGGCTCGCCCTGGCGCTGAACGAGCGGGCCAAACCTGTCAGGGGCAGCCGGCTGCTCCTCCTCGGGCTCGCCTACAAAAAGAACGTCGGTGACTGCCGCGAGTCGCCTGCCGTCCAGATCGCCCAATCGCTCTGCAAGCTGGGCGCACACGTCCGCGTCGCCGACCCGTACATCGCCGACTACCAGCTGCCCATGGGCGTCGAAATCGTCGAGGCCACCCGCCAGGAGCTCGCCGCCGCCGATGCCGTGGCCATTCTGACCGACCACGACTGCTTCGACTACGACCTAGTGAAAGAGGCCAGCTCCTTTGTCTTCGACACCCGGAACCGCTGCCGCGGCGCCAACGTCGAACGCATCTGAACACACACAAAAAAATGAGGGTCGCCCGTCCGGGCGACCCTCATTCTTAAATATTGTGCGGCGGTGACCTACTCTCCCACACCCTCCCGAGTGCAGTACCATCGGCGCTGGGAAGCTTAACTTCCGGGTTCGGAATGTAACCG
>NZ_JBFAHJ010000008.1:0-167292 GCF_040654115.1 Nonomuraea sp. NPDC050786
TTCTTCGCCGGCGACAACGGCAAGATCTACCGGGCCAGCATGCCCATCGGGAACTTCCCGGGCAACTTCGGCAGCTCCTCGACCGTGATCATGAGCGACACGACCAACAACCTGTTCGAAGCCGTCCAGGTCTACAAGCTCCAAGGCCAGAACAAGTACCTCATGATCGTCGAGGCGATCGGCGCCCAGGGCCGCTACTTCCGCTCCTTCACCGCCACCAGCCTCAACGGTTCGTGGACCCCGCAGGCCGCAAGCGAGGGCAACCCCTTCGCCGGCAAGGCCAACAGCGGCGCCACCTGGACCAACGACATCAGCCACGGCGAGCTGATCCGGGTCAGCGCCGACCAGACCATGACCGTTGATCCCTGCAACCTGCAGCTGCTCTACCAGGGACGCAATCCCAACTCCGGCGGCGACTACGGCCAGTGGCCCTACCGGCCGGGCCTGCTGACACTGCAGCGCTGACGGCGTGGGCCGTTCGGTCTGGAGTCGCCGTCCGCGGCGCTCCAGACCGAACAGGAGGGCCACGTCACATTCCCCGGGACGGACGCAGACGGGGTTGACCCCCATGACGATCGAAAATAGGTTAACCAGGCAAAAGTGATCGATCACTCTTTGGGTCGTCCAAAGGAGTTCCACCATGCCTGCGTCCTCGTCCCCGGTCCGTGTCGCCGTCGTCGGCGCCGGGGGCATCGCGAAAGCCTGTCACCTGCCCGCCCTGGCCGCGGCCGGCGATGCGGTACAGGTCGTCGCCGTTTCCGACGTCGATCCCGCCCGCGCGCGCGAGCTGGCCGACGCCTACGACATCCCCGCCCGCCACACCGACCTGACCGAGATGCTGGCGGCGGAGAGCCCCGATCTCGTGGTCGTCGCCACGCCGCCGGTCGCGCATCGCGAGGCGGTGACAGCCGCGCTCGACGCCGGCGCGTGGGTGTGGTGCGAGAAGCCGCCGACGCTGTCGCTGGCCGAGTACGACGAGATCGCCGCCCACGAGAAGGACGGCGGCCCCTACGCCGGCTATGTCTTCCAGCACCGCTTCGGTAGCGCGGCACAGCGCTTACGCCGGCACATCGGCGACGGCGAGCTGGGCGCGCCGCTCGTCGCCGTGTGCCACACGCTGTGGTACCGGGGTCACGACTACTTCGAGGTGCCCTGGCGCGGCAAGTGGGAGACCGAGGGCGGCGGCCCGACCATGGGCCACGGCATCCACCAGATGGACCTCCTGCTCAGCCTGCTCGGCGACTGGCACGAGGTGCACGCCGTGGCGGCCACGCTCGGACGCCGCGTCGAGACCGAGGACGTGTCGTTCGCGATCGTCCGCTTCGACTCGGGCGCCATCGCCTCGATCGTGAACAGCGTCCTGTCCCCCCGCGAGACCAGCTACCTGCGCTTCGACTTCACCGACGCCACCGTCGAGGTCGAGCACCTGTACGGCTATGACAACTCCAACTGGCGCTGGACGCCCGCGCCGCACGTCACCGACCAGGACCGCATCGCCGGCTGGGCGCCGGCCGACAACACGCCCAGCTCGCACCGTGCCCAGCTCGCCGCCCTGCTGGCCGCCTTGCGGGCCGGCGAGCGGCCCCCGGCGAGCGGCGCCGACGGCAGGCGCGTCATGGAACTGATCACGACCATCTATCAGTCCGCCATCACGGGACGTCCCGTCGCCCGAGCCGAGCTCGACGAGACGAACCCCTTCTACCGCTCGCTCAACGGCGGCGACACGCCGGCTGCCGCCAGCCGCCTCAAGTGCAAGGAGAACACCCATGCCTGACTCCAGGCTCAGCGTCCGCGACCAGGACAAGTCCCTGATCGTCACCGCCGGCGACGTGGAGATCGCGCAGTACGTCTATCACCCGGACGCGCCCGACGCCGAGTCGCCCAAGCCCTACCTGCACCCGATCCGCAGCCTGTCCGGCGCGCCCATGTCGGTCTACCGGCCGCACGACCACCGCTGGCACAAGGGCCTGCAGATGACGTGGGCGCACCTGTCGGGGCAGAACTTCTGGGGCGGCCCGACCTTCTCGGTGGAGCGGAACTACCACTGGGAGGACAACCTCGGCCACATGAACCACGTCGGCTTCACCGAGCTCTCCTCCGACGGAGAGCGGGTGACGGTGGAGGAGAGCCTGCACTGGGTCTCGGCGCAGGGCGAGCACTGGATCACCGAGCAGCGCCGCCAGGTCTTCCACGGGGTGGACGCCGAGCGCGGCATCTGGGCCCTGGACTTCACCACACAGCTGCGCAACGTCCGCGGCGCCACGCTCGACTTCGGCAGCCCCACCACGCACGGCAGGCCGCTGGCCGGCTACGCGGGCTACTTCTGGCGCGGCCCCAGGTCCTGGACCGGAGGCACGATCATCGCCGCCGGCGGCCGGGGCGGGGAGGAGATGATGGGCGCCGAGGCCCCGTGGCTGGCCATGGTCGGGCAGCACGACGAGATCGACGGCGGCGGCACCGTGCTGGCCATCGCCGGGCACTCCAGCGCCTCGGTGCCGATCAAGTGGTTCGTCCGCAGGGAGGCGTTCGCCGTGATCAGCCCCTCCCCCTCCTTCGACGAGGAGATCGCGCTGGCCGACGGCGACACCCTCGAACTCGCGCACCGCTACGTCTTCATCGACCACATGTGCGACCGGGCCGAGCTGGACGAGCTCGGGGCGGAGTTCGCGCTGTGACCCGGCCGCGGGTTTGAGCCGAGCCGCCGGGTCACGCACGCGCATCGCGTGCCCGGCGGCTCGGCGTGGGCGACCCCGGCTCAGCGTGGGCGACCCCGGCTCAGCGTGGGCGACCCCACCTCAGCGTGGGCGACCCCACCTCAGCGCAGGACGATCGTCGTCAGGGCGCGTGACGGGAACGTCACCACCCCGTCCAGAACGGGACGGAGATCGAGCGAGGCGTTCGCGTCGGTCAGGTAGACCTCGGCCGTCTCGCTCACGCCCGACCAGGTGACGGGGGCCAGGCCGGTGTTGAGCACCTCGACGACGCGGGAGCCGTCGGGGTTGCGGAACGCGCACACCCGCAGCGAGGGCACCCCGGCCGCGGCCTCGATCCTGACCGCCCCCGGCCGGATGAACCTGCTGAACGCGGCCAGCGCCCACAGCCGCTTCGAGACGTGGTACGCCCCCTCCGCCTCGTCGATCCGCAGCAGCGCCCTGGTGCTCCCCGTCGAAGCCCCCAGCCAGTACAGGTAGGCCGAGACGTTGCCGAGGGTGAGCGCGTCGTGCACGGCCGAGGCGATCGTGTAGCCGTCGAAGCCGCTGCCGTCGTACCAGCTCTCGTTCCAGTGGGTGCCGTTCGGGTGCCACTCCGACATCCACGTGGGCCGCTTGGTCGGCAGCGGACCGTCCACGGGGGTGGCGTAGCCGTGGCCGCTGTAGACCCGCACCCAGCGCCGCGCCTCGGGGTCGGCCTCGATGGCGAGCGTGTAGGCCTGGGCCTCGGTCCAGCCGAGCGACTCGCAGCACACCACCCGCACGTCCGAGGCCATGGGACCGAGCACCTTGACGAACGCGGCGGCCTCCTCCGGGGTGAAGCGCATCGAGGCGTGCTTCGCGGTCCAGTCGGGCTCGTTCGCGAAGCCCAGGTCGGTGATCCGGATGCCTTCCTGCTGGTAGAACCTCGTGTACTGGACCAGGTAGTCGGCATAGGCACGCTGCCACTCGGGCTTCAGCCTGCCGCCGTTCTTCTCCTCGCCGTTGTCCTTCATGTAGCCGGGCGCGCTCCAGGGGACCGCGAAGAAGCGCTCGACGCCGTACTCCTGAGCGGCCTTGGCCATCCAGACCTGGCTGTTGTCGTCGCCGTCCCAGACGTACTTGGGCGGGGCGTCCGGGCCACCGGGGTCTTCCGGCTGGATCGACACCATGTCGTCGTACGGGCTCCCGGCCGGCGCCGAGCCGATGCCGAGGCGCAGGATGGTGAGCCCGGCCCCTTTCTCCCGGCTGAACCACAGGTCGAGGATCTCGCGCTGCTTGTCCTGCGGGAGAGCCCTGATCAGTTCGTTGCGCCGGAAGGCCGTGGAGACGCCGAACCCGTCGATCGTCTGATGCCGGACCTCGTCGTCGATCATGATCGCCGGCGGATCGGCCGGCCATGATTCGTTCATCGTCAGAGCTCTGGGGTGATAGGACTCATGGCGCCATACAGTTAGCACACCGGTGCCGTCCCGCTCAATACGTGCACTCCGTTCTCAGGCGGGCGGCGGCCCGACCGTCTCTCGAACGACGACCCGGTTGATCGACCGTGCGGGAGGCTCCGGCTCGGGCTCGCCGCGCACTTTCGCGATGAGCCTGGCCATGGCCTCGCGCCCCTGCACCTCCCGGTCGACGGCCACCGTGGACAGCGCGGGAGTGGCGAAGCGTCCCAGTTCCTCGTCGTCCCAGCCGAACACGCTGACATCGCCGGGAACCCGCCAGCCGCGCGAGAGCGCTCCGCGTACGGCGCCCATGGCCACGTGGTCGTTCACGGCGACGACGGCGGTCACGCCGCACCCGTCCGGCAGCCCGCGTACGGCGTCGTAGCCGGATTGGGCGCTCCAGTCACCGAGGGCGACGCCGTACGAGGTGAGCCCGAGGCGCTCGATCGTCTGCTCGTAGACCAGCTTGCGGTTGCGAGCCGACGGCCAGCTCTGCGCGCCCGCGATGTGGAAGAAGACCCGGTGGCCGAGCGAGGCGAGATGTTCGACGATCTCCTGGACCGGGGAGGCGTCCGCCAGTTCGTTGACCCCGCGCAGCTTGTCGTCGTAGTCGCCCGTGACGACGACGGGCACCGGCGAGGCGGCCGGGTCGATCTCCAGGGGCGTCAGCGACAGGATGCCCTCGACCTGCCCCGAGCCGGCCAGCTCCAGGATCCGCTCTGCCCTGGCGCGCGGATCGCCCTCGACGCTGACGACCTCCAGCTGGAAGCCCTCGTCGTGGGCGGCGGAGGAGGCGGCGCGGAGCAGGCGCGCCGGCCACAGGTGGGTGGGGGCGGGCAGGGTGATCGCCAGCCGGTTCGTACGCCGGGTGCGCATGGAGCGCGCGACCAGGTTCGGCCGGTAGTTGGACTCCTGGACGACGCGGTCGATCTTTGCGCGGGTAGCCGGTTTCAAGCTCTCGTTGTGGCGGAAATACCGAGAAACCGTCTGATGCGAAACCCCCGCGCGCCGGGCCACCTCATGGATCGTGAGGCGCGGCGTCTCGGCCTCGTCCAAGGGACCCCTCCGCTCGTTCTGTGCGCCACAGCCTAGCCGGTGCCGCCGACAAGGCATCGACCAAAGCGCCCTGTACGGCGCGGCCGCCACGCTGCGCGGCATGGCGGAGGCGGCCCGCCATCCTGTGCGGCAACGACGATCTCGCGCTCGGTGTCATGCGAGCCGCACGCGAGACCGGGCGGGACATCCCCGGCAGCACCCAGCCGTGCGAGGGGCGGACCGGCCGGTGCTACGTGAGCGGTAACGCTTTTCATGGATGAAAGATTCACGGCCCGGCCGTCCGGCCACGTGCCCGCGGAGCGGCTTCCGGTCGTGCTCTTTCCCCCTCTGCCACCTGACCGATGCCGTGACGTCGCCGCGCCGGCCGCGCCTCCTCGAGGAAATGGCGTGCCCCTTCACATGGGCTTTCCTCTCCCGCACTGCTCGTTCGGCCGTATTCCCACGGGGCTTTTCGGCTAGTTCGGCATTTAAGGCAGACAGACCGCCGGGACGGTCGTCATCCTTCAAGATTTCGTGGCCTGCCGGCGGATCGACCGAAGCTTGCCGGGAGAGTCACACGACTCTATGTTATCGCTAACAGTTATCGCTAACACCGTTGCGGGCCAGGCGTCGCCTGTCTACGTCGCTCCACGGATCTGCACAACCTCTTAACTCTGACAAGGGCTCTTCCCCTTCCTGAGAGGTTCCGCCCATGGCATCGTCATCATTCCCGTTCAGTCGCCGCCGGCTGCTCACCACTGCCGGAATCGCCACGGCCGGCGGCTTGCTGGGCGTCGGCACCGCGCGGGCCAGCAGCGCTCCGAGCAGCTACACACCGACCTGGTCATCGGTCGACCAGCACCCGCCGGCTCCCGAGTGGTTCCAGGACGCCAAATTCGGCATCTACTTCCACTGGGGAGTCTTCAGCGTTCCCGCGTTCGCCAACGAGTGGTATCCGCGCAACATGTACTTCAGCGGCTCTAACGAGAACAATCACCACAAAAGCGTCTACGGTGATCCTTCGGTGTGGCCGTACCACAACTTCATCAACGGCGCCCGGGACAAGGCAGGCAATTGGGTGCAGTTCGCGCCGAAGCTGAAGTCCGCCGGCGGCAACTTCGACCCCGACGAGTGGGCCCAACTGTTCGCCGACGCCGGCGCCAGATTCGCGGGACCGGTGGCCGAACACCACGACGGCTACTCGATGTGGAACAGCCGGGTGAACGAGTGGAATTCGCTCGCCACCGGTCCCCGGCTCGACCTGCTGCGGTTACACGCCGACGCCATCCGGGCCAAGGGCCTGAAGTTGCTGGTGTCCCTGCATCACGCGTACAACTTCACCGGCTTCTACGAGCGCGTACCGGCGCAGTCCACCACCACCCTCAAGAAGCTGTACGGCCAGCTCGACAGGGCCACGGAGAACCAGCTCTGGTACGACAAGCTCAAGGAGGTCGTCGACGGCTACCAGCCCGACATCATCTGGCAGGACTTCAACCTGAGCCAGATCCCCGAGTCCCAGCGGCTGAACTTCCTCGCCTCCTACTACAACCAGGCCATCGCCTGGAACAAGGAGGTGGTCGCCACCTACAAGGACGGGTTCAACACCAGGGGCGAGGTCTTCGACTACGAGCGCGGCGGCCCGGCGGACATCCAGACGCCCTACTGGCTGACCGACGACAGCATCTCCAGCTCCAGCTGGTGTTACACCGTGGGCATCGGCTACTACTCGCTCAACGCCATGCTGCACGCGCTGATCGACCGCGTCAGCAAGGGCGGCAACATGCTGCTGAACATCGCCCCCATGGCCGACGGCACCATCCCGTCCGGGCAGCGCTCGATCCTGCTGGGCATCGGGGACTACCTGCGCCGTTCCGGCGAATCCCTCTACGCCACCCGGGCCTGGACGAGCTACGGCGAAGGCCCGACCAAGATGGGCGGCGGTTCCTTCGTCGAGCCACGACCGGGAACAAACCGGGACATCCGTTTCACCCGCAGCAAGGACAGCACCGTGCTGTACGCCACCGTGCTGGGCTGGCCGGGCAGCACCCTGGACATCACGACGCTGAACTCCAACCGGATCAATCTCGGCAACCTGGCCTCGGCGCAACTCCTCGGCGCCACAGCTGGGTCGTACATCAATCTGCCGAACCGCACTCAGGACGGCTCCGCCCTGCACATCTCCATGCCCTCGTCCACGGCGCCGTTCAGCGCCCCGGCGTACGTGGTCAAGCTCTCCTTCAACGGCCAGATCCCCGCCCTGGGCTCGGGCCCCGTCCCGACGACCTGGGTGCGGATCACCAACGTCACCACCAACCTCGTCCTGGACAGCGGCGGCAACGTCGCCTCCGGCTCGGCGCTCAAGCAGTGGAACTACGACGGCAGCACCAACCTGCAGTGGCAGCTGCTGGACCTGGGCAACGGCTGGTACCGCATCGTCAACCGCACCAACAGCATGGTCGCCGACAGCTGGGGCAACTCCGCCAACGGCGCCTCCTGCCTGCAAGCCGCCTGGAACGGCGGCGACAACCAGCAATGGAGGCTCAACAGCCTGGGCAACGGCCGCTACCAGATCATCAACCGCGGCACCGGCACAGCCCTCGACGGCATGGGCAACAGCACCGCCGGCTCCACCGTGGGCATGTGGACGCCGAACAGCAGCACCAACAACCAGTGGACCATCACCGCGCTCTGATCGGCCCCGGAGCACGACGTCGTGTCACCGATGACGCATCGCCGGATCGCGGGCACGCCGTCAACCTTCCAGCTGACCTTCCCCTCGACGTACGCCGACCTCGGATCGGCAGGGAGAGACACGATGTCCAGACGTAGACCTTTGCTGACCGTCTTAGCGGTCGCGGCACTCGCCGTCCTGGTGGTCACAGGAGGCCCGGCGCTGAGCGCCAGCCTCGGCACGACCACCGCACGCACGGTCAGTGCCGCGGCGGCGACCGCGGGATGTGGCAAGGCACCCGGGCTCGCGAGCGGCACGCACTCGATCCAGAGCAGCGGCAAGAATCGCAGCTACATTCTCAAGGTCCCCGACAACTACGACGCGAACCACCCTTATCGGCTGATCTTCGGTCTCCACTGGCTGGGCGGAACCGCTACCGATGTGGCCACGGGCCAGACCGTGCAACGGGACGTCTGGGCCTACTACGGCCTCCTGCGCCTGGCGAACAACAGCACGATCTTCGTCGCGCCCCAGGGACTCAACAACGGCTGGGGCAATAACAACGGTGAAGACCTGACCCTTGTCGACGACCTGATCAGACAGATCGAGGGTGCTCTCTGCGTCGACACGACGCAGCTGTTCGCCACGGGCTTCAGCTACGGCGGCGCCATGTCGTACGCGATCGCCTGCGCCCGGGCGAATGTCTTCCGCGCGGTCGCGGTCCAGTCCGGCGGGCAGCTCAGCGGATGCAGCGGCGGCACCCAGCCCATCGCCTACATGGGGATCCACGGCATCAGGGACAACGTGCTCAGCATCTCCGGCGGGCGGTCCCTTCGCGACCGGTTCGTCAGGAACAACGGCTGCACCGCCCAGAACCCGCCCGAGCCGGCACAGGGCAGCCTGACCCACAGAATCACCACCTATTCAGGCTGCTCGGCCGGGCATCCAATCGTGTGGGCGGCGTTCGACGAAGGCCACATCGCCGCGCCACAGGACGGAGCCGGCGGCGACAGCGGTACCCGCACCTGGGTCCCGGCAGAGGTATGGAAGTTCTTCACCCAGTTCCAGAGCGGCACGGACCCGACACCGACACCGACTCCCACGCCGACGCCGACCCCGGTTCCCGGGGCGTGCTCGGCGACGATCGAGACGGTCAACAGCTGGGAGGGCGGGTTCCAGTCGACGGTGACGGTCCGGGCGGGCAACGCGCCGGTCAACGGCTGGACCGTGAAGTGGACCTGGCCCGGCGGGCAGAGCATCAGCAGCCTGTGGAACGGCACGCACAGCGTCACCGGCTCCGCCGTGACGGTGCGCAACGCCCCCTACAACGGCTCCATCCCGGCAGGCTCGTCCACCACCTTCGGCTTCACCGCCAACGGCACCGCGGCCGCTCCCACCGCCACCTGCACCAGCCCCTGATCCTGTGTTCACCCCGGGGCGGCCGACACCACGTTGCGGAGGTCTGCCGCCCTCCGCTCACCTTTAGGAGTCTCCTTGCGCAAGGTCGGAACTCTGCTCGCCGCCGGCATTCTCGTAGGCGGTCTGATCGCCCTGCCGGACGAGGCGGGGGCCCTCGAGAACGGGGTGGCCCGCACACCCCCCATGGGCTGGAACAGCTGGAACACGTTCGGCTGCAACATCAGCGAGACGTTGATCAAGCAGATGGCCGACGC
Source organism: Nonomuraea sp. NPDC050786 (assembly GCF_040654115.1). Classification (NCBI taxonomy): domain Bacteria; kingdom Bacillati; phylum Actinomycetota; class Actinomycetes; order Streptosporangiales; family Streptosporangiaceae; genus Nonomuraea; species Nonomuraea sp. NPDC050786. The sequence continues at coordinate 9,512 of NZ_JBFAHJ010000008.1, forward strand.
GATCGTCAACTCCGGCCTGCGCGACCTGGGCTACAAGTACGTCGTGGTCGACGACTGCTGGTTCAACCCCACCCGCGACTCCGCGGGGAACCTGCAGGGCAATCCGTCGCGCTTCCCCAGCGGAATGAAGGCCCTCGGCGACTACCTGCACGCCAGAGGGCTGAAGTTCGGCATCTACCAGGTGCCGGTGGACAAGACCTGCGCCCAGTACTTCAACAGCTACCCGGGCGCGACCGGAAGCCAGGGGCACGAGGTCCAGGACGCCAGGCAGTTCGCCGCTTGGGGCGTGGACTACCTGAAGTACGACTGGTGCTCGCCCAACGGCACCATCGACGACCAGGTCCGCACATTCGCGAAGATGCGTGACGCGCTGGCGGCGACCGGGCGGCAGATCGTCTACAGCATCAACCCGAACAGCATCCACGCGAAGACCGGCCCTCAGCGCAACTGGGGCGATGTCGCCAACATGTGGCGGACGACCGAGGACATCACCAACAAGTGGGACACCGGCCAGACCAACGGGTACCCGATGGGCATCCAGAACATCGTCAACGTCACCGTCCCGCTCGCGTCGTACGCCAAGCCGGGCGCGTTCAACGACCCCGACATGATGGAGGTCGGCCGGGGCGGCATGACCGACACCGAGATGCGCAGCCACTTCGCCCTCTGGGCGGTCATGGCGTCGCCCCTCATCGCCGGGAACGACCTGCGCACCATGGACCCGGCGACGACCACCATCCTGAAGAACCAGAACCTGATCGCCATCAACCAGGACCCGCTCGGCCTGCAGGCACGCCAGGTCAGCAACGACGGAACCCGGCGGGTGCTGGCCAAGAAGCTCAGCAACGGCGACGTCGCGGTCGCCCTGCTCAACCAGGGCGGCAGCACGACCACGATCAGCACCACCGCGTCCGCGATCGGGCTGGAGGGCGGTTCGTTCACCCTGCGCGACGCGTGGACGAACGCCGTCAGCAGCAGCACCGGCACCATCTCGGCCAGCGTGCCGTCACACGGCACCGTCGTGTACAGGGTCACCGGCGGCACCTCCCCGACGCCGACCCCCACCCCGACCCCGACCCCGACGCCCACTCCCACGCCCACCCCGACCCCCACTCCCACGCCCACCCCGACCGGTTGCACAGCGACGTACCGGCTGGTCAACGACTGGGGCACCGGCTTCCAGGGGGAGATGACCGTCGGCAACAACGGGCCGTCCCCGATCAACGGCTGGACCGTGAAGATGACGCTGGCCGGCGGCCAGACCATCACCAGCGTGTGGAACGGCGTGAACACCGGCACCAGCGGCGCCGTCACCGTCACGAACGCCCCCTACAACGGCACCATCCCCGGGAACGGCGCGACGACGTTCGGATTCACCGCCAACGGCAGCGGCTCGACCACCCCCACCGGCGTCACCTGCACGAGCCCGTAGTCGAACGCCGGCCGATCCCGATCGGCCGGCGTGTTCGCAGCGGAAAGCCCTGCCCACAGAGAGAACGTCACACCTCAAGGAAGGTGAGCACTCATGCGACAGGTCACCTCTGTACGCCGACGGGCAGCGTTATCGGCCGCCTCCGCCGCCGTCGTCGCGCTGTCGACAGTCGGTGCCGGCATTGCCGCGGCGCACGTCGCATCAGCGACTGCGGCGGGATGCCAGGTCACCTACACGGTGACCAACCAGTGGCCTGGAGGCTTCGGCGCGAACGTCAGCGTCACCAACCTCGGCGATCCCGTCAACGGCTGGAAACTGACCTGGTCCTTCCCCGCCGGGCAGGCCATCACCCAGCTGTGGAACGGCTCCTACACCCAGTCCGGCACACAGGTCACCGTTGCCAACGTGGACTACAACGCCGGCATCCCCAGCGGCGGCAGCACCGGCTTCGGCTTCAACGGCAGCTGGAACGGCTCCAACCCGGCGCCCTCGAGCTTCGCCCTGAACGGCGTCACCTGCACCGGCGACGTCTCCACCCCCACTCCCACTCCCACGGTCACGCCACCGCCACCGCCGTCGAGGCAGCCGTGTGACATCTACGCCGCGGGCGGCACGCCGTGCGTGGCGGCGCACAGCACGACCCGTGCCCTGTACGCCTCCTACAACGGCCCGCTTTACCAGGTGCGCCGTGCCTCGGACAACACCACCCGGGACATCGGCGTCCTGAGCGCGGGCGGCGGCGCCGACGCCGCCACGCAGGACTCGTTCTGCGCTGGCACGACCTGCCTCATCACCATCATTTACGACCAGTCGGGCCGTAACAACCGCCTCACCCAGGCGCCGCCCGGCGGCTTCCCCGGCCCGGCTCCGGGCGGGTACGACAACCTCGCGAACGCCGCCAAGGCACCGACCACGGTCTACGGCCGCAGAGCCTACGGCGTCTACGTGGATCCCGGCGTCGGCTACCGCAACAACACCACCAACGGCGTCGCCAAGGGGGACCAGCCGGAGGGGATGTACGCCATTTTCGACGGCACGCACTACAACGGCGGCTGCTGCTTCGACTACGGCAACGCCGAGACCAACAGCCGTGACAACGGAAACGGCACCATGGAGGCCATCTACTTCGGCAACATCAAGGTCTGGGGCTACGGCGCCGGCAACGGCCCCTGGATCATGGCCGACCTGGAGAACGGCCTCTTCTCCGGGGTCAACCAGAAGTACAACGCCAACGACCCGAGCATCAGCCACCGGTATCTGACGGCCATCATCAAGGGCGAGCCGAACCACTGGTCGATCCGCGGCGGCAACGCACAGTCGGGCAACCTGTCGACCTTCTACAACGGACCGCGCCCCAACGTCGCCGGCTACAACCCGATGAAGAAGGAGGGGGCCATCATCCTCGGCATCGGCGGCGACAACAGCCACGGCGCAGCCGGCACCTTCTACGAGGGCGTGATGACCTCCGGCTACCCGTCGGACGCCACCGAGAACGCGGTGCAGGCCAACATCGTCGCCGCCGGCTACAGGTGAGTCGCCGGCCGGACCGGCTTCCGGGATGACCGAGCCCGCAGGCGCACGATACGGCCTTCTGTGACAAGCACCTCGTCGCCGGTGGCATCGATGATCAGGTGGTACATACTGCCGGCCCTCCCTCGGTCGACCGGGGACGGGCCGGTCAGTCCCCTTCTGAACGCCCTGATCCGCGAGGAGTCCACCGCAGCCCGGGAGAGGTCAAGCGCATCAGCTGTCTGTTGGACGCTCCAAGAGCAGCTAACACTCCCCGCCCGCCAGGCGATGTCTCTATGTCTGGCCCGCTCTAGCCTGCCCTGAGGTGATGACGGTGGCCGATCAACTGGTCCTGCTGGGGCTCGGCTTTGTCCTGACGACCGTTCTGGGCGGTGCACTCGGCTACCTCTTCCAGCGGCGTGCCTGGGCACACCAGCACAAGACCCAGCAGCGTGAACGGGAACGCGAGCAGGCGAGCAAGGTGTTTGAGGAGGTCAGCAGCCTGCTGGACAAGCGGCTGTACCGCATGCGGCTGGTCTTCTGGGCAGCCAAGCGACGGGCCTCGGGCGGCTCGAACGACCAACTCGCTGAGGCACGCGAACGGTATCGCGAAGTACTCCTGACGTGGAATGACAATCTGAACCGCAATTCGGCTCTCACACAGGCGTACTTCGGCGCAGGCGCCCGAAGGCGACTCGAGGAACTGTATGACACTTACGCGGCTATCGGGCGCGCCCTCGATCAGCTCATGAGCGACCTCGGCGGTGCGGCAGCGCGAGGAAAGGCCGAGGCGTTGCCGAATCCCCATGCGGGGCCCAGCTGATCGGCGAGATCCCGCCCATTGGACGGCGGCTCGATCAGCTCAGCCATCAGGTCTACCTCTTGAACGTCCACATGCTGCAGCTCCTGCAGAGCGGCAAACTGGGCCAGGAGGCCCCTACAGCGTCAACCTTCTCGCCCGAGCGGCACCTGCTGCAGTTCGGTGACCAGGGCGCGGCAGTGCGGCGGCTGCAGTCTGCCCTCGGCGAGGCCAACAAGGTCCCGATCGTTGTGGACGGGGTCTTCGGGCGCGAGACCGAGCGTGCGTTGCGTGCGTTCCAGGAGGCCAACGGGCTGGTCGCGACCGGCAGGTACGGGCTGAAGAGCCGCAAGATACTGCCCATCGGGGAGGACATGCCTCTTCTGCACGAGGGTGCCAAGGGCGACCTCGTTGAGCGGCTCCAGACCGTGCTGACGGACTGCGCCCCGGGTCACTGGGAGATCGCTCCGGGAGGCATAGACGGCGTATTCGGCCCCGCGACGACGAGAGCGGTCGAAGCTTTCCAGGACTGGCACGGCCTACTGATCGACGGCGTTGTGGGCCCCAACACATGGGCCGCTCACTTGCGCGATGACGGCCCTTCCCTCGAAATCGCGGTACGCACGCGATCGATTTGCGTCCCGCCTTGATCCATAATCGGCACGTCGTACTAGCCTGTGCTCAGGGCCTGAGAACGCGGCGCCACGTAGCTGAACGACACGACGCCAAGACGGCGCGGGTCGAACCCACTGACCACCAGGGAAGGCTGGACACCCAGGCTGGACGCCGGCTGACTCTGCTGAACAGACGGCAGATCAGCGCCAGTAGGGGTCTGATCATCACCGGCGCGTCCTGAACCCACAAGACAACGGCCATCACCCAGTTGGGCAAGCACCATGAACATCAGGCCCGACTGCGCCGTCAGAGCAAGGACCCCTCCGCACCCGCCCCGTGTGCCTGGCCGCGCGATCAGCGCACACCCACGGGCAGGAAGTCACCCTCTTGGCGAAGTTCATCGCCACACGCCAGCCTGACCGGCCGCTCCGCGAAGACTTCGTCGCGCCGGCCGGTACTGCTCGACATCCCCGGCGTGGTCCGCCGAGTATCGGCAGCCGCCGCACACCGTCGGAGCAGTCCACGTGCCCAGGTTGAATGCGTTGCGGCGGTGCACCCACGCAGACTTGTCCCACGCGCTCGACCTCGACCTGGACACGTAGCCGGCCGACACGAGTCACCCGACATCCGTCACGCCGCATACATCGCACCGGTAGAGCGTGCCCTGATCATCCTCGCCGAACTCGCTCCACAGATGAGCGTTGCCCGCCAAGTCGTACGGGTCGCCCGAGCAGAACTTCCGTGAACCAGCGCCCCGCCTTACCGCACGAGCCCGGCGGCCCGCGGACGTGACATGAGGCTTGGCGGGGTTAGGGACAGCAGGCGAAAGCATGACATCTCCCATGTGAAACGTTTCCCAAGCGGGTGGTGGGCATGTCCCTTTCCCGGAAGAGACCCGCGAAACCGTCAATTGGCGACGGTGCTGGTCAGACCGCTCCCGATACGGGGATTCGCGATCAGCTGACGCGCTCAGAACCTCTGACGCGCTCAGAGCCCTACTCGACGGCCGACGCCACCCGGGGGGAAGGACGACTCAGGGCCCGCGCGCCTCCGCGATCGACGCCCACGTGTGCCGCACCGTGTGCGGCGTCACCTTGAACGTGATCCCGGCCAGGCGGGCGATGCGCTGGGCGGGAAGGAAGCCTCCAAGCCCAAGGCCAGCCGCGGCAGTCCTCTCCTCGAAGTCACGCGCCTCACCTACGACGACACCGGTCAGCCCCTCCATTTGCTGCGTCGCACCGTCAACCCACAGCGAGTCCACATCGCCGACCAGCGGCTGCCGATCACGTCGCCCTGAGTGCGCGTTTGGGAAGATCATCGATGTTCGGCGTGGCGGCGTGCCGAAGGCGCTGAGGTCGTCAGGATGACCGGATGCCCCCGATCGCTACCCCTCAGACCTCACTGACGCGCAGTGGTAGCTGATCGAGCCCTTGCTGCCCGAGCCGAACACCGGAGGCCGTCCAGAGAAGCACTCCCGTCGAGAGATCGTCAACGCCATCCTGTACGTGGTGCGCTCGGGCTGCCCATGGCGATACCTGCCCAGCGACCTGCCGCCCTGGCAGACCGTGTACTGGTACTTCCAGCAGTGGCAACAGGTCGGTGTCACTGAAGCCCTGCGGGTCGAGCTGCGAGTCAAGGCACGCCGTCAGGCGGGCGGCCGGGAGGACGGGCCGTCAGCGGGCGTCATCGACTCCCAGAGCGTCAAGGGCGCCGACACCGTCGGCCGCGGACAGCCGCCGGTCCGGGTCGCGTAGATGCGCCAGCAGCAGGCTCGCCTGCGGTCGCCGCAGCGGCGGGATCGATCGTCCGCTATGCGGCCTTTCAATACCTACGCGAAGATCGAGACACCCGTGAAGGTCTTGGTGTTGTTGCACAGGTGGGTGCCCGGAAGGCAGCGCCGAGCCTTGATCACTACCTTGTCGGCGCCCTGCCGGGCGGCGACGGAGAAGCCGAAATCACTGCTGCCCTTCCACCGGCCCGCCTCCCTGCGGCCGCCGGTGCCGCCGACCCCCTTGCCCGCTTTGGAGAAGCTGACCTCGACGACCGCCGTCCACAGATCCCACTTGGTGTCGTACACAGTGCCCGAGGCGGCGGCGTAGCCGTCACTGCACACTTTCCACACGTATTTGACATAACCGTGCTTGGTGTTGAGCGTTCCCCCGCCGCCGTAACAGTCCCACGGGGCGGCTGTCGCCGGGGCGGGAGCCAGTGCGGTGAGAGCGACGGCGGCGGCGACGACGAGTGTCGTTAATCCGGAGAACTTTCGCATGATCGGCAGTCTAGGAGAACCGCTTGCAACCCACTGTCAGGCGCGCATCCGACCACGAGGCCGGCGTCGGAGGACCTGTCGCCGCGGCGCTTAATGCGCAGGAACCGCGAGTCCGGGACTTCGGTCCAGGTGTTGCCGTCCGTGCTCCACCGGAGCGCTCGGCGAACGGGCTGTGGGCAACGATGCGAAGATCGAACACCGGTCCCCCTGCCTGAGCATCAGGCATGGGGCACACATGGTTCTCCCCTCGCGGAGAGAACCATGTCATCTTCTGTTCACCCGATGCGACGTCCTATGGCAGACCAGCGCTCACCGGCTCGCCATGATGATCAGGAGGATTACGACGCCTACAACGCAGAGGAAGATCTCAAATCCACCCATGCCTTCTGAAGCGTTCTGCCTATCTACGTGCCTCTCCCAGCTCTTGCGCCTCCTTTCCCAGTCGTCGTTTGACCGTTGAATTCGCCGGAGATGATCGTCCAGCCCGCGCTGACGTGACCTATCGAAGTCGTCGAAGGGCAATGAAGTGCCTCCTACCGTTCAAATGCCACTGCCTGTAGCAACAATGGCACTTAACGTCGTCACTTGGAGGTGATACCACACTTTCCTTCGACAGGCGCAAAAATGATCCTGACCCGCGATAATTGGACGTATTGTGATTCCTCTCACCCCACGTCCACCAATCGTCGTGCATGTAACGCCGTAAGCCCGGATCATCATGATCACGGCCGTGTGGCCGCCCCACCTTGGAGTTCGCGTCCGTGCCGGTCGCGGACGTAGGGACCAGCACCGCGCGGGAGAACGGGTCGCCGGCCGCCGCGGCGGGCGCCAGATGCAGCCACCGGAACTGCGAGCCGGGGCCGATCGTGTCGATCTCCTCCGTCACGTCCGTCCCGGCGACCAGATCCCACGTGTCCGTGGTCACCTTCGCGGCCTGCATGCGGCCGCAGTCGATCAGCAACCGCTCTCCCGCCAGCAGACCGCCCGCACGCAGCACCCACCCGCCCGTGGCCACGTCACCGATGGACGGCTGCACGGCCGGGCCGGTGAAGCGCAGCAGCGTATCCACGATCGGCCCGGTCGAGCCCGCCAGCGTGGCCACCGCCTGGGAGGCCTGGTTGGCCGCGCCCCGTCCAGGTGGATGCGCTCTCGTCCCGCCACAGCGCGCCGGGCACCTCGACGACCGCTGTGATGCGGGCCATCGCGGCGCCCGTTCCCAGCCCTGACCGGCAACCTGGTTGAGGAGTTGCACCTGCTGCGCTTCGGTGTCGCAGGTGACGACCACGCCCCACACGGCGGGCCGCTCCTGGCGGTCGGCGTCGCCCCGCCCGGACCACTCCTCCTCGTCGCGAGCGTCGGACCCGGCCTGATCGGCGCGGCCGCCGCCCGGGGCCGGAGCTCCTCCGGCGGCGAGGGCCACCGCGGCGTTATCGGCTCGATCGCTTCGGCCAGGTCGTCGAAGGTCCTGTTCCGTCCACCCGGTGCCGTCGAGGTCGTCCAGGCCGCGCAGCAGCTCGGCAAGGGCCGGGTCGTCATACCAGCCGATTTCGGCGGTGCGGTTGTCGGCGAGGAGGATGCGAAGCGCGGTGTCGTCGTCCACGTCAAAGATGAGGGCGGGCACCTGGCCCAGGCCCTTGGTCTTCGCCCCGCGCCAGCGATGCTCACCGGCGATGATCCGCATCCGGCTTGCCTGGACCAGGACCGTGCCATAGAAGCCGTTCTTCTCGATCGACCTGGCGATCACCTCCACGTCGCCCTGGTGAGGGTTGTCCGGGTGCGGTTCGAGGTCGCCGACCGGAACCATGCGGTAGGTCTGGTCAACAACGCGACTGGACACAGCACCTCCGGGCGGGAAGATGATGAAACGGAGGCGAATCGCTCCAAGGAGGCGCTTTCGGATCTTGATATGGCGTGGGATGCTTCACGCCATGACAGCAGCCAACAAGGAGCCGCAGCCGAACAAGCCGGAGCCGGTAGACAAGTTGAGCTGGTTCGACCTGCTTGACCTGTCCAAAGGCCGCCCAGGACTCCGGCATGTGGGAACGGTCGCTGTTGTCGGCGGCGTCCTACTGGCTCTGATTCAGGTGAATGACCGCTTGGATGCTCGAACCCAGGTATGGGTGTTGATCTTCATGGGAATCGCCGTGGTCGGTGCGCTGCTCCGGATTGAAGCTGCCATCCGCGACCGATCCCGGCACTGACACGGGCCCCTAGTACGACAGCAGTAGTTCGTGATTGTCCCCTGCCATCGAAGAATGAGCGTTGTCATCGAAGTTTGATGACTATCAGGCGGTGTCACCGATGCCCATGGAACCAAGCCAAGACGCAGACGAGTGCACGGTGGTGAGGCGAATCACCTGCAAGGGAGCAAAGCGGGGATCATGGATGCGCTGCTGTATGTCCGCTCGTCGCGCCGCATGCTGGGACCATGCCCACCATGCTGGGTGATCGCGCCGGAACCATTCCGCCACGGTCTCGCGGTTCCCATTGAAGATCGATTCGCGTAGAAGTGTCCTGCGTAGTGACCGCCGCAGGATTCGGGGCATGATGACCCGCCGTGGGTAGTCCAGCCATACGACGGTGTCGGCACGTTCCCACAGCAGGTCACGGACTTCTGGGTAGCCGTACGAGTCGAAGACCCAGGCCCGCGCACGGGCGATCTCTGCAACCTGAGCAGGGAACCGCTCGTTCACGGCCCAGCCGGGACCGGCAAAGTACAGGGCGTCCATCTCGTGATAGGGCACGGCGAGCTGGCTGCTCAACGCTCGCGCCATGGTGGATTTACCGGCCCCGCTGATACCCACTACGAGGATGCGCTGCATCCAAGCAGCCTAAGCCTGATGTGCGGCGGCGGACACCGAGGGTGGCACTGTCATGAAGCGTGGTGATCACACTTCGATGGCACACGCTCAACATTTGCCGTCACAGGACAGTGATCGTTCACGCTGAGTGATCTCGCGCATGCGAACGGCCGCCTCTAAGATCGCGATCTTGTGAGAAATCAAGATCAAGAGACGGTCGCATTGGCCGTCGTAGAGCCCGAACTGCTGGAGGGGAAGTTCGCCGAGCTCGCCTCCGACATCGCGGGAGCGTTCGGCCGCGTCGAACCACGCCAGACGGCGAACGCCTATCTGCGAGGCCTGCTGTCGGACATCCCACGCAAGAACTGCTGGCACCTGGCCCGACACGCCGGCGATCTGGGGCCGGACAAGATGCAGGCGCCTGCTGTCACGCGCGAGCTGGGACGAAGACGCCGTACGCGATGCCGGCCGCAGCTTCGTGGTTAAGCATCTGCGCAGCCCGGAGGCGGTGTTGGTGCTGGATGAAACCGGTCAGGAAAAGAGCGGCACGCACACCGCCGGGGTGGGCCGCCAGCACACCGGCACCGTCGGCAAGGTGACCACTGCATCGTCGCGGTGTATGCCAGCTACGCCAGTAGACACGGGCACGCGCTGATCGACAGCGAACTGTACGTGCAGCGCGCCTACGTGCCCGACCCCGACAGGCGGGGGGACCTTCGCGAGGGAAGTGGATCACTCGCGAAGGTACCCCACAGAGCGGAACATAATCTGATTTATGTTCCACTGCTAACGATCTTGAATGCACCTTCAGATAGCGATCTGATCACAGCACTAACACGTCACGATCAGCCGCGCTGCAATGAATGAATGCGCCCTCGACACATCATTGCTGTCTTGACCACCCTGATCGTGATGGTGGCCACCGGGCTTCTCGGATGGTCCGCCTACCACAAGATCCCGGAAACCGTCGCAATGGCCGTGACGTCATCACTCGGAGTATTGCTCCCAATGTTTTTGATCCTGAGCGGGGAATTCCGAACGCAAGCCGAGGAAACCCTCCCGAGGAAGACCCTGCCAAGGTACTTCGCCGCCGCGTCCGAGCAGTCAATCAGTCCTTCACGGAAGCACTCACCCTGATGGACCAACTCCGGCGCGGCGCGACCTCGACGCTCAACAGGCTGCGCGCGAAGCGCTCCTCGCCGAAGCCGAGCGTCAACAGCGACTCCTTGAACTCAACAAGGAGGAAGCCGAGAAGATCCGGCAGATCCTCATCGGTGAGACCAAGTCCAGCATCCGCGCTGGTCGGCGCCACGAACTTCGCTTCTTCCTCGCCAGCATAATCCTGTCCGCCGCGCTATCCATCCCCATCGGCATTTGGGTGAACAACATCAGCTAAGACGCGGCGCGCACCTTCCGCGTCCCACCCCGCCGCCGCAGCAGCGCACCCGCCTCCACCAGCAGCAGATGCACGAACCCATATGAACGGCCCGTCGCCACCGAGAGCTGACGAATCGACTCGCCCGCCACATACCGGCGCTTCAGGTCCGCCTTCAACGCCTTCACATCCCAGCGGGACGATCGCTCACCACACCGGCACCGCGCCGGCGACCACGCAGGCGGCTCATCCCCCACCACCCCCTCCAGCAGCATCCGCCACGACAAAGCGAAATCCACCAGCCGCACAAGCTCCTCAGCCGCCAACACCGAATCGAGACGCTCCACCAGCCACGCCACCGCCCGCGACCGAGCAACCGCTGACCGAGCGCCCACCAGACGCGACGCCACCCCCAGCAGCCTAGGCACACCGACCCGGCGCTCACTCTCCGTGTCTACGCTCACATGCTGCCTTCATCGCACGACCGGGTACGCGAGGCCATCGATCGGCAGTTCCGACGGCCCGGATCTTCGTGAGGCAGAACTGAGACAGAACTGGGTGTGACGCCCGATGAGCTGTCGGCTGGGGAAGGCGTGGCGCAACAACTGCTCCGTGGCCACGCCATCCCTCTGACCTCGGAAATCCTTACCTCACCGGCAGGCCGGTCACAGCTCGACCGATGATCAACCGCTGGATCTCCGACGTCCCTCGAAAATCTAGATCTTGGCGTTGGCATCTCTGGCCAGAGACAACGTTCGGATCAGGCTAGCGACCAGGCCGTGAGCTTCCATCGCCTTTCATCAGGTTGCACTGCTGTTCGGTGTCTCACGGAACAGCGACGGAACAACCGGCCTTGGAGGCAGCCTGGGTTTCCTGATGACCGCTCTCATCAGTGCTGCCGCGTGGGATAGGCCGCGCTGGGCAGGCCGACGCAGAGGGTTGGTGAGCGGCCGTAGCCAGACGCCGCACCCACGGCACGAACAGGACAGCTCGGAGGCCGACCGCCGATTGGAGGACAACTTCCCAAAAGCGGCGGCGTCCGCAGAGGCACCGCCACCGACAACACCTCAGCACCACTCGCCACAGCTGCTGCTCGACACTGATGATGTGCCGTTGGCGCAACTGGCGGCACAGGAACTCGCCGCCAGCGACGAGACCTGGCGAGAAGTCAGTCTCAGCGTCTCCGACGGGACGCCCCTTACCACCGATAGGGGCTGCCAACCGGCGGAGTCGTTGGAGGCTGTTCGCCGCCTCAGGGAACGGTGCGGCGGCAGCTTCCGCATACGAGGCCGCCCGGCCGACAACCCCGCCGTGCTGCGCGACCTGCTGACGCAAGCCCGGTGCAGACTCCTTATCGTCGACCAGTTCGAGGAGCTGTTCACCTCCTGCGCCGACGCCGACGACCGCCGGGTTTTCATCCAGGCGCCGCACGCGCGCCTGCATCCCCGCACACGGAGCACCCGCGCCGGCATGCCGCCGCCGCGCTCGGCCACCACGGCGGCTGGCCGAAGGTGATCGATGAGGACATGCTCACCTTCGCCCTGGCGCTGCGGGCCATGGGCCTGCCGGTTCCCAAGATCGCCGCCATTGACGATCGCCACAGGGAAGAACGCGGGCAAGGCGTCGATCACGGGCCAGAGGTCGCCGAACGAGCCGGTGCGCACTGACGGGGTTGAGCAGCAGGGCATGGGGGAAATCTCCGTCCTGCGGGCCGTCGACTGAAGTGGAGGCCCCTGCGACGTAAGCAACCGCCGGTCGAAAGCAGGGAAAACTTCAGGGATGGAGTTGATGCACGGTGGAACGACGCATGTCGGTTGCGACGCACTGGGGCAGTTTCATCGCAGTGGTCGATTCCGGGCGATTAGTACGAATTGAGCCGAGGGGCGATGACCCCGTGCCGTCGCCTATCGGCCCCGGAATGGTGACAGCTGCCGATGACGGCGCTCGCGTGCTGCGCCCCGCGGTGCGCAAGGGCTGGCTCAACGGCGAGCCGCGCATCCGCGACGCTGCCAGAGGCGCGGACGCCTTCGTGGAGGTGAGCTGGGACGACGCGATCACGCTGGTGAGCGATGAACTCCGTCGAGTGCGTTCACAGCACGGAGACAGCGCGGTGTTCGGCGGGTCCTACGGCTGGGCCAGTGCGGGCGTGTTCCACAACGCGCAGAGTCAACTTCACCGGTTCCTGGCGCTGGGCGGGGGATTCACCGATTCTCGCAACACCTACAGCACTGCGGCGTTGGAGGTCATCCTTCCCCATGTGATCGGCGGGCATCCGTGGAGCTACCAGTCGCGGATGCCGATGTGGGACGAGATAGCCGACAACTGTGAGCTTGTGGTGGCGTTTGGAGGGCTGGCCCTCAAGAACAGCCAGATCAACCCGGGTGGGCTGGCCAGGCACCAGACGCAGAACCTGCAGCGACAGTGCCGTGAGGCCGGGGTGCGGTTCGTGAACGTCAGCCCCATCCGCAGCGACGTCGCCGGCTTCCTCGACGCCGAGTGGCTGCCCGCCATCCCCAACACCGACACCGCCGCGATGCTTGGCATCGCCCACACGATGCTGGTCAACGGGTGGCACGATGAGGATTTCCTTCGCCGGTGCTGCGTCGGGTTCGACCGCTTCGCCTCCTACGTGGTCGGTGAGCTCGATGGCGTCCCCAAGGACGCTGCCTGGGCAGCGAGGATCACGGGTATCAGCCGCGACGCGATCACCGACCTCGCTCGCCGCCTTACCGCGCGACGTTCTCTCATCATGGTCAACTACGCGGTGCAGCGGGCAGACCACGGCGAACAGCCGATCTGGATGTCTGTTGTGCTGGCCGCCATGGCGGGCTCGATGGGTCGGTCTGGCTGCGGCTGGGGTGCAGGTTACGCGACGATGGACGCGACCGGCGTTGCCAGAGGCCGCCCCTCCGTGGCGTCCATCCCCGGGATTTCCAACCCTGTCCCGGATTTCATCCCTGTCGCAAGGATCGCTGACACGCTGCTGCATCCGGGTAAGACCATCGACTACGACGGCCGGCGCCTCACGTTGCCGGAGCTTCGCCTGATCTACTGGTGCGGAGGGAACCCGTTCCACCACCACCAGGATCTCCATCGGTTGGCCCGAGCCTGGCAGACCCCTGACACGGTGGTGGTTCACGAAGCCTGGTGGAACACCACGGCCAAGTTCGCGGACATCGTCCTTCCTGTCGCCACCAGCTTGGAGCGCGACGACTTCGCCGCCGGATTCTCGGATCCTCACCTCGTCGCGATGCCGAAGGTCCGCGAGCCGGCGGGAGAGTCGCGCACCGACCACCACATCTTCACCGCCTTGGCCTCCCGGCTCGGATACGAGCAGGAGTTCACGCAGTCGCGCACCGAGATCGAATGGGTCCGACACCTGTACGAGCAGACGAGGGCCGAACTCGGCGACGATGCCGCCTTACCGAGCTTCGACGACTTCTGGCGAAGCTCCACCGCTGAGCTGCCGGCGTTGACCGGACCGTTTCCCGGCAGCTTCGAGGCGCTCCGCGCGGATCCACAGCGTTTCCCCCTGCCGACGCCGTCGGGCCGGATCGAGATCTTCTCCGAGGAGATCGACTCATTCGGCTATAACGACTGCGCCGGGCATCCGATGTGGTTCGAACCAGTGGAGTGGCTTGGCGCTGACCTGTCGGGCCGATTCCCGCTGCATTTGATCTCGAATCAGCCCGCCTCACGCCTGCACAGCCAGTACGACAACGGTGGCCACAGCCTCAATTCAAAGATCCGTGGCCGTGAGCCCGTGGCGATCAATCCGTTGGACGCCGCGTCGCGCGGCATCGAGAACGGCATGATCGTACGCGTCTACAACGACCGAGGTAGCTGTCTCGCGGGCGCAGTCCTGTCGGACGACGTCATGCCAGGCGTCGTACAACTGTCCACCGGAGCGTGGTGGGATCCGGTCCAGCCAGGCCTGAGCGGAACATTGGACCGCCACGGCAATCCCAATGTCCTCACGGCGGATCGGCCGTGCTCGCGTCTGTCCCAAGGACCTAGTGCTCTCAGTGCGCTGGTCGACGTTGAGCTCTACGGCGGCCCTCATCTCGATGTGCTCGCCTTCACCCCACCACACCTCGAGCATTGACACGAAACCTGCTGCCTCTTCGAGCGAGTTTCCGTCTGCACATCGTCCAGCGCGTACAGGCTGGCCTTGGCCGCCGAAGAACGATCTACCCGCTCACTTGCGTTTGCGTAATCAATAGAATACTTTGCGTAATCGTGACTGCACTTCAAAACCTCAAGTACGGCCGATGGTTCAGGGGCGCCGATGTCGACGGCGACGGGTTCATCACCCAGCGGGACGTCCGAATGATGAGCGAGCGTTACATCGCCGCCCGCGGCGCCGCGCCGGACTCCGAGACCGCCCGCCTGCTCACCGAGAGGATGGACGGGTTCTGGACGAACGTGATCGCCCCGATGGATCACGACGGTGACGGGAAGGTTGATCTGCGGGAGATGACCGAAGGGTTCAGGCGGGTCCTGACCGACCCCGCCCTGTACCCGGAACAGATCGAGCCGGTGACCAACTGCTTCTTCGACCTCGCCGACCTCAACGGAGACGGCAAGATCGACCAGGCGGAGTTCCAGCAGATGTTCGACTCGGTCGGCGGCGTTCCCGGCGAGGACTGCGCCGCGGTCTTCGCCGCTTTGGACCAAGACGGCTCTGGTGTGCTGGACCGCGCTGAATTCCACCAGGCGGTTACGGAGTTCTTCTACGGCAACGACCCGGACGCTCCCGCCAACCACCTGTTCGGCAGGGTCGCCGGCTGACGGCCCATGATGCGGCCCGGGACCCGCGACGCCCACACCACTGCTGGTGTGGGCGTGCGGCGTGAAGACCTCAGGCCAGGCAGCCCCTAACGACGCCTCTTCAGCCGCGATCAGGACAGATCCGCCACCTCGTTCCTCGGCTGGCTCGATAACCGCGGCCACACTCTCGCCTCCTGCTCGCAGAACGCCCGCACGGCGCGTGTGTCGTTGAGGACCAGTGCACGACCTGGATCTATCATCCGGGCAACCGCACGGGATTGGCACCGGGGCGGCTGAAGCAGTTGACCAACGATACGCTGCGCGACGGCACGTGGATCGTTTGCCACGACACCGTCCCGCCATATCCGCACGACGTCGCCTCGGCAGCGATGTGCCGGGGCTTCCCGGATCTCTTCGGTGAGCGCTCCGAGGGCGTGCGCTTCCTGCGAGAGGCCTTCGGCTTCGACGAGGTAGCGCGGCCCGAGGATCGCTCGAGCACAAGCGGCCAGCGCCTGCACCGGGACCGCCCCCCGCGATGAACAGGCTGGCGGCCGATCGGCGGGCGGCTCCAGCTTGCACCGCTCGAGCACTGGTCGGATCCAGGATCGCTGGGGGGTGTGGCTGCCACCTCGCGACCGCCGTCCACCGGCCCTCGCCGCGCTCGGGCTGCTGGTGGGTGGCCACGATCAGGTCCCGATAGTCGATCCAGGGGAAGGTCTTGGGCTCGCTCGTGCGGCCGTGGTAGATGTGCAGCCTATAGAACAGGTGGGGCCGTTCTCCGTCACGGTAGGCCAAGGCGCCGGCCTTGTTGATGCGGCCGGACCCTCTGCCGCGTACCGTCACCATCGGCCGGGCTCCGACCTAGTAACGAGACTGGCTCCGACGTATTGGGATATAGCCGCGAAGGGATCCGATCATCAGCAGCGACTCTGTCTCTCCACGGGAGGACCGGTCAAGACCGGTGCGCCGCCGAGTCACCGAAGCAGCCGTCCTGAGCGCCCATGCCCAGAGCCCGGCGGACGTCGCGCAGTGGACCTGCCGGCATGGTCAGCATGCCAGGCATGGCTGCGTCGCCTGCTATCACGCCTGTGCCGACGTCGATCCTGCACAGCCGCTATGGGAGGTCGCGGCGTGGTTCACCACCGAGCGGCCGATCCCCATCAGGGCGCTGCAGGACGTGCACCGCCACGACCGCGGCCTCACTCTCACCCAGCCGTCGACGCCCCTCGTCTACCTTCTGAGCGCACGTGTGAGGGCTGCCCTGGGCGCGGAGGCGGTGGCGGGAGTGGTGGGGTTTCTGGTGCAGAACCGGCACATCGTCGACGAGTTCATCGTGACGGAGATCCGCGCCGCCCACTCCTGAACTTGCCGTCCTGGGACGGACCCCTGATTCTGGAGCCCCTGCGCGAGGAACCGCATCCAGCGCCCCTCGCGCTCTACGCGGGGCAGCGTGCGAGCCCGCCCCCAAGGCGGGCTCGCACGAAAGATGCAGGCACCGTTAGGGCTGGGGCGGCATCGTGATCGGTTCGTTAGGGCAGCCAGCCGCGGTTGCGGCGAGCGCGTCCTTCTCGGCAGGGTCGGTCGGCAGTTCCCAGCGCAGTTTCACCGTGACCCAGTCCGCCACGTACTGGCAGTGTGCGCCCTGGTCCGGCGGCATCCACGTGGACGGGTCCTGGTCGGCCTTGCTCCGAAGCGCGCGGGTTCTCGACGAACCGCTGCGTGGTGCAGGCGCAGGTCCCCGAACGCAGACGAGTTTCCGACAGGCGCCTCACCATAGCGGAAACGTTCTTCCCGATCGGCGTGCGGCTCTTCAGGCGGTGGGTGGCCTGCACTCCAGGCCGCGGGCAGCATATGGCCGTGAACCTTGGCATCCCCACCACGCGCCGTGATCGATGAACCCACGAGAAGTAGATGATCAATTCCAAGGGATGCCTGCGGAGGGTGTGGGGGTGGGCGGTCAGGCGTCGGGGTCGACTTCGGGGTGCGTGAACCGCACGGGCTTACCCAGCGACCTGGCGTAGGCGATCTCGGCTCGGGTGCTGTCTCCGATGTAGTCGCCGACTACGAGCACCTCATCAGCGAGCCGGATCTTCGCCCGGTGCAGATCATCGAGTCGAACCTTCAGCGCCTCGGCCTCGACAGGATCGGACCAAAGCTCGTGCGGCGACTTCATGTCACAACCCGGTTTGACGACAATCTTTCCGGCTTTGGTCTCCCGCAGATCGGCCTCGGTCATCTCGGTCATGAAGCGGGTGGAGCCGCAGATCACGACGATACGCGGAAGGCCCAGCTGCTTCTTTGCGTCGGCGAGTTTCTCCTCGGGGGTGAGCTGTTGCGGGTATGACACTGGTTCCTCCTGGTGGTGTGGTCCAAGGGGTGCCTGCGGAGACGAGAACGAGGGTGTCCAAGATCATCTTATGGCGAACGACGTGGACACCCTAGCGACAGCACTCCAGGCGACGACCGACGACATCCTGAAAGAGCATCCCGACCTGACGCCGTGGCGCACGCCGGTCGACATCACGCACCGCCTGAGTGATGCCGAACTGGTCACCCTCGCCATGATGCAGGCCATACTCGGCTTCACCTCCGAGGCCAATCGCTCCGCCATGCCCATGCCCACCTGCGCCACCTCTTCCCCTACTGCCCCAGCAGCCCGGCTACAACAAGCGGTTTGTGACAGCCCTACCGGCCTGGGCAGTGCGTGGTGACGGTGGTAGGTGCAGGCGCGTTCGCCCACGGCCACGGCGAGAGCGGTGGGTCGGGGACCGGTGTTTCCCTGTCGTCGCCGTCGAACAACCGCCCATACGGGTCGGGGATCACTCCCCAACCCCAGTATGGCAACGGCCGGTCAGGTACCACGCCCAGAATTTTCTCCGGATTGATCTCCTCAGGTCCCACGAGGCATTGGTGGCGCCGCGCGGGCCTCGGCCTCAGACCGGACGCGGCGCTCGTGCTCCTCAGCACCGAGGGCGCCGCCGCCAACCCCCACACCGACCACCCGCTCCCCTGACCGGGCGACACCCGGCCGAGCGACACCCGGCCGAGCGACACCCGGACAGACAAGAAGGGACAGACAACACGGGATAGGCAACACCCACCTTCGAGTTAGTTCGAATGCGCGTTCGAGCGTGGCATGATCGCCAGGCCAGGTGCACGGGGGCCCGCTACGCGAGGAGATCTGCCATGCCCGACCGGACGTCCTTACGCGCGCTCGCGCTCACCGTGGCGGCCACCGCCACGCTCCTCCTGCCCGCCGCCCCCGCCCACCCGGCGACGGCCTCCCTGGCGTCCGCGGGGGCGCACACCGGGGCCGGGCGCAACGTCGTGGTGCGGTGGAACGAGGCGGTGCTGTCCGCCGTGCGCACCGGCACCCTCGGCCCGCCGCAGGTGGCCAGGGCCCTGGCCGTGGTCCACACCTGCGCGTACGACGCGTGGGCCGCCTACGACGCGGTCGCCGTCGGCACCCGGCTGGGCGGCTCGCTGCGCCGGCCCGAGCCGGAGCGCACCGAGGCCAACCGCGCCGAGGCCGTCAGCTACGCCGCCCATCAGGCCGCCGCAGACCTCTACCCGGCGGCGCGGCCCGCCTTCGACGCCCTGATGAACGAGCTGGGCTACGACCCGGCCGACACGTCCGGCCAGCCCGCCCGCACCGGCCTGGCCGCCTGCGCGGCGGTGCTCGACCACCGGCACACTGACGGCTCCAACCAGCTCGGCGGCTACGCCGACACCACCGGCTACGCCCCGGTCAATGCCCCGATGGTCGTCGCCGATCCCCTGACCTCGGTCAACGACCCGAGCCGCTGGCAGCCGCTCACGTACCGCAACAAGGCGGGGGTGCTGGTGACGCCGCCGTTCCTGGCGCCCCACTGGGGCGGGGTGGCGTCCTTCAGCGGCCGGGCCCGCGCCCTCGCCGACGGCGTGCCCGCGCCATCGGCGAACGGCACGGCCGCCTTCCGCGCGCAGGCCGCCGAGATCGTGGCGGGCACGGCGGCGCTGACCGACCGCCAGAAGGCGATCGCCGAGTACTGGGCCGACGGCCCGAACAGCGAGACCCCGCCCGGCCACTGGTGCCTGTTCGCCCAGCAGGTGTCGGCGCGCGACGGGCACGGCCTGGACGAGGACGTGAAGATGTTCTTCGCGCTGGCCAACTCGGAGATGGACGCCGGGATCGCCGCCTGGGAGGTCAAGCGCGACCACGACTCCGCCCGTCCGATCACCGCGGTCCGCTACCTGTACCAGGGCCGGCGGATCCCCACCTGGGGCGGCCGGGTGATCGACGGCGCCACCTGGGTGCCCTATCAGGTGCCGACGTTCCCGACGCCGCCGTTCGCGGAGTACGTCTCGGGGCACAGCACGTTCAGCGGAGCGGCGGCCGAGGTGCTGCGGAGCTTCACGGGCCGCGACGCGTTCGGCGGCCAGGCCGTGATCGCGAAGGGCTCGTCGCAGGTCGAGCCGGGCGTCACCCCGGCCGCCGACGTGACGCTGCGCTGGGACACCTTCTCCGAGGCGGCCGACCAGGCCGGGCTGTCGCGGCGCTACGGCGGCATCCACTTCCGCGCCGGCGACCTGCAGGGCCGCGCCCTCGGCCGGGCGGTCGGCGCCGCGGCCTGGCAGCGCGCCCAGGCGTACTGGTCCGGCCAGGGCTGACGACCCTCCGTCATGACGGCGCCCGGGTGGCGACGTCCCGGTCATGACGGCGCCCGGGCGCCGGTGAGGTCAGCACCCCGGCCGGTACGCCCGGCCGGGGAGGTACCGCGCCCACTCCGCCGCGGTGAGGCTCCGCCCACCCCGGGCGCAGACCGCCTCGATGAGCGGCCCGACCGCCACGGGCAGCCGGGTCAGCCGCGCCTTGCGGCCGATCGCCACGACCTCCGCCGAGTCCCCGGTGAAGACGACCGACCCCGCGCTGTCCGTCAGCCGCACCACGGGCCCGACCGGCTGCCCACGCCCAACGTCCCAGACGGTCAGCGTCTTGTTCTGCGACGCGAACGCGAACAGCCGGTCGTCGGGCGAGAACGCCGCCGCCCACGGCGCCTCCCACTCCCGCAGCCAGTCGCCCACCTGGGCCCCGGTGCGGGTGTCCCAGACGCCGACCTTGCCGGCGAAGTCCGCGGCGACCAGCTTCGCGTCCGCGTCGAACCAGACGTCCTCGGTCGCGCCCGGGAACGGCAGCCGCGGCCCGTAGGGCTGCCCGCTCTCCAGGTCGACCATGCGCAGCCGGTCCGCGTCCAGCCCGACCAGCCGGCCCCGCGCGGTCACCGTCCAGCCGGACAGGCGCGGCCTGGACACCTGCTTGAGCCGCCGCCCGCCGGGCAGCGCCCACAGGGTGAACGTCTTGGCCTCCGCCGTCCACAGCCCGGCCGGGCCGGGAAGGGCGCCGTCGGTGTTGCCGGTGAGCGGCACCCTGGCCAGCTCGCCGCCCGTGGCGGTGTCCCAGACGACGACGTCGGCGCTGCGCCGCAGCGCGAGCCGGCGGCCGTCGCGGCTGAAGGTGAGCTCGCTGTCGTACGGGGCCGACGGGCCGGCCGCCAGCGCCCGCCCGGCCGTCCGCGCGCGGGCCGCGTCCCACGCGCGGGTGTCGGCCAGCCGCACGTCGGAGGCTTTCAGCATGTGGGAGGCGAGGAGTCGGCCGCTCGGGTCGAGCTCCGCCTCGTCCACGGGCTCCGCCTCTACCGTGTACGGCGGGAGCGTGACGACCGTGTCCCCACTCAGGTACCGCACTCCGTCCGGCCCGAACCCGATCGCGGTCGCCAGTTCGGGTGGCGTGCGCTCGTACATCAGCGGCTCGACGGCGTCCACGTCGTAGAGCCGCAGCGTCGTACCCAGCTCCGCGAGCATCCGGCCGTCCCGGTCGAACACCGGTGCCACCTTGCGGCCCCAGTTCTCGAAGAAGACCAGCTCCTCGCGGGTGCGGGTGTCGAAGACGGTGAGCCCCCTGTCGTCGCCGATGGCCAGCCGCCGCCCGTCGCGGCTGAAGCTCGGCCGGGTGGCGCAGTCCGAGCAGATCCCGGGGAAGCCCGGCAGGGCCTTGCCGGAGGGCAGCGCCCACCGCTTGCCGCCCGCCACGACGTAGTCGCCGCCGGGGTGGACCGCCACCTTGTCCAGCTCGGGCAGCATGGTGCTCCGGCCGGTGCGCGGGTCGCGGATGATCTTGCCCTGTCCGATGTCGATGACGAGGAGGCCGCCGCTGAAGGAGACCTCCAGGTCGAAGTCCTCGGCGGCGGGCACGCGCGGGCCCACCCGGGCGCCGGTGGCGAGGTTCCACAGCGCCACGCCCTTGGTGTCGGCCACCGCCAGCAGGCGGCCGTCCTCGCTGACCGCGACCTGCCGCAACCGGGCTGCGGGGCGGCCGGGGGTGGTGAGGGCGCCGGTGAAGCCGCCCGTGCGGCGGCCGGTCGCCACGTCCCAGATCCGCGCCTCGCCGGGGCTGACGCTGACCAGCGTGCGGCCGTCGGCGCTGAGCGCGCGGGCCACGTCCGGGCCCGTCGCGGGGTCGTGGAAGGCGCCGGTGGCCTGGTCGGCGAGCGAGGCGAACAGGCTCGACCGCGCCTCGGCCGTGGGCGAGAGCCGTCCGGCCGCGGCGCTGAGCAGCATGGCGAGCACGGGGTCGCGGCCGCGCACCGACTCGGCGACGCCCGCCAGCCGGGCCGACTCGGACGTGTCGCGCTGCCAGGCGAGCGTCTCGCCCTGCTCGGCCAGGGTGACGCTCTGCCGTACCGCGAGGCCGCCCGCGACCAGCGACACCACCAGCAGCACGCCGAGGCCGGCGGCCAGCGCTCTGGTGCGCCGCGAGCGGCGCCTGGTGAGCGCCGCGCCGGCCTCCAGGAAGTCCCGCTCGGCGGGGGTGAGGGTGATGTTGCGGCGTTCGGCGGCGGCCCAGCGCAGCGCGTCGTCGAGGGAGCTGCCGTGCAGGAGGTCGGCGTCCTTGCGCCCGCGTTCCTCCCAGCGCTCGGCGGCCGTCCAGATCTGCCGGTGGATGGACAGCCCGTCCCGGTTGGCCGCGATCCAGGCGCGCAGCCGGGGCCAGGCCAGCGGCAGGGCGGGCCGCAGCAGCCGGAGCCGCTCGCCGCCGTCCACGGCCGACACGAGGTAGGCGAACGCGGCCAGCACGCGATCGGCGTCGCCCGGCAGCTCGGCCCTGCGCGCCTCACGCGGCATGAGGAAGCCGTCCTCGGTGACCGTGACCAGGCGCAGGAAGACGTCCGGCACGAGTTCCCGGTCGGCGGGCGAGAGGGCGGCGTAGGCGTCCTCGGCGATGACCCCGAGCGCCGGGTCGTCGCCGGGCACGCCGAGCCGCCCGCCGTCGTCCGCGCCGCGCGCCAGCAGCCGCGCCGTCTCCCCCGCCGCCCCGTCCGGCCCGGCGAGACCGTCCGCCCGTACGGCCGATCCGTCCGCCCGTACGGTGAGGCCGTCCGCATTGAGGAGCCCCAGCAGCAGCTCCCGCGAGCGCGGGCGGCGCGCCGCGTCCTTGGCCAGCGCCGCGCGGACCAGGCCGCGCAGCGAGCCGGGCAGCGCGGCGAGGTCGGGCTCGTGCGAGAGCACCCGATGCATGACCGCGCCCAGCGACTCGCCCGAGAACGGGTCCGCCCCGGTGGCGGCGAACAGCACTACGGCGCCCCACGCGAACACGTCCGCGGCCGGCCCCACGCGTTCCCCCGAGAACGCCTCGGGCGCCATGTAGCCGGGCGTGCCCGCCACCACCCCGGTCGTCGTGAGCGACATCTCCTGCGTCCTGGCCACACCGAAGTCGATCACCCGGGGCCCGTCGGGCCCGAGCAGCACGTTGTCGGGCTTGAGGTCGCGGTGGACGACTCCGGCGTCGTGGACGGCGGTCAGCGCGGTGGCGATCGCCGTGGCCAGCCGGTGCAGGTCGTCCCCGGCGAAGCGCCGGCCGCCCGTCACGGCCTCCCGCAGGCTTGCGCCCTCGACGTACTCGCTGACGATGTACGGTCTGGGCCCGTCGAGATCGGCGCCGAGGACCCGGGCGGTGCAGAACGAGGCCACCCGCTGCGCCGCGACGACCTCCCTGGCCATGCGTCCCCGCAACTCCTTCTGGCCGGCCAGGTCGCCGCGCAGCACCTTGACCGCCACCCGCGTGCCGGCCTGGTCGTACGCCTCGTACACGACGCCCTGGCCGCCCGCGCCCAGCCGCCCGGCCAGCCAGTACGCGCCGAGCCGCTGCGGGTCCCCGTCGATCAGTGGGTTGCTCACGCGGAGTTGGACTACCGCCGCGCCCGGTTGGTTGGCCGCTCGGACGATCAGGGCGCGGCTGCGCGATCCCGAAGGCGCGCAGCTACAGCGAGGTGGTCTGGAAACCAGCCTTGGTGGCGGGCTGCCGGAGTCATACCTGTTCCTGACAGAGATGAGCGGGCACGCCGACGGTTCGACACGACCCGGTAGGAAGGGCTTCACCAGCTCCGGCATTACTACGCCAGCGTGGCTCTGGTCGATGGCGTGTCGATCAAGGAGCTGGCCGAGTACCTGGGACGCAAAGATCCAGGATTCACATTGAGAACCTACGCGCACATGATGCCCGGATCGCACGAGCGGCCCCGCCGCGCCATCGATGATCGCCTGCTCCGCCCCCGTGTTCCCGGGCTGACGGAACAGGGGACGGAAGACGATGTTCTTCCCGACGACGCGATCAGCGAACGGGCAGGCCGGTGACGGCGCGGCCGATGATCAACCGCTGGATCTCCGATGTCCCCTCGAAAATCGTGTAGATCTTGGCGTCCCGGTGGAAGCGCTCGACCGGGTGCTCCCTGGTGTAACCGGCGCCGCCCAGGATCTGGATCGCCTGCTCCGTCACCCACACCGCCGTCTCCCCCGCCACCAGCTTCGACATCGACCCCTCCGCCTGCGTGAACTGCCGGCCGCTGCGCGCCATCCAGGCCGCCCGCCACGTCAGCAGGCGGGCCACGTCCACCCGCGTGGCCATCTCGGCGAGGAGGAAGGCGATCGCCTGGTTCTCGCCGATCTTGCGGCCGAACTGCTCCCGCTCGCGGGCGTAGTCCCTGGCGTACTCGTAGGCGGCGCGCGCGATGCCTACGGCCATGGCGGCGACCGTCGGGCGGGTGGTCTCGAACGTGCGCATCGCCGCCTGCTCGCCCGCCCGCTCGCCATTGCGTACGCGCGCCAGCCGCGCGTCCAGCTTCTCCTTGCCGCCGAGCAGGCAGGAGCCAGGCACGCGCACGCCCTCCAGGACCACTTCGGCCGTGTGGGAGGCGCGGATCCCGTGCTTGCGGAACTTCTGGCCCATGGACAGCCCGGGCGTGCCGGGCGGGATGACGAAGGACGCCTGGCCCCGGGCGCCGAGTGCCGGGTCGACCGAGGCCACGACGACGTGGACGTCGGCGATGCCGCCGTTCGTGGCCCAGGTCTTGACCCCGTCGAGCACCCAGTCGCCCCGGTCGTGGACGGCGCGGGTGCGGATGGCGCCGACGTCGGAGCCGGCGTCCGGCTCCGAGGCGCAGAACGCGCCCAGCTTGACGTCGTTCTCAGTGCCGAACATCTGCGGCAGCCACTCCCCCATCTGCTCCGGGGTGCCGTTCGCCGCGAGGGCGGCGGCGGCCAGGCCGGTGCCGACGATGGCCAGGCCGATGCCCGCGTCGCCCCAGAAGATCTCCTCGAACGCCACGGGCAGCGCCAGCCCGCTCTCCTCGAACCACTGGGTGGCGAAGAAGTCGAGGGAGTACAGGCCGATCTTGGCGGCCTCCTGGATGACCGGCCAGGGGGTCTCCTCCCGCTCGTCCCACTCGGCGCCCGCCGGGCGGATCACGTCGCGGGCGAACTCGTGCACCCAGTCGCGTACCTCGACCACGTCAGCGCTGGGCTCCAGGCAGAAGCCGGCCATGTGCGTACTCTCCTCCGACACGTTACCGTTGGTAACACCTTACCGGCCGGTAGCCATGGGGCGGAATGCCCCGGCCTCAGCGTCTGGGCGCTCTCGCGGACACGAGTACGGCCACGGCCGCCAGCGCCATGCCGATCGCGAGGCCGTACATCAGCGGGGTGAATCCCCCGAACGCGGCGGCCACCTGCGGTCCGACGCTGCCGCCGACCGCGAGGGCGAAGGAGAAGAGCGAGAGCGCGGTTCCCCGCGCCTGGCCGGCGCCCGCGGAGACGGACTCGTTCATGCTGGGCAGGCCGCCGGTGATGGCGGCGACGTAGACGGCGAGGAGCAGCACCAGCGCGGCCGCGCCGGTCAGGCCCACGGCCGCGAGCGTGAGGGCGCCGGCCGCCATGAACGCCGCGGCCCTGATCGTCGTGGGGATGCGGGCCAGCCACGGCATGAGCAGCGGCACCAGGACGATCGAGGGGAGCCCGGCCGCTCGGAGCGTCAGCAGGTCGGAGGAGGACGTCACACCGTAGATCTGCAGACCGGTGTATACGGCCACGAAGCCCACCATCAGCATGATCGTGGCGACGTACCGGAGCCCGAGGACGCGGTGGAAGAGCAGGCCCGGCACCGCGCGATAGACCGACAGCAGCGAGCCGGCGCCCTGGCGCGGCAGGTCGGGCAGCATGACCGCGCGCACGCCCAGGGAGGCCAGGGCGAAACCGGCCGCCGACAGCAGGAACAGCCCGCGCCAGCCGATCGCGTCCACCAGCACCTGGGCGGCGACCTGGAGCACCACGGCCGAGGCCAGGAAGGCGCCGGTCACCGCCGCGATCGCGACCACCCGCCGGCGCGGATCGACCCGTTCCGCCAGGTACGCCATGCCGGCGGGCGGGAACATCGCCACCGCCAGCCCCTGGATCGCCCGCAAGGCGAACGCCGCCTCGGGGGACGGGCTCAACGCCACCGCCGCCGAGGTGAGCGCGGCCAGCGGCAGTCCGATCATCAGCAATCTGCGGCGCCCATAGCGGTCAGAAAGCGGGCCGAACACCAGGAAGCCGGCGCCGTACCCGATGCCGAACGCGGTCACCAGCCAGGTCAGGCCGCCCGGCGAGGCCCCCCAGCCGGCGGCCATGTCGTGCAGGAGGGGGATCACGACGTACAACTGGCCGCTGACCAGCACGGCAGTGAGGGTGAACGCCGTCATCGTGCGCCCGAACGGGGCGCGGGCCGGTGCGGTCGCCGCGACGGTGGGCGGCGCGTAAGGAGTGGTTATCGCCATGTCTCCGGACGGTACACCAACCAACTAGTTGGATGCCAACTGAATGGTTGAATTGCAACCAACTAGTTGGTGGCTATGATGGGCGGCATGGCACCCAAGGTCTCCACCGCCGCCACGCGCGCCGCCCTGCTGGAAGCCGCGCGGGAGGAGTTCGCCGCGTACGGCGTGGCGGGCGCCCGCGTGGATCGCATCGCCGAGCGCGCCGGCGTCAACAAGGAGCGCATCTACGGGCATTTCGGCAGCAAGGAGAAGCTGTTCGACGCCGTCATCACCGAGGCGCTCGACGATCTGACCACTCAGATCGCGCTCCCCGGCGGCGACCCAGCGGATTACGTGGCCAAGCTCAGGGACTACTACCAGACGCATCCCGAGCTGGTACGGCTGCTGATGTGGGAGGCGCTCAACTACCGCGGCCCCGATCTGCTCCCCGGCCAGGAGGCACGGGTGGAGCGATGTGGCCGCAAGACGCGCTCGCTGGCGGAGGGACTGGGGGTGGAGCCCTCGCCCAGGGTGGCGCGGATGGTGTTCCTGCTGACGGGGCTGGCCCTGCTGCCGTCGATGCTGCCGCAGCTCGGACGGATCATCCTGGGGGATGCCGCGGACGACCACGAGGCCATGCGGGAGCAGATCGCCGAGATCGTGGCGGCCGGCTTCAAGTGACGTCGGCTTGCGGGTCCGGCGACTCGGAGGAGCGGCGCGGCACGATGAGGGCGCCACGTCATGCGGTAGCGAGAGGAACACGGTGATGACGGGCACAGGGAGCGGGGCGCCGCTGTGGCGAAGGATGGCCGGGCGTGACCCCGCCGAGCCACACAGGGTCGCCACCCCTCTGGAGCTCCTGTCCGATCTCTGCTTCGTGGTGGCCGTGGCGCAGGCCGCAGCCAGCCTCCATCACGCGCTGTCCGAGGGGCATGCGGGCACGGGCGTGCTCGGCTACGCGATGGCGTTCTTCGCGATCTGGTGGGCGTGGATGAACTTCACCTGGTTCGCCTCCGCGTACGACACCGACGACACGTCATACCGCTTGCTGATCTTCGTGCAGATGGCCGGGGTGCTCATCCTCGCCGCCGGGATCCCGCGGGCCATGCAGGACAGGGACTTCGCCCTGGTCACCCTGGGGTACGCGGTCATGCGCATGGCGCTCGTGCTGCTCTGGCTGCGCGCCGCCCGGGGGCACATCGAGGGGCGGCGCAGCGCGCTGCGGTACGCGTTCGGCGTGACGGCGGTCCAGGCCGGCTGGATCGCCCGGCTGGCGTTGCCGGAGCAGCTGGGGCTGGCGGCCTTCTTCGTACTGGTGGTCGCAGAGCTGGCGGTGCCGCTCTGGGCGGAGCGGTTCTGGTCCACCACCTGGCATCCGCATCACATCGCCGAGCGCTACAGCCTGTTCACGATCATCGTCCTCGGCGAGTCCATCCTCGCGGCCACCATCGCCGTCCAGAGCGGGCTGGCGCGGCGGCTCGACGCGGGTCCGCTACTCACGGTGGCGCTCAGCGGCATGGTCATCGTCTTCGCGATGTGGTGGCTGTACTTCTCCCGGCCCGCCCACCTGTTGCTGACGTCGAGCAGGGCCGCTTTCCGCTGGGGGTACGGCCATTATCTGATCTTCACCTCCGCCGCGGCGATCGGCGCGGGACTGGCGGTGAGCGTCGACTTCGCCACCCATGAGGCGCACATCGGCCCCGTGGCGGCCGGGGCGGCGGTCGCCGTACCGGTGGCCGTCTTCCTGGCCAGCCTGTGGCTGGTGCACCTGCGGCCGCATCGCCCCGGCCGGCTGGTGGACGGCTCCTGTCTCGCAGGGGTGGCCGCGGTGCTGGCGACGCCGTTCACCGGCCTGGCGCTGCCGCTGATCGCGGTGGTGATGATCGTGCTCGTCGTGGTGGCCCACGCAACGACGTCCGTACGCCCGGAATCCGGGCCGGCGGCATGACGTGAGCTCACGGGGTTATGGTGATCATGGGTGGGCGTTCGCCTATCCCGATGTCGCGCAGCAGGACGTCGTGCCCGTCCAGCCCCCTGCGGAACTGCGCCAGCCGCACCGAGGGTTCGTGACAGCCGCGGATCTTGCCCTGCCGCCGCAGCCGCGACCAGGCGGCCAGCATGATCTGGGACGCCATGCCCCCGAGCGCCTCGGTCGACTGCGGGGCGTGCTCGCGCGACCCCAGGTCCACCTGGGCGAGCGCGTCCAGCCCGGCGAGCTCCAGCAGGTCGATCAGGAGCCCGAGCTCCACGCCGTACCCGGTGAGGAACGGCACCCGCTCCAGGGCCGAGCGGCGGCCGGCGTACTCGCCGGCCAGGGGCTGGACGAAACCGGCCAGTTGCGGCCAGTGGAGGTTGATCAGCGGGCGGGCCACGAGTTCGGTGACGCGGCCGCCGCCGTTGGAGGTGTCGTACAAGGGGCGGTCATAGACCCCCTTCGTGTACACCACGGTGGGGTCCGCGAGGAGCGGCCCTAGCAGGCCGAATATCAAGGAAGCGCGAAATTTCCGGATATCGGCGTCGGCGAACACCAGCACGTCCCCCGACGTCACCGCCAGCGACTTCCACAGCGCCTCGCCCTTGCCGTCCAGCGGCGTGAGCTGCGGCAGGATCTCGTCCTGGGCGTGCACGCAGGCCCCCGCGCGCGCGGCCACGAGCGCCGTGTCGTCGGAGGAACGGGAGTCGATCACCACGATCTCGTCGACGAGCCCGTCCAGCTCCCGCCGGATCACTCTGACGATCTCGCCCACGGTCTCCCGCTCGTCGCGGGCCGGGAGCACCACGCTGACCGTGGTCCGCCCCTTGACGGCCTTGAGGTCCCGGAGCGGCCAGTCCGCGGCGGACGACGTACGGCGCCGCAACCATCCCCGCACTTCAGAAAGCATGCGACACCTCCCCCGGTATCCCACATTTCAGCTTATGCGGTAGTGGCGTGCCGCTCCAGGAACGTGTACACGTCGGCCTCGTCCACCCCCGGGAACGAGCCCGGCGGCAGCGCGGCCAGCACGTGGGAGTTGGCACGGGCGGACGGCCAGGCGTACCCCTCCCAGCGCTCGGAGAGCTCGGCGGGCGGGCGGCGGCAGCAGTCGCCGTTGGGGCAGCGGGATCTGGTGCGATTGGTGGTCTCGCGGCCCCTGAACCAGCGCGACTCCTTGTACGGCACCCCCAGCGTGATCGCGAAGTCCCGCTCGCGCGACGGATCCACGTGCGCCACGCAGAAATAGGTCCCCGTGGGCGAGTCGGAGTACTGGTAGTACACCGAGAACCGGTCGGGCGAGGCGAACACCTGCCGCCCCGACCACTGCAGGCACATCCGCTGCCCTTCGATGGCCCCCTGCTCGTCGGCCGGGAAGACGATGCCGTCGTTCTCGTACGCCTTGTAGATGGTGCCGCCGGCGTCGTTGCGCACGAAGTGGCAGACGAGGCCCAGGTGGTGCGTGGCGAGGTTGGTGAAGCGGTGAGCGGCCATCTCGTACGAGACCGCGAAGACGTCCCGC
This sequence comes from Nonomuraea sp. NPDC050786, assembly GCF_040654115.1. NCBI lineage: Bacteria > Bacillati > Actinomycetota > Actinomycetes > Streptosporangiales > Streptosporangiaceae > Nonomuraea > Nonomuraea sp. NPDC050786. The sequence continues at coordinate 39,678 of NZ_JBFAHJ010000008.1, forward strand.
AGGTCCTCCACCGACAGCGCCCGGTCGGCCTTGGCCTCCTGGAGGTAGAGCGCGGCGGCCCGCTCGGGGACCAGGACGGCGGCGGCGAAGTAGTTGGCCTCGGTCCGCTGGCGCAGGAAGTCGGCGAAGTCGCGCGGCTTGCCGTGACCGAGGGCGAGGTGGCCGAGGGTCTGGAGCAGGATGGTGCGCGGCGTGTGCATGCCGAGCTGCTCGTGTTTGACGTAGATGCGGCGGTTGCGGAGGTCTGTGATGGAACGTACGGACCTCGGCAGATCTTGCGCGGTGTGCACCGTGTAGCCGAAATGCGTGACCAGGCTCTGGATCATGCTCTGGGACAGGGCGCCCGTACGGTAGCCGACCGCGTCGAGCGCCTTGGCGGCGGCCTGCTCGATCTCGCCGAAGTAGTTGCCCACCTCGCGCTGCCTGCGCCGCAGCTCGGCGTTGGCGACCCTGGCCTCCTCCGGGGTGGCGGTGCCGCGGGCCTGCCGGGCGCGCAGCTCTCCGTACAGGCCGAGAATGTGTTCGAGCACGTCGTTGGGCACGCGGGCGGAGACCTTCAGGCGCGGCAGCCCGAGCGCGGCGTAGATGGGGTCGCGCTGCGCCTCCTCCAGCGCGATCTCGAGCTGCGCGCGGCGGTTGGGCGCCTGGCGGCGCAGCAGCTCCTCGACGGGCACGCCCAGGGCGGCGGCCAGCGCCTTCAGCAGCGAGAGTTTCGGCTCACGCTTGCCGTTCTCCAGGAGCGACAGCTGGCTGGGCGCCCTGCTGACGCGCGAACCGAGGTCCGACAGGGTGAGACCGCGCTGTTTGCGCAGGTGGCGCAGGCGCTGGCCAAACGCGATGAGATCGAGCTCCTGCGTCAAAGACAGCGGTTCTTCACCTAGCAAGGGCGCCATGCGGGCATCTTAGGCAGAAATTCGGCCCATTTTCTAGAGCCTTACGGCAGGTCCTCGGTCACTCGGATTGGTCTAGGCCAAAGGGAAAAGTATGGATTTCTTCACAGTTGAATACCCGCGAGTAATGCACGTTCAGGAAAATTACGCGATTCTTCTGCCCACGCTCGACTATTGACCCGGCCTGCGGGGGCACAGACTCGGCGTGAGCCCCAGGGGACGAAAAGGAGTGAACCATGATCGATCGCCTCAAGGGAGCTGCTGAGCAGCTGCAGGACGAATGGGAGAACCACCCTCGCTGGGAGGGCGTCGAGCGCACGTACCGCGCGGAGGACGTGATCAGGTTGCGCGGCAGCGTGCAGGAGGAGCACACGCTGGCCCGGCTGGGCGCCGAGCGGCTGTGGGACCTGCTGCACACCGAGGACTACGTGCACGCCCTCGGCGCGCTGACCGGCAACCAGGCGGTCCAGCAGGTGAAGGCGGGTCTGAAGGCGATCTACCTGTCCGGCTGGCAGGTCGCCGCGGACGCGAACCTGGGCGGGCAGACGTACCCGGACCAGAGCCTGTATCCGGCCAACTCCGTCCCCGCCGTCGTGCGCCGCCTCAACAACGCGCTGCTGCGCGCCGACCAGATCGCCTGGTCGGAGGGGAGCTCCGACAGCCCGTACTGGCTGGCGCCCATCGTGGCCGACGCCGAGGCCGGCTTCGGCGGGGTGCTCAACGCGTTCGAGCTCATGAAGGGCATGATCGCGGCCGGGGCTGCGGGCGTGCACTGGGAGGACCAGCTCGCCTCGGAGAAGAAGTGCGGCCACCTGGGCGGCAAGGTGCTCATCCCGACCGGCCAGCACATCAAGACCCTGAACGCCGCCCGCCTCGCCGCGGACGTCGCCGGAGTCCCCTCGCTGATCATCGCGCGGACCGACGCACAGGCCGCGACGCTCCTGACCAGCGACGTGGACCCGCGCGACCAGGAGTTCACCACCGGCGAGCGCACCGCGGAGGGCTTCTACCGGGTCAGGAACGGGGTGCGGGCCTGCGTCGCCCGCGGCCTGGCGTACGCGCCGTACTCCGACCTGCTCTGGATGGAGACCGGCACGCCCGACCTGGACGTGGCCCGCGAGTTCGCCGAGGCGATCAAGGCCGAGTACCCCGACCAGATGCTCGCCTACAACTGCTCGCCGTCGTTCAACTGGAAGAAGCACCTCGACGATTCCACCATCGCCAAGTTCCAGCGGGAGCTGGGACACATGGGGTACAAGTTCCAGTTCATCACGCTCGCCGGGTTCCACTCGCTGAACTACTCGATGTTCAACCTCGCCCAGGGGTACGCGACGGACGGCATGCCGGCGTACGTGGAGCTGCAGGAGGCCGAGTTCGCCGCCGAGTCGCGCGGCTACACGGCCACCCGGCACCAGCGCGAGGTCGGCACCGGCTACTTCGACCTGGTCAGCACGGCCGTCGCGCCGGACTCCTCGACGACCGCGCTCAAGGGCTCGACGGAGGAGGAGCAGTTCGCCCACTGAGCTCGCCGGACCGCCCTCCGGGCATGCGGCGGCCCCCGGCGACGGCCGCGCCAGTGCTCCCCCAGCACTGGCGCGGCCTTTCTCGTGCAACAGTTTCCGCACCTTGCTCCTCTCGGAGGTGAAGGAAACGACGAAGGGCGAGGGGTGTTGGAAGCTGATCCCCGTTTCGCGGAGTTCGTCGCCGAACGCGGCGACGCGCTGCTGCGCTACGGATATGTCCTGGCCGGCAATCCGCATGACGCGGCCGACCTGGTCCAGGAGGCGCTGCTGAAGTTACGCGGCGCCTGGCCCCGGCTCCGCTCGAAGGAGAACCCGGAGAGCTACGCGCGCACCACGATGGCCCGGCTGCACATCGCCGTCTGGCGGCGGCGCAGGCGCGAGCTGCTCGCGTGGGACCTGCCGGAAGGCGCGCACCACGACCCGCTGCCCAGCGGCGACGAGCGCCGGATGTGGCAGGCGCTGGCCGGCCTGCCGCGCAAGCAGCGCGCGGTGCTGGTGCTGCGCTACTACGAGCAGCTCGACGACGCCGAGATCGCCGGCGTGCTCGGGATCTCGCGCGGCACCGTACGCAGCCAGGCCTCCCGCGCGCTGGACAAGCTCCGCGCCGCCATCCCGACCGAGCCGCTGACGAGGGGGAACGTACGATGACCGACGTTGAGCAGAATCTGCGCAGGACGCTCGGCCAGGCCGCCGAGCAGGCGCCCCGGCTGCCGGCCCTGCTGCCGCAGCAGCTCGAGCAGATCCACCGGCACCGGAGGCAGCGGGCGCGGATGGCGCTGGCCGCGGCGGCGGTCGTGCTGGTCGCGGGCGGCACCCTGGCCGTGGTACGCGGCGGCGACACGATCACGGCGGTCACCGCCTCGGGGCCGCGCTCCGAGAAGCCGGCCGCGCAGGCGCAGAAGGTCTGGCCGGAGGCGGTGCGGAAGATCCCGGCGAAGAGCCCGGACGGGGGACCGTGGCGGCCGTGGACGTTCATCGACGGGCGCACGCTGCTCCTGACGAGCACGGCGGGATCCGACCGGACGACCGCCGTCTACGCGTACGACCTCGACGGCGACGCGCCACGCAAGATCGCCAGCGTGCCGACGCCCAAGGGCACGGTGGGCTTCGCCACCGGTTTCACCGCGGGGAGCGGTTACGTGGCCTGGTGGACTGGGACGAAGGACCGCGTCGTGCACCTGTGGGCGGTGCCGCTGGCCGGCGGCACGGCGAAGATCGTCGGTGACCAGCGCCTTGACGTGGCCGACGACGGCAGCGGGATCGACGGGCTCGTCCTGGTCGACGGCAAGATTGTCTTCTCCTTGTACACAGGCGGCGTCTTCACCGTTCCCGTCGAGGGCGGGGAGGTGCAACCGGTCGACAGGGGCACCGGGATGCACCTGCTGTCCTGGCCGTGGGCCGGCACGCCCGGGGTGGGAGGCGAGCCCAACGGCACCAGGTTCGGCCGGATCGTCAACCTGGAGACCGGCGAGACCAGAACGGCCGTCGTGAACCCGGGCGAGCAGCTCGGGATCTGCGGAGTGACCATCTGTGCCGGCCGGACCGCCGAACACGAGCCCTTCTTCCGCAAGCGCGACGGCTCCGACCAGAAGATCGTGCCGCACGACATGATCCCACTGCTCCCGCCGACCCAGGACCGCTTCTACGTCTCGGCCTACGGCGATGGAAAGCCCGAGGGTGTGGGGCTGTACGACATGGACGGCGGCAGATCAGGTGACCTGGGCATCACTGGAGAGGGCAGCTCCATCAGGATGCCGTCCCCGGATGCGACCGGCAGGCTCGTCAGCTACACGCTCGGGAACGACCTCTACCTGATCGACCTGGCTAAGATCCGGTAGCCGTAGGCGTCTCCGGGACGGACACGGTCGGGTCCGGCGACTCGCCGGGCCCGTCCTGCGGGATCGTGGTGATCGAGCCCGACGGCTGCGGGCAGTCCCGCCTGGCCGCGCTGCCCCGCTTCCTCCCGGCCGGGTTCACGCACTCGCCCGGATCATCCGGAACGTCAGGACCGCCCGTGGCCGGGGGCTGGAAGGTGTTCCTGCGCTCGGGCGACGGGTCGAGCAGGGCGGACGGGCTCTTCGTACGCGCGTGGGTGGCGGAGGCCATGGGGGTGGACGTGACCGGGGTCACGGAGGTCGTGGCCCCGGTCCGCGTGGGCGGGAGGCCACCGGTGGGTCTGGCCGAAGGGCGGACGGTGGACTCGGCGCTGCCGTGAGGCTGCACGACGGACGGGTTGCCGGGCAGCAGCGAGCCTCCCCCGACGCTCATCCCGTCGCCGCCCGCCGCCGCGATCACCGTGACGGCCGCGATGGAGACCGTGGCGAGGGCGGCGAAGCTGGCGTGCGACAGGTGCGCCCCGGCCTTCGCCCTGCGCCCGCGGGAACGCTCCATATCCGCCTCCGGCGGCGTCGCGAGACGTACCCTGCCTCCCCCGGGCGGATAGGGCACCGGCGTCCAGATCTCCTCCAGCACCCCGGCCACCGCCTGCCGCAGATCCCACGGCTCGCCCACGCCGCCGGCGGCCAGCAGCGCCCGCAGCAGGTCGGCGGAGGCGGGGCGGTCGGCGGGCTCCTTGGCCAGCGCGGCCTCGACGGCGGGCCGGAGCATCGCGGGCACGCCCGCGAGCCGCGGCGGGTCGAACAGGATGCGCCGGGTCAGCACATCCGCCTCCCCGCCGCCGAACGGGTGATGGCCCGTCGCGGCGAACGCCACCAGGCATCCCCAGGCGAACACGTCCGAGGCGGGCACCGCGGGGCCGCCCGTCAGCCGCTCCGGCGCCACCCATCCGGGACTGCCCATGACCTGCCCGGCCTGCGTGTGCGCGGCCAGCGTGTCGACGTCGCGCGCGATGCCGAAGTCGATGACGCGCGGTCCCCGCGTGGACAGCAGCACGTTGCCCGGTTTGAGGTCCCGATGGACGAGCCCGGCCTCGTGCACCGCCACCAGGGCCGCGGCCACGCCGAGCGCCACGCCGTACGCGAGGTCGGGCGTGAGCGACCCCTTGGCCCCGACGACCTGGGAGAGCGCCGGGCCGGGGATGTACTCGGTGACCAGGTACGGGCGGTCCTTGTCGGTGCCGTCCTCCACGACCGCCGCCGTGCAGAACGGCACCAATCTTCGCGAGAAAGCCACTTCCTCAGCGAAACGGGCGCGTAACGTGGCATCGTTGAGATGCACCGCATGCGGCGTCTTGAGCGCTACCAGGCCACCTTGAGGGTGTTCGGCCAGATACACCACTCCCATCCCGCCCGTGCCGAGGCGGCCGAGGAGCAGGTACCGGCCGATGATGACCGGGTCGCCCACCGTAAGCGGCCGCACGCCAGGAGGCATGTCACTCGCACCACGCGCCATCCGGTCTCGCCTCTCCTGATCAGGGACACGGCAAAGCACACTGTGACCGGATCCGCGGAGGCTTTCCGCATGTCTGCCATAAGGGGTATTGGAGGTAAGGCGGCTGTTTCTCCGGGGTGAGTAAGTGCTGTGGTGCGACGGTCTGAAGTGGTGTTTCCGCCCTGGCTGGTCGAGGAGGCCTGGCGGGTCCAGGAGGCCTGGCGGGTCCAGGATGCCTGGCGAGTCTAGGAGGCGAGCGCCTCTTCCTCCTCGGCCTCGACCCGCCGGTTCCAGTCGCGCTTGATCGCGCGCCACTGCTCGTCGTCGGCCCCGGCCCGCCAGTATCCGGAGATCGACAGCCGCTCCATCCCGATCCCCCGCTCCACCCGCAGGTGGTGGCGGAGCTGCTTCACGAACCCCGCCTCGCCGTGCACGAACGCGCACACCTCACCCTCGGGGAACTCCAGCGCCCGCACCGCCTCCACGAGCCTCTCGCCCACGGGGCGGTCGCCGCGGTAGACCCAGGTGATCCGCGCGTCTGCGGCCGTCTCGAGCTTCTGCTCGTCCTCGGGCGCGTCCACCTCGATCAGCACGTGCGCGGGCGCGCCGTCCGCCAGCTCCTCCAGCGAGGCGGCGATGGCGGGCAGCGCGCTCTCGTCGCCCACCAGGAGGTGCCAGTCGGCCGCGGGGTCGGGCGCGTACCCGCCGCCGGGGCCGAGCATGAGCAGGACGTCGCCGGGAACGGCATTCTCGGCCCACGGCCCGGCGAGCCCCTCGTCGCCGTGCACCACGAAGTCGAGGGTCAGCTCGCGGCTGTCGGGGTCCCAGGCGCGTACGGTGTAGGTCCGCAGCCGCGGCCAGTGCTCGCGCGGCATCGTCTCGCGGCAGGTCTTCACGCTGAACGGCTCGGGATATTCCACCCCTTCGTACGGGAAGACCAGCTTGACGTAGTGGTCCGTCAATCCGGAGGTGGCGAAGTCGGCCAGACCGTCTCCCCCGACGACGACGCGGACCATGTTCCGCGTGAGCCGCTCGGTCCGCAGGACGACGCCTCGATGATGATCCGTGGGCTTCTCAGCCATCGAACAGGCCCCCTGACTTAAAGTTAGGTATACCTAACCTTACACTTCCCTGAAGGTGCCAGCGTACGCCGATCACCTCAAAAGGGGCAGTGGTCAATTTCTGGGTGGTCAATTTTCACGCCGCGGCAATGTCCCCTGCGGCCGCGCGCCGGGCGGCCACCGCTCGCAGGAAGTGCGACATGTGCCGGAACGCCAGCCGGGCCTCGGGCAGCACGTCCGCGAGGATCGGGAAGACGTGCGGCATGTGTTTCCACTCCTCGTACCGGACCTGGACCCCGGCCTCGCGCGCCCGCTCGGCCACTCTCCTGGCCTCGTCCCGCAGCACCTCGGTCGACCCGGTCACGATCATCAGTGGCGGCAGCCCCGTGAAGTCGCCCAGCACCGGCGAGACGAGCGGATCACTCGGGTCGAGACCGGAGGTCCACCGGCGCGCCAGCCAGCGCACCCGGCCGGCCGGGAGCATGGGGTCCTGCCAGCGGTTCGCGCGGCGCGGGACGTCGGTCAGGTCGGCCCACGGCGAGAGGCAGATGGCCGCCCCCGGCAGCGGGAGCTTCCGGTCGCGCAGCGCCAGCAACGTCGCCAGCGTGAGGTGGCCGCCCGCCGAGTCGCCCGCCAGGATGACGTCCTCGGGCGCGTAGTCGCGTCCCAGCAGGCAGTCGTACGCGTCCAGCGCGTCGGACAGCGAGTCCGCCAGCTGGTGCACGGGCCCCTGCCGGTAGTCGAGCGCCAGCACCGGCCGCTTGGCCGCCGCCGACAGCCGCCAGGTGATGGAGCGGTGGGTACGCGGCGAGCACGAGAAGTAGCCGCCGCCGTGGAAATAGAGCACCGCCTTGCGCTCGTCGAGCCCCGGCCCGCCCCGCACCCACTCGCCCTCGCACGCCGAGAACGCCTCGGGCGCGATGGTGACGTGCTCGGGCTGGGGCACCCTGACCAGCCGCCCGAGATCACCGAGCCGGGCGGCGCAGACCAGGGCGAGAGGATGGCGCATGAGCAGCGTCGAAGCCGGCTTCAGGGTGCCGTGCATCAGGCCGATCAGCGCGCGGGCCTGCCAGCTCAAGGGATGCTCCGGCATCACGTCCCTGTCGATCCGCATGTTGACCCTCCGACGGATCTCCTTCCCTCAACGAGATCGTTCTACCGGCCAGTAAGCATCTCGTCGCTTATCTGGATATTTCCCCAGCTAAGACCCGCTCACCGGCCCGTACGACGTCGTATTGGTCTTCTGCCCCGACAGCGCCGCACTTCACCAGGCGTCCATCGCCTCAGGACGGCGGGGCAATTTATTGCGTTGCGGGGCACGTGGTCCCCGTCACATAATTCCGTGCTCCCCATCGGCAGACCCGTGCACGGGTCCGAACACGGCTCGTAACCGTGTCCTCACCCCCCGGAGGTGCAAAACCATACCGCTCTATGCCCGGCTCGTCCGGTACGGCTTCCGCAAACACGCCACCTACGTCTGGGCCGCGCTCGCCGGCGCGTTCACCAACAGCGTGTTCGGCGTCCTGCGCGCCTACATCCTCATCGCGCTCTGGCAGGCCCGCCCCGGCCTGGCCGGCTACGACATGTCCGACGCCATCACGTTCTGCTTCATCACCCAGGCGTTCATCGCCCCGATGCAGCTGTTCGGCGGCGGGCTCACCCTCCCCGAGCGCATCCGCAGCGGCGACATCGCGCTCGACCTGGTCCGACCGGCCTCGCTCCAGCTCTGGACGCTGGCCGAGGATCTGGGCAGGGCCGCATACCTGTTCCTGGTCCGCGGCATACCGCCCATGCTGGTCGGCGCGGCGCTCTTCGGGATCAGGGTCCCGACCAGTCCGGGCCAGTGGCTGGCGTTCCTGACCGGCCTCGCCATCGGCGTCGTGGTCAGCTTCGGCTGGCGCTACCTGATGGCGCTGTCGGTCTGCTGGCTCGTCGACGACCGCGGGGTCGCCGTGGCGTCGATGGTCCTGACCACCTTCTTCTCCGGGATGATGGTGCCGCTGCACCTGTTCCCCGGCCGGCTCGGCGAGCTGGCCCTGTCGCTGCCCTGGGCGGCCATGGTCCAGCTCCCCACCGACCTCTACCTCGGCAAGGCTCCGGCCCTGGAGACGTTCGCGTTCCAGGCGCTCTGGGCGGCGATCCTGCTCGGCCTGGGCGCGCTCGCCACCCGGGCGATCCGCCACAAGGTGGTGATCCAGGGTGGTTAGGACGTACTTCCTGCTGCTGTGGACCTGGACCCGCGCGGCGGCGGCGTACCCGGTGTCGTTCGCGCTGATGATCGTGTTCGGTGTCGTCACCGCCAGCCTCGACGTCGCCGTGATCCTGATCGTCTTCGCCAACACCACCACCCTCGCCGGCTTCTCCCGCGACGAGGTCCTCTTCCTGTACGGCACCGCCGGCGTGTCGTTCGCCATCTGCGACACGTTCGTCAGCAACATCGACCGGGTCAGCCAGCACATCAAGGCCGGCACGCTCGACACGATCCTGATCAGGCCCGTGAGCGCGTGGGTGCAGCTCACCACCGACCGCTTCGTGCCCGGCAGGATCGGCCGGATCCTGCAGTCGGTCATCGTGCTCGGCTACGCCATCGCCGCGCTCGACCTCGACGGGCGGCGTGCCTGGATGATCCCGGTCATGGTGGTCACGGGCGTGGTCATCTTCGCGGCGCTGTGGACGCTGGCCGGGGCGATGCAGTTCGTGCTGACCGACGCGCCCGAGGTGTCCAACGCCCTGACGTACGGCAGCGCCCAGCTCAACCAGTACCCGCTCAGCATCTACGCCCGCGACCTGGTCAGGGCCGTGACGTACGTGTTCCCGCTGGCCTTCGTCAACTGGCAGCCCGGCCTGTACGTGCTCGGCCGGGCGGACCCGTTCGGCACGCCCGAGCTCATGAGATTCGCCGGACCGGCCGCCGCGCTGGTCCTCGCCCTGCTGGCCGGGCTGGCCTGGCGGCAGGGCATCAGGCACTACCGATCCACGGGGAGTTGACGATGATCGAACTTGACGGGGCCGGACGCTCGTTCAAGATCAAAAGGAGGGTCGTGCACGCCGTGCGCGACCTGTCCTTCACCGTGTCGGCCGGGGAGTTCGTCGGCTACCTCGGGCCCAACGGCGCGGGCAAGTCCACCACGATCAAGATGCTCTGCGGCATCCTCACGCCCACGTCGGGCCGGGTCCGGGTGGCCGGGCTCGACCCCTCCCGCAGGCGCACGACCCTGGCGCGGCGGATCGGGGTGGTGTTCGGGCAGCGCACGACGCTCTGGTGGGACCTGCCGCTCGCCGACAGCTTCGAGCTGATCCGCCACCTGTACAAGGTGGACCGCGCCACGTTCAGGTCGCGGCTCGGCGAGCTGACCGAGACGCTCGATCTGGGCGAGTTCATCCGTACGCCGGTACGCCAGCTCAGCCTGGGGCAGCGCATGCGCGGCGACCTGGCGGCGGCGCTGCTGCACGCGCCCGACGTGCTCGTGCTCGACGAGCCGACGATCGGGCTGGACGTGGTGAGCAAGGCCGGCATCCGGGACTTCCTGCAGCGCGTCAACGCCGAGCAGGGCACGACCGTGCTGCTCACCACGCATGACCTGGGTGACATCGAACGCCTGTGCCGCCGGGTCATGCTGATCGACCACGGGCGGCTGGCGTTCGACGGAACGCTCGACGACCTGATGGCCACGGCGCCCGAGCAGTCGAGCCTCGAAGAGGTGGTCACCCGCCTCTACACGGCCGCGCCGCAGTAGTGGTCGCGCCTCAGTAGTAGCTGCCCTCCGGCGTGGCCTCGTAGTCGTCGTCCAGGTCGTCGTCCCGCCGCGACCAGCGTGACGGCATCAGCACGGGGATGAACAGCGCCACGCCGAGCAGGGCGTACACGCCCGTCGTCAGCAGCGTCTTGGCGCCGGAGCCGGCGTCCCTGACGAGCTGGTTGACCGACGGCTCGCTCGGGATGTAGGAGAGCGCCCGGTTCATGTCGAGCGCGTAGACGACCGTCCAGGCCAGCAGGACCATCGACGGCACGAACGTCGCGAGCGGCGAGATCCGGCCCGCCACCACCAGCCCGTAGACCAGCCCGATCGCGGCCATCGCGCCCAGCGCGATCCACATCTTCTGGCTGTCCGGTGGGTTCGCCGCCGCATTGCCGACGACCTGCTGAACCGCCCAGCCGCCGCCTCCCAGCAAGGCCGCCGTCACCACAAGCCCGATGAGCAAACCACCTAAGTGCCGCAACGTTCTCACCTCTATGTCAACGCGGTCGGCACGACCCTAGCGACAAATGCCCATTTCGGACAGTTGTTGTCGGCTTCGTACTCTGGGTCTCATGAGTGACTGCCCCATGAGAGCATGAGGCACACCCATGCATGCGCAACTCCCTCTCCGGCTCGCGCGGACGGCCGCCTTCTCCGCCGTCTGCGTGGCTCTTGCCGCGTTCGCCCACATGCTGGGCGGCGGCTCGGCGCCCGCGCCGTGGGCCGCCGGTCTGGGGCTCGCGGGCGTGTCGGCGCTGGGGCTGGCGCTGTGCGGCAGGGAACGCTCGACGGCGACGGTCACCATCGCGCTGGTGAGCGCTCAGCTGGGGCTGCACGAGCTGTTCGCGGGCGACGGCGGGGCCTACTTCTCGCTGCGCGGGCTGTTCTCGACGGAGGCCGTCGTGCACAGCCATGCTCGGGGCGGCCTGACCGTGACCACCGGGATGCTGCTCACGCACGTGACGGCCACGCTGATCACGGGCCTGTGGCTGGCGCGCGGCGAGGCCGCGCTCTGGTCGCTGCTGCGCCTCGTCGGCCGCCGTCTCGTGCTGCTGCCCGCGATCGCCGTGCCTGTCGTACGGGCTGCCGCGCCGATCGTGCTGACCAGGGTCGTCCCCCTCCAGCCGGAGTTCCGGCACTGCGTGGCCAGGCGAGGTCCTCCACTTCCCGCCTGACCATCTGACACCCCTTTCCTTCCTTCATTCACCAAGTGGAGTTCTCCGCATGTCCTACGTACGCCGTGCGGCGACCGTGTTCGCCGCCGCCACCGCCCTCACCGTCGGGCTCGCCATCCCGGCCCTGGCCCACGTCACGATCCAGCCGGGCACCGCCGAGCAGGGCGGCTTCGCCAAGGTCGCGTTCCGGGTGCCGAACGAGCGCGACAACGCCTCGACCGTCAAGATCGAGGTCGACTTCCCGACCGACCATCCGCTGGCGTTCGTGTCGGTCAAGCCCCTGCCGGGCTGGGACGTCAAGGTCACGCAGGGCAAGCTGCCCAAGCCGGTCAAGACCGAGTACGGCGACCTCGAGGAGGCCGTGACCAAGATCGTGTGGTCGGGCGGCAAGATCAATCCTGGGGAGTTCCAGGAGTTCGAGGTGTCCATGGGACAGCTGCCCAAGGACACGGATTCGCTGACGTTCCCGACAAAGCAGACGTACTCGGGGGGCGAGCTCGTGACGTGGGCCGACCCGCCCAAGGCCGACGGCACGGAGGCCGAGCACCCCGCCCCGACGCTCAAGCTGGTCGCTGCCGGCGGGGATGACGACCATCACGGCATGGCCTCCGCCTCCGCCGCTCCGGCCAGTGCCGCGCCTTCGGTGACTCCCGTGGCCGCCTCGGCGTCCACCTCTGACGGGACGGCCCGCCTCCTGGGCGGGGCCGGGCTGGTGGTGGGCGTCATCGGCATCGTGATCGGCGCCCTCGGCCTCCGCCGCCGCCCCACCTCCTGACGCCGCCGACGTCCCGCCCACCCGGGGCTCCCGGGGGCGGGGCGCTTCTCCCACCGCCTCTGTCGATCAGCCGCTGCGGCTGCCCGCCGTCCGGCTCCGGGTAGCAGGTCGCGCCGAGGCGGTGGGCTCCAGGACGTCGAGGTCGATGTGGACGTACACGGGGCCACCACCTGTGCCGTCGCACGGAGCGAGCGCGTCCGCGTGGCGGGCGCGCCTCCGTACGCAGTGCCGGGCGGCGTCAGGAGGTGATGTCCTTGCCGGAGAAGCGCGCCCACGCGATCGAGCCGAACAGCACGATGTACGCCCCGAACGTCACCAGCCCGTCCCTCAGCGCCCCCAGGTCGATCGGGCTGCGCAGCACCGCGTCGAAGTCCGTGAACCTGGTCGGCAGCAGGTACGGCGTGATCGAGCCCAGCTCCGGGATCGCCCGGAGCACCTGGCAGACGATGACCAGCACCAGGGTGGCCGCGATGGCCCCGATGGAGACCTCGGTGAAGGTCGACAGCGCCAGCCCGATGGCGGCCAGGGCGGCCATCCCGGCGCCGACGTACCCGACGGCGATGAGGATGCGCAGCAGGCCGTCCGTCATCGAGATCGTGGTGCCCGACAGCAGCGTCACAGGACCGGCGGGGAAGAGGATCAGGCCGGTCAGCAGGGCCGTCAGCGCCACCACCGCGGTCACCGCGTACGCGAAGACGACCGCGTTGAGGTATTTGACCAGCAGCAGCCGGGTGCGTCCCGCCGGCGCGGCCAGCAGGTAGCGGAGCGTCCCCGCCCCGGCCTCGCCCGCGATCGAGTCGCCCGCCACCACGCTGACGGCGACCGGCATCAGCAGCAGCACGAGGAACGAGAACGAGGCGAACGTCAGCATCAGGCTGTTGCCCGCGACGTCCGCGATGATCCCGCCCATGCCCTCCTCGGAGCTGACGATGCGCAGCGCCACGCCGATGACGACGGGCACGATGCCGAGCACGGCCAGCATCACCAGGTTGCGCGGGCGGCGGAAGGTCAGGCCCAGTTCCGAGCCGAGCAGGCGCCAGAACGGCCACGTCCTTCCCGTCAGGGCGGGGGCGGCGGCGGGTGGCTCCGGTGGGCGGCGGCGTTCCGTGGTGCGCATGGTCTCCGTGACGGGTACCAGGCCGGGCGTGCGCCGGGCGGTCTGCGTCTCGGCCACGGAGACCGAAGGCGACGTCCCCGCCGCCGGCACCGGAGCCGACGTGGCCGCCGCCACAACCGTCGGCGACGAAGCCGACGTGGCCGGTCCCAAGGGGCCTGCCGTTTCAGCCGTCGACATCGAAGCCCTCCCCTGTCAGTCCGACGAACACGTCCTCCAGGCTCGGCCGCAGCACGGCCAGCCCGCGTACGGCCACGCCCTCCTCCACCAGCGCGGCGTTGATCCGCTCCGGCGCGTGCCCGCCCAGTTCGGCCGTCACTTCCCCGGACGCGGGCCGCACGTCGGCGAGGCCGAGCCGGCCGAGCACCCGGGCGGCGTCCGCCACGTCGGGCGTCTCCACCCGGACGCGTGCCACGATCCCGCCGCTGAGCGAGGCGATCGTGCCCTGCGCCACGAGCTTCCCGGTACGCATGATCGCCGCGTGCGTGCACATCTGCTCCACCTCCGCCAGCAGATGCGAGGAGACGAAGACGGTGGTGCCGTCGGCGGCGATCTCCTTGACCAGCGTGCGGACCTCGCGCGTGCCCTGCGGGTCGAGGCCGTTGGTCGGCTCATCCAGGATGAGCAGCTCGCGCGGCCCCAGCAGGGCGGCGGCGATGGCCAGGCGCTGGCGCATGCCGAGCGAGTAGTTGCGGTAGCGCTTGCCGGCCGCCGCCGACAGGCCCACGCGCTCGAGCGCCTCGGCGATCCGCCGCCCGGCGGTGCCGCGCGGGGCGGTGGGGTCGGCGGCGTCGAAGCGCGTCAGGTTGGCCGAGCCCGACAGATACGGGTAGAAGGCCGGCCCCTCGACCAGCGCCCCCACCTTGGGCAGGGCCTGGTGCTGCGGCAGGCCGAGCACGGAGTACTCGCCCGACGTCGGCGCGACCAGGCCGAGCAGCATGCGGATCGTGGTGGTCTTGCCCGAGCCGTTCGGACCCAGGAAGCCGAAGACCGAGCCGCGCGGAACGGCCAGGTCGAGCGCGTCCACGGCGATCTGGCCGCCGCGGAAGCGCTTGGTCAGCCCCTCCGTGACGATGGCGAACTCCCCGGCGTCCGTCCCCGGGGGCGGGGCCGCCCCGAAGGGCGCCCCCGCTTCCTGCGTGACGGCGGTCACTTGATGCCCGCCGCCTTGGTGATCTCCTCCGGGGTGACCGCGCCGACGAGGAGGCGGCCGTCGTCGGTCAGGAGGGCGGTGACGAGCTTGGTCTTGATCAGCTTGCCGGAGCCCCATGTGCCGCTCACCGGGGTGGCGGACTTCAGCACGCTGTCGACCAGCGCGCTCGGGTCGGCGCCGCCGCCGAAGCGCCTGCCGTCACCGGCGTCCGAAGGCGTCCCGGCGTCCGAAGGCGTCCCGGCGTCCGAAGGCGTCCCGGCGTCCGAAGGCGTCCCGGCGTCCGAAGGCGTCCCGGCGTCCGAGGGCGTCCCGGCCTTCAGGTCCGACAGCGAGAACGGCACGACCGCCACGGTCGTCCAGCCCTGCCCCACGACCTTCGCCCGGCCCGCGACGTCCTTGGCGTGCTCGGCGCGCTGCTCGGCGCCCTGCGAGAGGCCCGTGCCGAGAGTCTGCTCCTTCACCTTGGCGCCCGCGGGCGGGGTGAAGGTGAAGTTCTCGTCCGCCGGCGGCGTGAACGTCACCTGCGTGAACCCGACCTGGAACGCCGGCTCGGCCGACCCCTTGGCGTAGACCTGCACCTGCAGCGGGACGTACGTCTCGCCGTCGAGCGCGATCCGGATCTCCTGCACCAGCGAGCCCTCGTCCTTGGGCGCCAGCACGAGCTGGTAGGCCGACCGGCCCGCCACCTCGGCCGTGTTGATCACGCGGACCGCGGTGTGCTGGTCGGCATTGGCCAGCAGCCGCTCGGCCACCTGCTGCGGGGTCAGGTCGGTCGGCTTGGGCGTGGCCAGGTTGTGCTCCTGCCCGGCGCCCTCCTTGATGCTCACCTTGGTGGCGGTGTTGGTGGCGCTCTCCCAGTACCAGGCCTGGTCGCCGTTGACGATCAGATTGGTCTCGTTCAGCTGGGTCGGCATGGCCACCCGCAGCTTGTCCTTGGCGCCGTACCAGACCTTCACCTCGTGCGAGCCCGACAGCAGGCTCAGCGGCGACTCCGCGCCGGTCTGCGGCAGCGCCGGCAGGCCGAGCGAGGCCGTCTGCTGCACGGTGCCGGACATCGGCGGGATGCCGCCCTGCTTGCTGGTCGCCGCCACGGCGTCGGCCAGCAGCTGCTGCGCCGAACGCTCCGGCAGCACGGGGTCGCCGCTCACCGCGGCTATCACGGGGCCGGCGCCGATCGCGGCTCCGATCACTGCCGCGGCCGCGATCGGGACTCCCCACCTCACGAACGTGCCTCTGCGCATCTCACTCCTTAACGGTATGTCGATGCTCAGAGCCTGCGTGATGCATCCTGTGGCAGACCTGAGACTGTCTGAGACGGCTCTCAGTCTTCTCAGCGTCATCTCAGGGCAGGAACGGGAGAATTGCCATATGAGAGTACTTGTCGTCGAGGACGAACGGCGGATGGCCGCCGCGCTCCAGCGGGGACTCCAAGCTGAGGGGTTCGCGGTGGACCTCGCCCACGACGGCGAGGAAGGGCTCCACGCGGCCAGGCAGGGCGACTACGACATCGTGGTGCTCGACATCATGCTGCCCAGGCTGTCGGGCTACAACGTGTGCAAGCAGCTGCGCGCGGAGGAGAACTGGGTGCCGATCCTCATGCTCTCCGCCAAGGACGGTGAGTACGACATGGCCGACGGGCTGGATCTGGGGGCGGACGACTACCTCACCAAGCCGTTCTCGTACGTGGTGCTGGTGGCGAGGCTGCGGGCGCTGCTGCGGCGCGGCTCCGGGCGCCGGCCGTCGGTGCTGGTGGCGGGCGACCTGTCGCTGGACCCGGCGCGGCGCAGGGTCGAGCGGGGCGAGAGCGCGATCGAGCTGACGCCGAGGGAGTTCGCGCTGCTGGAGTACCTGATCCGGCGGCGGGACGAGGTCGTGTCAAAGGCGGAGATCCTCGAGCACGTCTGGGACACCTTCGACACCGACCCGAACGTCGTCGAGGTGTACGTCGGCTACCTGCGGCGCAAGATCGACGCCCCTTTCGGCAGGAACGCGCTCCAGACCGTGCGCGGCGCGGGCTACCGCCTGGCGGGCGACGGTGGCTGACTCCCCGCTCGTCTGGTGGCGGCGGCAGGGGCTGCGGTTCAGGCTCACGGTGGCGGCCGCCGCCGTGCTCGCGCTGGCGCTGGCCCTGTCGGCATCGGTGCTGCTCAGCGTGCTGGAGCGGGCGCTCATGGACACGGTGGACCAGTCCACCAGGCAACAGGCCCAGTCCGTGCGGGTGGCGGCCGACGCGGGCACGCTGACCAGCCCGATCACCACCCACGACGGCACGATCGTGCAGGTCATCGACGCCCAGGGGCGGATCACGCACGTCACGTACGGCACCGACCGGCTCGTTCCGCTGCTGGACGCCGCGGCCAGGGCCAAGGTGCTGAAGCACGGACAGGCCACGCTCCTGGACGGCCGGCCGTACGCGATCCCCGGGCCGCTGCGGGTGATCGTGCTCCGCGCGGACCGCGGGCAGACCGTGATCGCGGCCCGGCCCATCAGCGAGATCCAGACCAGCCTGGGCACGGCCGGCAGGGTGCTGCTGGTGGGCACGCCCGCGCTGATCGTGCTGCTCGCGGTGGCGAGCTGGCTCATGATCGGCCGTACGCTGCGCCCGATCGCGGCACTGCGCAGGGGCGCGGCTGAGATCACGCACACGGCCCGATCCCGCCGCCTGCCGGTGCCGCAGTCACGCGACGAGGTGCACTCGCTGGCCACCACGCTGAACGACATGCTCGCCCGGCTGGAGGAGGCCGAGCAGCGCCAGCGGGCGCTGATCTCCGACGCCGCGCACGAGCTGCGCAGCCCCCTCGCCAGCATCAGGCTGCAGCTGGAGGTCGCGCTCGGCCATCCCGAGGGCCAGGACTGGCAGGAGACCGCCGAGGGCGTCCTGGAGGACACGATGCGGCTGTCCAGGCTGGCCGAGGACCTGCTGGCGCTGGCCAGGCTGGACGAGCGGGGCGGTGTGCCCGCCAGGCGCGAGCCCGTCGAGCTGGACGAGGTCGTGCGGCAGACCGTCGACAGGTACGCCGAGGCGCGCCTGACGGTGTGCGACCCGGTCGTGGTGCGGGGCGACGCCCTCGACCTGAGCCGGGTGCTGACGAACCTGATGGACAACGCGGTACGTCATACCTCGTCGAAGGTCGAGGTGGCGCTGACCGCGGACGGCGTTCTGACGGTGACCGACGACGGGCCCGGCATTCCCGAGCAGGATCGCGAGCGCGTCTTCAACCGTTTCACCAGGCTGGATTCCGGTCGCAGCCGCGACGAGGGCGGCACCGGGCTGGGGCTGGCCATCGTACGGGAGACCGTGCGGGCGCACGGCGGGACGGTCGTCCTGGAGGACGCCGCTCCTGGGCTGCGGGCGGTGGTGCGGCTGCCCGTCTCCCCCTGACGGGCCGCGAGGGAGCGCCGCCGCCTGGAGGAGCGGCGGGAGCGTAGCGACCAGAGCGGGGGAAGGCGGCGGCATCGAGGCGACCGAGCCCGCCTCTGCGGAGCAGAGGCCGTGAGCACGCGTGCGTTCTCTAGTGCGGGTGTTGGATCGTTCCGAATCTGGTCAGGCCGCTGTCCCCTTTTCTGCCGTGGCCAGGAAGTCCTGGGCGATCAGCGGAAGGCGGCGGCGGGCGTGCACGACGGCGATGACGCGCCGCACGGCGGGCTCGAGCGAGCGCACGATCAAGCCTGCGCGGGCGGCCTGTTCGGCCATGCCGCGGTACCAGAGCAACGACGCCTGACCGGCGCGTACGGCATTGAGCCAGCCGTTGCGCTCGTCGGTCTCGAGCACGACCACGGGGCTCACCGCATACTTGCCGAACATGGCGTCCAGCTCCCTGCGCCGCATGCTGCCGCGGGCCGGTAGTGCCAGGCGCATGCCGTGCAGCTTGCCCATCGGCACCGGATTGGGGAGGTCGAGCCCGGGCGGGGAGATCAGCACGATCTCCTGACGCTCGAGCGGGTGGGTGATGAGGTCGGTGGGGACGGGCAGATCGGTGAGCCCGAGGTCGGCCCGCTGGTCCCTGATGGCGCTGACCACGGCGTCTCTGCCGTCGCAGCGGACGATGTGCACGCGTACTCCCGGGTGCTCGGCCGCGTAGGCCGGGAGCAGCCGTCCGGCGAGGCCGGGTTCGAGGCTGGGCGTGGAGGCGATGCGGAGCTCGGCGTCCGTGAGTCCGCTGGTGTTGGCCAGGCCCTCGATCTCGTGAACGGCATCGAGTGCCTCCCTGGCCAGCTTGACCACCCGACGGCCTTGGGCGGTGACGACCACGCCGCGGCCGGAACGAGCGAAGAGCGTCATGCCGAGCTCTCGCTCAAGATCGCGGATCGCGCGTGACAGCGCAGGCTGCGCGATGTAAAGCGATCTGGCCGCGTCGGTCATGGTGCGGTGCTCCGCAGTCGCGACCACATAGCGGAGCTGCTGGAGATTCATGCCAAAGAAGCTAGGGCAACGCCCGCCGCGGAGACCGGGAGATAACCGAGATCACCTCGAATGATTTCGGACCGTAACCGAGCACTGCTACATCCGTGACGGGTGATAAATCAGTATGCTTTTGCCCCAAATTTGGCAAGGGTCCGGCAAGTCGCACCCCAGAGCCATCCATTCCAGACAACCGGGTGATCGGGGAGACACGGTGCCAGGGAACGGACAATATCCACCCCCGCCACAAGGGCCAGGGCAGCCACAGAGGCCACCGTCCTTGCCATGGCCGCCGCCGAACTACCGCCGGCCGCAGCAGGGCGGCAGGCAACCGTACCCGCCGCCGCCCCCTCCCGGAGCTCCCCCGCAGGGTCCGGTCCACCCGCAGTGGCCGCAGGCGCCTCAGGGGCCGGCGTACCCGCCCCCACCCCCGCCCCCGCCCTACGGGCAGCAGCCCTACGGACAGCAGCCGTACCGGCAGCCGCCGCCTCCCCCTCCACCTCCCCCTCCACCTCCGCCGCCCTTGCCGCCGGCGCAGTGGGGGCCGCCGCAGCGCAGGAAGTCGGGCATGGGCGTCATCGGGGTGATCGGCGCCGTGGTGGGGTCGGTCGCGGCGCTGTTCGTGCTGCTCGTCATCGGGGCGGCGATGCTCAAGAGCTCGTCGGGCTCGGAGACGACGACGCCGGTCGCGATCCCGACGTACGAGCCGTCGGAGAGCACCACCCACGAGCCCACCCCCATCTGGACGCCGACGCGGTCGCACTCCGAGGAGCCCACCCAGCAGGAGACCAGCGAGCCGGAGACGACGCCCACCCAGCCGCAGCAGCCCAAGGTCACCCTGAACACGAGCCTGAAGAACAACACCATGTACCGGGCCGGCGCGCTGCCCAGGCTGAGCTGCCCCGCCGGCAACGCGAGCATCTTCAGCCACAGCCAGCTCAAGGCGCTGATCCTGAAGACCGGCAAGTGCATGGACCGGGCATGGGGCCCGATCCTGCAGAAGCAGGGCATCCAGTTCAGCCCGCCCAACTACGCCATCGCGGCCAAGCGGGGCAGGGGCGCGTGCGGCGACTACCCGTCGGCGGGCAGCATGGTGCCGTACTACTGCCCGCGCAACAACACGATCTACGCCTCCACCTCGGCCATGGCGAGGGGCAACGGCAACGCCCGCGGGTACGGCCAGATCATCTCCTGGCACGGCGGCATCATCAGCATGCTGGCCCACGAGTACGGGCACCACGTCCAGAACATCACGGGCTTGATGAACTCCTGGTGGCAGTCGAGCCTCGACTCCTCCGGCCAGAGCGGCAAGCTGGCGCTCAGCAGGCGGCTGGAGCTGCAGGCCACCTGTTTCGGCGGCATGTGGATGCGGTCGGTGGCGTCGTCGTACCCGGTGACCACCTCCCTGCGCTCCCGCCTGTTCTGGTTCTACGGCCAGGTGGGCGACTATCCGGGCTGGCCGCGCGACCACGGCACGCCCGCGAACAACAACCTCTGGTTCAGGCAGGGCTGGGAGAAGAGCAAGACGTACCAGTGCAACACCTGGCTCGCGCCGGCCTCGACGGTCTCCTGACCTTCGTGCAGGTGAAAGGTAAAAAATCCCCCACGGTGCACGCAATGTTCATCTCAGCTTGGGCACATGTCTCTGATGTCCAGATATGGGAGCTAGAATCCTGGCAATCTTGCCCCCATCGGGGGACAAACACCAGTTTTACCTGGTAAGGCGTATAAGGAGCCGGGCGTGAGCAACAGCGACGGGGCAGAGACCGTGCCTGGCGACGGGAAACGGCCCATCCGCCCGCGTCCCGGCTCCTCGGCCCCCCGCTTCGCCAAGCCCCTCACGTCCGCCGCCGTACTCGGGTGGACCGCCCTGTCCGCCATCGCGCCCGGCGCCGCCCATCTGCGCGCCGGGCGCCGCCGTGCCGGGCTGGCGCTCCTCGGCGCGTACGTGGTGCTGCTGCTGGCGGCCCTGGCCTTCTGGCTCACCCATCGCAACATGGAGGACTACACCTCGTTCGCCGGAGACGGGAAGATGGTCTCCGTGGTCGTGGTGGCCTCGGTCTTCGCTCTGGCGTGGTTCGCGGTGCTCGTGACCTCGTACATCGTGCTCGGCCCCAACCGGCTGAACCAGCAGGGCCAGGTGCTGACCGGCATCGTGGTCGGAGTGCTCTGCGTGGCGGTGATGTCGCCGTTCGCGCTGACGGCCAACTATGTCCTGACCCTGCGGGACACGATCCAGGAGATCTTCCCCTCGGAGCCCGACGACCCCGAGGTCCCGCCCCCTCCGAAGGAGGGCGAGGATCCGTGGGGCGGCAAGGACCGCGTGAACTTCCTGCTGATCGGCGGGGACGCGGCGGGCAACCGCACCGGCGTGCGGACCGACAGCATGAACGTGGCGAGCGTGGACCTCAAGACCGGCAACACCGTGCTGTTCAGCCTGCCGCGCAACCTGCAGCACGTGCGCTTCCCGCCGTCGTCGCCGCTGCACAAGCAGTTCCCGAACGGCTACATGGCCGAGCTCCCGAACGGCGGGCTGCTCAACGAGGTCTGGCAGTACGCCAACGAGAACCCGCAGCTCATGGGCGGCAAGGACAAGGGCCCACGAGCGCTGATGGACGCCATCGGCTACACGCTGAACCTCAAGATCGACTACTACATGCTGATGAACATGTACGGCTTCGCGGACCTGGTCGACGCCATCGGCGGCCTCAAGATCCGGGTCGAGCAGGACGTCAAGTGGGGCGGCCACTACGGCACGGCGGGCACCATCAAGGCGGGCTACCGGAAGCTCTCGGGCGAGCAGGCGCTCTGGTACGGCCGCTCCCGCGTGGACAGTGACGACTTCTCCCGCATGGCCCGCCAGCGCTGCGTCATCGGCGCCTTCGCCCAGCAGGCAACCCCCGCCAAGATCCTCACCAACTTCTCCAAGATCGCCGGCGCGGCCAAGCGGCTGGCCAGGACCAACATCCCGCAGCACCTGGTGCAGCCGCTGGTGGAGCTGGCCGTCAAGGTCAAGGGCGCGCGGATCACCAGCCTGCAGTTCGTCCCGCCGGAGTTCTACTCGGGCCGGCCGGACTGGATGAAGATCCGCCAGGCGACGAAGAAGGCGCTGAGCGACTCGATGCGGCCCATCGGGCAGGCGCAGACGGCCAATGTGACCGCCTCCCCCAGCGTGACGTCGTCCTCGGCCTCGCCGACGCGCACGCAGGCCGCGACGCCCACGCAGACGCCGACCAGGAACTCCCAGAAGAGCGGCGCCAAGTCTCTCAGCGAGCTCTGCGGCCTGTCATAGCGCCGCTGCGGACTTCCTCGGCAGCAGCGCCATGGCGCCGATGTAGAGCACCGCGGCCACGACGATCAGGCCCTTGTAGCCGATCACCAGCGCCGCGTACTCGAGGCAGCCGCCCACCATGGCGCCCAGCAGGTTCGCGCCGAAGGACGTGGTCGCGTCGGCCGTGTCGGCGAAGCGCTTGGCGAAGACGACGTTGGCCGCGAAGATCGGCAGGAACGCCACGACCACGGCCGCCACGGCCCGCAGCGGCAGCGGGAGCGACAGGAGCCACGCGTTCGGCACCAGCCAGGCCAGCAGCAGGCCCGCGAGGAGCACGCCGTACATGACCGGCAGGGGCGGGGTGCGGAAGCGGCGGGTGACCTCGACGGCGGCGAGGACCGCGACCAGGACGCCGGCGAAGACGATCGCGTTCACCACCCACGTGGTGCCGAACAGCAGCGCGAACCCGGTCACGCTCTTGGTCTCCAGCAGCATGAACGCCACACCGAGCAGGAACAGGTCCGAGTACGGGCGCATCCGCTCATAGGGCCCCGCCACGACGCGGACGGCGAGGAGGCTGACGAGGAGGATCAGGCCGAGCGTGATGAGGTAGATCGGCGGGATCGTGGCGTCCTTGAGGTAGAGGAAGGGCCGGTCGTCGTTGGCGGGCTGCGGGGTGCCGGGGGCGGCGCCCGGCCACTCGGCCGCGCAGCGTTGGTCGGAGGCGGTCAGGCCGGCCGTGATCACGGCCTGCTGGCCGGCCGTGCTGACGACGTCCACGCAGGGCTTGTGGCCGAAGGCGCGCTGCATCGTGGAGGCGAGGCGGTCGACGAGCCAGCTCTCGCGGTAGTAGTTGTACATCGAGAACGTGCCGCCCGGCTTGAGGTGGGCGCGGGCGGCCCGCATGGCCTCCTCGGTGAACAGGTAGCTCTCCAGGCGCAGCGAGGAGGCCCCGGAGACGAGGGTGAGCGAGTCGGGCAGGGCGAAGAGGATCAGGTCGTACTTGTCGTCCGTGCGCTCCAGGAAGGCGCGCCCGTCGGTGATGTGGGTGGTGACGCGCGGGTCGTCGTACGGCCGGTCGGGGTGGACCGAGCCGCCGAGCTCGCGCAGCTTGGGGTCGATCTCCACGGCGTCCACCCGGTTCGCGCCCTTGGACAGCGCGATGGCCACGTCGGTGCCGCTGCCCGCGCCGACTATGAGCACGTCCTGGGGCTGTTTCGCGTTCCGCTCGTACGGGAGCCCGTACTGGGCCTCCCACTGCAGGCGGGCGGCGGCGGGCACGGCCTGCTGGTGCGGGATGCCGTTGACCGCGATGTCGGTGACGAGCACGCCGAGCTGCGTGAGCTGCCTGGCCGTGACCTTGTAGTACGGCGACCAGATCGCCCCGGCGGTGAGCGTCTCGGCCAGCAGCAGCCCCACCACGGCCAGCGAGGGCACGGTGACCAGCCCGACATAGAGCGAGCGCGGCCGGGGCACGAGCAGCAGGCCGTAGCAGATGGCCGCGATCAGCCCCCAGAACACCGGCGGCGCGCTCAGGAACGACAGCGCCGTGAACGCCGCGATCCCGCTGAGGCTGCCGATCAGGTCGTAGCGGTACGCCTCCAGGCGCGGCAGCTCGGGGAAGCAGCGCCCGACGAGCTCGGCGGGCCCCATGAGCACCAGCGCGGCGGCGCAGAAGATGACCGGCAGGATCAGCCAGGCGGGCGGGCCACTGGTGGACAGGCTCGTCCAGTAGAGGACGCCCTCGGTGTTCCTGTCGACCGTCACGGGGAACGTCAGGACGACGGCGACCAGGAGGGCGAGCACGACGGGCGAGTAGTAGGGCTGCCGCCGCGACCGCCCCACGCGCAGGAACCCGAGCCCGATGCCGAGAAATGAGCCGAGCAGCACGAAATTCGTGAAATAGCTGAGATGGACGATGTTCGACCCGGTCCACCGGATGAGTGCCAGCTCGAGGAAGAGCATGAAGGCGCTGGCGAGGACGAGCCTCGGCCGCACCGCCAGCCAATGAGCTCTTTCCCCGTCCCCGACCGGCTTCTGCGCCTGGAGCGTCATGCTGCCTCACCGTAGTGAAGAGAGAGAAAACTAGGAAGTCCGGCGGCCGGCGAGAAATGTCGTCCGCTTCATACGAATTACGGCATTTACGCAGGTCAAAGACCTGAAACTCGCTGGACGCCAAACCATGGAATGGATGAAAGTTGGGGAGTTCGTTTCCCTCCCCGTCCTCCGGTGGTGACACATGCGGGTTCTGATCCAGCTCCGCCCCTCCCCCGATCTGGTCGCGGCCGTCGCCGACTCAGGCCGGACCGCGACCACGGCCGACGTGGCCGACGGCCTGCCGGGGGTCGAGCTCGACCCCGCCTTCGTTCCGGTGGCCGTCGCGCGGCCCGTCCCCGCGGCGGGCGGCGATCCGCTCTCGCTCAACCAGCCGCTCGCCTTCTCGCTGGCCGCCGAGGACGCCTCGGTGCTGGTACGCGGGACGATCTCGGACGACGAGCCGGCCTCCAGGATCGCGATGCTCCCCGCCCTCAGGCCCGACGTGGTCGGCGTCTTCGCCGATCCGGTGATCGGGACCACGCAGACGTGCGGGGGCGACCCGCCGGTCGGCGACTGGCACGACGTCGAGCGGCTGCTGAACGTGCCGGCGCTGCACGCGGAAGGGCTCGACGGCACCGGGGTGGCGCTGGCCGTCCTCGACACCGGGATCAACGCGGCCTACACGGCCAGGCAGCTCGGCAGGGGCGTCACGCTGGACGCCGCGCGGTCGTGGAGCCCGCAGGGCGTGTCGGGCACGCCGGGCGAGTTCGAGGTCGACCACGGGACGATGTGCGCGTTCGACACGCTCATCGCCGCCCCGCAGGCGTCGCTGATCGACATCCCGGTGCTGCTGTCCACCCGCCCTGGCGGCACGGCGATGGACGGGCTGCTGTCGGACGCGGTGTCGGCGTTCGCGCACCTGCGTGACGTGCTCTCCGCCCAGCCCGCCGCCACCAGGGCGCTGGTGGTGAGCAACTCCTGGGGCTCGTTCTCCCCGGAGTGGGACTTCCCGGTCGGGCATCCCGGCAACTACTCCGACAACGCCGCCCACCCGTTCAACCTGATGGTGGCCGAGCTGGACGCGGCGGGGGCGGACGTGCTGTTCGCGGCGGGCAACTGCGGGCTGCAGTGCCCCGACGGCCGGTGCGCCTTCCCCAGCCGGCCCATCGCGGGCGCCAACTCCCACCCGAAGGTCCTGTCGATCGGCGCCGTCGACGTCAACGGCGAGCGGGTGGGCTACTCCTCGCAGGGCCCCGGCCGGTTGACCGCCCGCAAGCCCGACATCTGCGCCTACACGCATTTCTCCGGGTCCAAGGCGTTCGGCGAGGGCACGCCCGACTCGGGCACCTCCGCGGCGACGCCGGTGGCCGCCGGGCTCGTCGCCGCCGTGCGCACCCGGTGGCCGGCCACCAGGCTGTCGCCCACCCAGCTGCGGGCGCTGCTGCGGCGCACCGCGGAGGACCGCAGCGAGGTGGGCTTCGACTACGACTACGGCTACGGGAACGTGGACCCGGCCGGGATCCTGGCCGCGCTCCAGCGACGGCTCAATCGCGCGGCCTGACGCCTGTCAGGCGTTCTGCCGGCTGAAGACCCGGGTCCCGACCGTGAGGCCGACCGCGGCGAACACCGCGGTCACCGCCACGCCCAGGCCCACCGTGCCCGTCAGGTAGCGGCCGTTGAACAGGTCGCGCAGGGCCTCCAGCACATACCTGAACGGGCTGATGTGCGAGATGGCGTCGAGCCAGCCCGGCGCCATCGACATCGGCAGGAACGACCCGGAGAGCAGCACCAGCGGGACCACCGCCGTGGACATCACGGGCGCGAACAGCTGCTCGTTGATCGTCAGCGCGACCGCGTACGACAGGGCGGCCAGGCTGACCCCCAGCACGACCACCAGCACGAGCCCGGCGGCCAGCCCGGGCACGGGAGCGCGCAGGCCGAAGGCGAAGGCGACGGCGAGGAGCAGCACCAACTGGATCACCAGCGTCAGCGTGTTGTTGAGCACGCGCCCGAGCAGCAGCGCCAGGCGGCTGGCGGGGGTGACCCGGATCCGCTCCAGCACGCCGGAGCGCTTCTCGAACACCACCCCGAATCCGGCCATGCCCGTGCTCATCAGCCCCAACTGGATGATCAGCCCGGGAACGAGCGTCTCCCACGTGCCGAACGTGGTGAAGATGGGCCCGAACAGCACCAGGAAGAGCAGCGGCTGGATCGCGCCGATGACGATGCCGATCTTCTGCTGGAGCGTGCCGCGCACGCCGTGGCGGAACAGCACCCAGGTCTCGCGGAGCATCAGATCCCCGCTTCCTCGCGCAGTGACCTGCCGGTGATGTCGAGGAACACGTCGTCGAGCGTGCGCCCGCCGGTCTTGAGCTCGGCCGGGGCGCCCTCGGTCACGATCCGGCCGCCATCGATGATCAGAATCCGGTCGCACAGGGCGTCGGCCTCGTCCAGATAGTGGGTGGTGAGGAAGACCGTCATGCCCTTCTCCTCCCGTAGCGAGCGGATGTGGTCCCACAGGTTGGCCCGGCTCTGCGGGTCGAGCCCGGTCGTGGGCTCGTCGAGGAAGAGCAGGACGGGGTCGTGCAGCAGGGCGAACGCGATGTCGAAGCGGCGGCGCTGGCCGCCCGAGAGCGCGGCGCCCGGCCTCTGCTCCAGCCCTGTGAGCCCGAGCCGCTCCAGCGCCGCCCGCGTCCTGGCCTCCGCCTCCCCGCGGCTCAGCCCGTACAGCATGGCCTGGAGCTCGAGCTCGCCCTGCAGGGGCGCCACGGGCGAGATGCCGCCGCTCTGGGAGACGTAGCCGATGCGCCTGCGCACCTGCCTCGCGTCGCCGAGCAGGTCGTGGCCGGCCACCGTGGCGGTGCCCGAGGTGGGGCGCAGCAGCGTGGTCAGCATGCGCATGGTCGTGGTCTTGCCGGCGCCGTTCGGGCCGAGGAAACCCACGATCTCGCCGGTCCCGACCGAGATGTCGACGCCTTTGACGGCTTCCACGCCGCCGTCGAAGGTCTTGCTCAGACCTGATGTCCGGATCATTTCATCACCTCCAAATTTAGAGTAGCTATAAATTTGGAGTCACTGCAAGTTGGGTACGATGAGGGCATGGAAGAGGGCCTGCGGGAGCGGAAGAAGCGCGAGACCAGGCAGCGCATCGCGGACATCGCGATGGGGCTGTTCATGATCAAGGGGTTCGACAACGTGACCGTGGCCGAGATCGCGCGGACCGCCGACGTGTCGGTCAACACGGTCTTCAACTACTTCGGCACCAAGGAGGACCTGTTCGCCGACCGGCAGGACGTGGCGATCGACCTGGCGCCGCAGGTGCTGCGCGAGCGCGCGCCCGGGGAGAGCGCGGTGGAGGCGTTCCGCCGCGACTTCTTCGACGCGCTCGACACGCGCCACTGGCGCTACGGGCTCAACCAGGGAGCCGACGTGTTCGACCGGATCGTCAGCGAGGCGCCCTCGCTCGTGGCGAAGCTACGCGAGATGCAGGAGAAGCGGGAGGACGCGCTGACGCGGGCGCTGGCCGGCGAGCTCGGGGCCGACGCCGACGACCTCACGCCGCGCCTGGTCGCCACCCACATCCTCAACACGACGCGGATCCTCACCCAGGCCGCGCTGCGCAGGCAGCTGGCGGGCGAGCAGTGGGAGAGCATCGAGCCCGGCCTCAGGGCTCAGGCGGCCGTGGCGTTCGACCTGCTGGAGTCGGGCATCGGCGACCTGCTAGCGGGAGAAGGCCCCGCTCAGCAGCGCGATCCCGAAGCCGAAGATGAGGAAGCCGAGCATGAGGATCATCAGGACTGAGCTGATGATGCCGCAGATGCGCCCGGCCTGCACCATGCCGCGGTTCTCGTAGTAATAGCCGCTCTCGTCGATCTCGCGCAGCGCCCTGGTGCCCAGGGACCAGGCGAAGGGGCCGATGAACGTGCAGACCACCAGGCTGAGGATGCCCAGCACGAGGATGGTGGTGCCCTGCGGGTGACTCTGCGGCGGCGGCCCGTAGTAGGAGGGGCCGTACTCCGGATAGGACATGGTCGCTCCGCCCCCTCTCCGTTCGGGATCCAGGTGCGTTTTATACCACAGCCTCCCTCTTGATCATGTTGCGAGATCATGGTGGAGCACCTGTTCGGATCTCTTAGGAGCCTGTCCCCGTGCGTGAACGCACTGCCGCCTTCCTCGCTCATCCGGCCTTCCAGCGCTTCATCGTCGGCGTCATCCTGCTCAACGCCGCCACACTCGGCCTGGAGACCTTCCCGGCTGTGGTGGCCGTCCACGGCCACCTGCTCACCGCGGTCGATCACGTCGCGCTGTACATCTTCGCCGCCGAGCTGCTGGCCAAGATCTATGTCGAGCGCTCGCGCTTCGTGCGCGACCCGTGGAACATCTTCGACACGTTGATCGTCGGCATCGCCCTCCTCCCCCACTCGGGCGGCCTGTCGGTGCTGCGCTCGCTGCGCATCCTGCGTGCCCTGCGGCTGCTGTCGGTCGTGCCGAGCCTGCGCCGCGTGGTGTCGGCGCTGCTGCGCGCGATGCCGGGCATGAGCTCGATCGTGGTGCTGCTCGGCCTGGTGCTGTACGTGGCCGCCGTGATGGCCACCAAGCTCTACGGGGACACCGCGCCCCATCGCTTCGGGACCCTGCCGACCTCGCTGTTCACCCTCTACCAGACGATGACGGGCGACGACTGGGGCAACATCGCCCGGGAGGTGATGAGCCGGCATCCGTCGGCCTGGATCTTCTTCACCATCTTCATCCTGATCTGCACGTTCGTGATCCTGAACCTCTTCATGGCCGTCGTGGTCAGCGCCATGGACGAGGAGAGCGCCGAGGAGCGCGCGGTGCTGGAGGACACCACCACCGCGCAGACCCAGCGGATCCTGGACGAGCTGGCCGAGCTCCGCAAGGAGGTCGCGGCACTACGCAGGCAGGACGTCATGGACTGAGCCCCTTGGGAGGCCGCCTGGCGCTACGCCGGCTGCATCGCGCGGACGCGCGGCCGGTAGACCACCCGCCACAGGGTGGCGGCCAGCACCAGCGCGACCACGGCCCAGCCCGCGATCAGGCCGGACACCGCGGCCACCGCCAGCGGCGCGACGACCGAGGGCAGCGCCCATCCCCAGATCCACCGCCGCTCGGCGCCCGTGGCGACGCCGAGCACGGTGGAGGCGGCGAAGTAGACCGCCAGGCCGGCGCCCAGCACCCAGCCGACGCCGCCGTGCAGGTGCTCGGCCGGATGGGCGGCGACCGCGCCGAGCCCGGCCGCCGTCGCGGTGATGCCCACGGTCATCGCGAAGTGCGCGGGCAGCGCCACGTACGCCCGCAGTCCCCGCTCGGCCGCGCCCGGCACCGCGCTCACGCCGTACTGCAGGGTCAGCCACCACAGCGAGACGACCAGCCCGAATCCCGCGACCGCCGCCAGGCCGAGCTCCCAGCCCCAGGACTGCCCGGAGGCGGCCATCACGACCTGCATGACCGCCTCGCCGATCACGATGATCACGAACAGGCCGAGCCGCTCCCCCAGGTGCGTGGGGTCGAGCACGGCGGCCCTGACCGCCTCGATCGGGCGCGGCACCCGTCCGCTGAGCCGCGCCCGGCGCAACTCCCGCTCCTCCATCCGCTTGCCCTGCCGCTGCATCTCGCTGACCATGCGCTCCGGCCTGCGGCTCTGCAGCACGGAGAAGATCATGTCGAGGACGACGCCGACACCCCACAGCCAGTACCGCCCCGGCCCCTGGACCCCGATGGAGGCGAACCACGGGATGAGGCCCGCGCCGAGCTGCGCCGCAGGCCAGGCCGTCATGACCACGCCGGAGCGCTGCAGCGTCTGCGAGGCGCCGATCCGGCAGGTGATGTACGCGGCGATGAACCAGCCGTCGTGCGTGCCGCCCGTCGCGGCCATCTCGTGCGCGACGTCGGGCGCGGCGGCGGCCATCACCGCGATCCCGAACATCCCGATCAGCATGCCGCGCGTGCGGGTGCGCGCGGCCTCCGCGTTGGAGTAGAGCGTCAAGGTCGTCCACACGCTCCACACGGCGTAGTAGAGCACCACGAACAGCCCCACGTCCGCCCACGTGGGATGCGCGAGCCGGTGGGCGAGTTGCGCCACCGCGACGACGACAACCAGGTCGAAGAAGAGCTCTAACCAGCTTGCATGGCGCTCTACCGCTTCAGTCACGGCTAACGAGAATAGAACTCCACGACGAGCTGTTCGTCCACGGGGACCGCGATCTGCTCGCGCTCGGGCCGGTGCGTCAGCGTGAAACGCAGGTCGGCGTGGTCCACGGCGAGGTAGGGGGCGATGCGCTCGTCGGCGTGCACGCCTTCCGCGGCCGCCACGAACGGCTGCATCCTGCGGGACCGCTCCCGGACCGTGATCACCTGTCCGGGCTTGACCAGGTAGCTGGGGATGTCCACCTTGCGGCCGTCCACGGCGATGTGCCCGTGGCTGATGTACTGCCTGGCCGCGTAGATCGACGGCGCGAGCCCGGCCCGCAGCACGAGTGAGGCCAGCCGGCTCTCCAGCAGCGTGACCAGCTCGGCGCCCGACGCGCCCGGCTTGCGGACGGCGAGGTCCCAGTAGCGGCGCAGCTGCCGCTCCGACACGTCGTAGTACCAGCGCAGCTTCTGCTTCTCCATCAGCCGCAGCCCGTAGTCGCCGGTGCTGCGGCGGTTGGTCTTGCGGCCGTGCTCGCCCGGCGGGTAGGGGCGCTGCTCGAAGTAGCGGACGGCTTTCCTGGTCAGCGGGACGCCCGCGCGACGCGACAGTCGCACCTTGGGGCCGGTGTAGCGCACGTTCACCTCGATGTGATTAGGTAATCCTTACTTAGGTGAGGCTAACCTATCATTGGAATGGAGGGTCCATGCTGCCGATCCCCGAGCGGGTCCGCACTCTCGCCGCGAGCGCGAGCGTCGCCACGCTCTCCGTCGACGGCGCCCCCGCGCCCGCGCGCGGAGGCGTGGACGAGCGCGGCCGGCCCGTGCTGCTGGTGCTGCCCGGGGAGCCGCTGCACGGCCTGCGCGAGGACGCCGTCGTGGCGGTGAATCTGACCGCGATGCGCCTGCTGGGCTCCGTCACGCATCCGCGCGGGCTGATCGAGGTGCAGGGGTGGGCGGAGGCCGTACCGGAGGGCGAGACGCGCGCGGCGGCGGTCGCGGTGGCCACTCACTGTGCCGACGAGAGCCTGTTCGAGGCGCTCGAGCGGTTCGGGGAGCGCGGCGCGCCGCGGCTGCTCCGGCTGGACGTGGGCCAGGTCGTCTACCTGACCGGGCAGGAGTCCGGCCTGCTGGACGCCGACGACTACCTGGACGCGGCGCCCGACCCGTTGACCGAGACGGCCGAGCGGGTGCTCGCGCATGTCAACGCCTCTCACCGGGCACAGCTGACCGCCGGCGTCTCCAGGCAGCTCGGGGAGCGGGTCGGCGAGGTGTGGCTGTGGGAGCTGGACCGGTTCGGGGCGACCGTGCGGGTGGACGAGTCACTGGTGCGCTTCCCCTGGCCCGCTCCCGCGCGCTCCGGCCTGGGCTTGGAGACGGCGCTGCGGGGCCTGCTCTGCACCTGTTGAAGATCACATTTTTCTGTGATTTGTCCGGATCGCCCTTGGCATCGGCGCGGCCTCTCTAGCATTTGAGGGGTGAGCGGACCCGAACGATCATCAGATCCCGTCGAACGCGCCGGCTTAGCCGGCGAGGGCGGGCGGCGGGAGCGAGCACTGATGATCGTGGGCGTCCTGCTCGGCACGGTGATGCTGGCCACGGCGGGCATCCTGGTGAGCGGGGCGTCCACCGCCAGGCGGCTGGACGCGGTCGACTGGCACCACTCCAGCCCCGGCGCCCGCGACGGCTCCGTCCCGGTCGCCGCCGAATCCCGCCTCCGCACCGCTCCCCCGACACGCGCCCCCTCCGCTCCCCCGACGCGCGCCCCCTCCGCTCCCCCGACGCGCGCGCCCTCCACTCCCCCGACGCGCTCCTCCGCCATCACGCGCCGTCCCACCCCCAAGCAGGCGCACCCGACCTCACGGCGAACGAACTCCACCCGGCCGACCCTCGCCTCGACTTCCCGCACGCCCACGCCCACACCCACGCCCGAGCCGGCCACGGCCCCGGCGGCGCAACCGACCCACCAGTCCGTGACGCCGCCTCCCACCGCCGCGCGCCCTGACCGCACTCACGTGCCGCCCGGCCGGACGCGCCACCCCAGAAAGCACTGAAACCCCGTCCTTCACGGCTGCGCACGGTGGGCCGCACGCCCCGCCGCCCGTTGCCGTCGGTCATGGCCGGTCGTGAAGGCCCACGGGCTGCTCGCCGTGACGACGCGCACTCTTGACGCGCTCCGTGGCCCAGGAAGATCTTGGCCCATTAATGGAATGAAGCATTCCGTTCTGATAGTCTGGAACAGAACAAGCCGTTCCGATTCTGGAGGCCGAGAATGACCGTCCTCGACACCCGCCCCGCGCAGGCACCCGCCACATCCGCGCCCTACAAGTGGCGCTGGCCCGCGCTCGCGGTGGTTCTCGCCGGCTCGGTGATGGAGTTGCTGGACGCGACCGTCACCAACGTCGCGGGCCCGACGATGCGGGCCGACCTCGGCGGCGGCACCTCCCTGATCCAGTGGCTCGGCGCGGCCTACACCCTCGCCATGACCGCGGGCCTGCTGACCGGCGGCCGGCTCGGGGACATCGTGGGGCGCAAGCGCATGTTCCTCATCGGCGTCGTCGGGTTCACCGTCGGGTCGCTGCTGTGCGCCCTGGCCGCCTCCCCCGAGACGATCATCGCGGCCAGGGTGGTGCAGGGGCTGTTCGGGGCGGCGATGATCCCCCAGGGCATGGGGCTGATGAAGGAAATGTTCCCGCCCAAGGAGCTGGCGGTGGCGATGGGGATGTTCGGGCCGGTCATGGGGCTGTCCGCGGTGGGCGGGCCGATCCTGGCGGGCGCGCTGACCGGCGTCGACTGGCGGCTGATCTTCCTGATCAACCTGCCGCTCGGGGCCGCCGCCGCGCTGGCCGCCCTGCGCTTCCTGCCCGCCTCCCGGCCGGTCAAGGGCGTGCGGCTGGATCTGCCGGGCGCCGCGCTGGCCTCCGCGGGCACCGTTCTCATGGTCTTCCCGCTGGTCCAGGGGCGCGAGAGCGGCTGGCCGGCGTGGGCGTTCGCGATGATGGCGGCCTCCGCGGCGGTGTTCGCGGTCTTCGCGGCCTACGAGAAGCGCAGGGCCCGGCGCGGCGGCGACCCGCTGGTGGCGCCCAGCCTGTTCGGCAAGCGGGCGTTCGTCTCGGGCATGGCGACCGGCACGATCTACTTCGCCGCCTTCACCGGGTTCTTCCTCGTGCTCGGCCTCTACACCCAGCTCGGCCTGGGCTACTCCCCGCTCAAGGCGGCGCTGACCAGCGTGCCCTCGTCGCTGGGCATGATCGCAGGCATGGGCGTCGCGCAGGCCGCCCGCAGGCACGGCCGCAAGGTGCTGCTGGCCGGCGCGATCGTCATGGGGCTCGGCGTGACCGGTGTGATCGCCGTCGCCTCCCCCGAGGTCTCGCCCTGGCAGCTCGCCCCGGCGCTGCTGGTGGCCGGGCTGGGCAGCGGGCTGATCATGAGCCCGTACTTCAGCATCGTGATGGCCGCCGTCGAGCCCCAGGAGACCGGCTCCGCCTCCGGCGCGCTGACCGCGCTCCAGCAGGTGGGCGGGGCGCTGGGCCTGGCCCTGCTGGGCACCCTCTACTTCGGCACCGGGAGCGTCACGATCACGCTGTGGGTGGCGGCCGGGATGATCGCCACGACGTTCGCGGTCGGCCTGATGCTCCCGAAGCAGCCCCGCGAGGACTGACGATCCCCCGAAGGCGGCCGGCTCACCCGGGCCGGCCGTCTTCGCGCCTGCGCGCCTGCTCCATGCCGTCCAGCAGGTAGCCGAGGCCCTCGTCGAACGTGGCGTCCCACGCGTGGTCGAGGCCGTGCTCCGCGAGGGCCGGGTAGCGCTCGGCGCGCTTCCTGAGGAACTCGCCGGTGTCGTCCCGGTCGCGGTCCTGCCAGGTCACCTGCATGACGACCGAGCCCATGACGTAGTTGGACAGGCTGTAGGCGGCGGATTTCAGGGCGGCGAAGCCGGCTGCGGCCAGGGTCGCGTAGAGGAACTCGGTGCGCTCCAGCGCGTTCGGCCCCATGAGCGGGCGGTCGAGGATGGTGGCCGACCACGGGTGGCGCAGCAGGGCCGCGCGCCAGCCGCCGATGAGCTCGCGTACGGCCTCCTGCCACCCGGAGCCGCCCACCGGCAGGCGCACCTCCCCGAAGACGGCGTCCAGGGCCAGGTCGAGGACGTCGTCCTTGGTCTTGACGTGCCAGTAGAGCGTGGTCGAGCCCGTGTCGAGCCGCTCGGCCAGGCGGCGCATGGTCAGGCGGCCCACGCCTTCCTCGTCGAGCAGCGCGACCGCCTCGGCCACGATCCGGTCAAGTGTCAGCGTCTGCCTCGGTGCCTTCTGGGGGCGCGACCACACGGTTTCCACCCGGAGATAATACGTTGTTCCAGTGACTGGATCGATGGTCTAGTTAGTCGAACGGCGATCGAGTGGAGGGGGC
Source organism: Nonomuraea sp. NPDC050786 (assembly GCF_040654115.1). Classification (NCBI taxonomy): domain Bacteria; kingdom Bacillati; phylum Actinomycetota; class Actinomycetes; order Streptosporangiales; family Streptosporangiaceae; genus Nonomuraea; species Nonomuraea sp. NPDC050786. The sequence continues at coordinate 74,706 of NZ_JBFAHJ010000008.1, forward strand.
CGTCATGGGGCACATTGAGGTGAGCGGGCTGACGTACCTGCTGCCGGACGGCCGGCCGCTGCTGCTGGAGACGTCCTTCAAAGTGGGCGCCGGCGCCAAGGCGGCGCTCGTCGGGCCGAACGGCGCGGGGAAGACCACGCTGCTGCGGCTGATCGCGGGCGAGCTGGCCCCGTCGGACGGCCGCGTGGCGAGCGGCGGCGGGATCGGGGTGATGCGGCAGTTCCTCGGTGCGGGCACCGTGCACGACCTGCTGATCGCCGTCGCCCCGCGGCGCGTCCGCGACGCCGCCGCGGCGCTGGAGGCGGCCGAGGCGGCGATCGCCCGGAGCGACGACGAACCCGCCCAGCTCGCCTACGCCCAGGCCATCGCCGACTACGCCGACGCGGGCGGGTACGAACTGGAGGTGGTGTGGGACGTGTGCGCCACCGAGGCTCTGGGGCTGCCGTACGAGAGGGTGAAGGACAGGCAGCTGGGCACGCTGTCGGGCGGGGAGCAGAAGCGGCTCATGCTGGAGGCGCTGCTGCGCGGGCCCGACGAGGTGCTGCTGCTGGACGAGCCCGACAACTACCTGGACGTGCGGGCCAAGCAGTGGCTGGAGCGGGCGATCAAGGGCTCGGCCAAGACGGTGCTGCTCGTCTCGCACGACCGGCAGTTGCTGGCCGAGGCCGCCGACCGGATCATCACGGTGGAGGGGCGCGAGGTCTGGGTGCACGGCGGCGGCTTCGCGACGTACGCCGAGGCCCGCAGGCAGCGCGGGGAGCGCCTCGAGGAGCGACGGCGGCGGTGGGAGGACGAGCGGGCCAGGCTGCGCCGGCTGGTCCACATGCTGCGCCAGCGCTCGGCCAACAACGACGCCCTGGCGGGGGCGTACCAGTCGGCGGTCACGCGGCTGGAGCGGTTCGAGCGGGCGGGGCCGCCGCAGCGCGCGCCCAAGGAGCAGAACGTCCGGATGCGGCTGCGCGGCGGGCGTACCGGGAAGCGGGCGGTGATGTGCGAGGACCTCGAGCTGAGCGGGCTGCTGCGGCCGTTCTCCACCGAGATCTGGTACGGCGAGTGCGTCGGCGTGCTGGGCATGAACGGCACCGGCAAGTCCCACTTCCTGCGGCTGCTGGCCGGCGAGCCGATCGCGCACACGGGCGTGGCCCGGCTGGGCGCCCGGGTGTCACCGGGGCATTTCGCGCAGACGCACCTGCGGCCGGACCTGGCGGGGCGGGCCGCCGCCGACGTGGTGATGCGGGAGCACGCGATGACCCGCAACGAGGCGATGGCGGCGCTGGCCCGTTACGAGCTGGCGCCGGCCGGCGCGCAGCCGTTCGAGACGCTGTCGGGCGGGCAGCAGGCCCGGCTCCAGATCCTGCTGCTGGAGCTGTCGGGGGCGACGCTGCTGCTGCTCGACGAGCCGACCGACAACCTGGACCTGGCCAGCGCGGAGGCGCTGCAGCAGGGGCTCGCCGGGTACGAGGGCACGGTGCTGGCGGTCACGCACGACCGCTGGTTCGCCGCGGACCTCGACCGGTATCTGATCTTCGGCGCCGACGGTCTCGTCCGCGAGAGCGACACTCCCCGCTGGGACGTCTGACCGCCCGGCGTCCGGTTACAACGGCGCGGGCGTGAAGGACGGGGCAGAGGAGCGGGTGGGGCGGGACAGGGCCGAGAGGGTCATGGTCTCGTCCACGGCCTCCGGCGAGAGCACGTGGTCGAGCACCATGACCGCGCACCCGCTGATGCCCGCCCCCGCGCCGAGGCGGCTCGGCTCGATGCGCAGCCGCCGGGTCGCCAGGGCCGTGGAGCGGCGGTAGACGACCTCGCGGATGCTCGACACCAGCGGGCCGAACGCCTCGGCCACGTCGCCGCCCAGCACCACCACCGACGGGTTGAGGATGTTCACGGCCATCGCCAGCACCTCGCCGATCCTGCGGCCGGCCCTGCGCACGGTCGCCATGGTCTCGGCGTCGCCCGCCCGCACCAGCGCGGTCACGTCCGCGATCGTCCTGACGTCCTTGCCCTTCGCGCGCAGCTCGCGCAGCAGGGCGGTGCCGCTGGCCACGGAGTCGACGCAGCCGGTGTTGCCGCAGCGGCAGAGCACGTCGCCGCCGTCCAGCACCGGGATGTGCCCGATCTCGCCCGCGGCGCCGAGCGCGCCGCGCAGGATGCCGCCGCCGGAGATGACCCCGGCGCCGATCCGGGTCGAGATCTTGACGAACATCAGGTCGTCCAGATCGGGGTAGGCGCCGCGGTGCTCGCCGATGGCCAGCACGTTCACGTCGTTGTCCACGAGCACGGGGACGGGGAAGCGCTCACGGATGATCGGCGGGATCACCACGCCGGTCCACGACGCCATCACCCGTGCGCTCTCCGCGCGGCCGTGCGCGAACTCGACCGTGGCCGGCACGCCCATCCCGACACCCCTGATCATCGAGCGCGGCCGGTCGCCGAGCAGCTCGTCCCAGGTGTCCATGAGCAGCGGCAGCACGACGTCGGGGCCTTCCTCCACGTCCATCGCGAACTCGCGCCCGGCCAGCTCGTGCCCGGCCAGGTCGCAGAGGGCCACCCTGGTGCGGGTGGCGCCGAGCGCCGCCACCAGGACCACGCCGCCCGAGGCGTTGAACTCCAGCCGGACCGGCGGCCGCCCGCCCGTGGAAGGGGCGTCGTCGCGCTCCACGACCAGGCCGCGTTCCAGCAGCTCGCCGACGCGCAGCTGCACCGCGGGACGCGACAGGCCGGTCACCCGGCCGATGTCGGCCCGCGTCACGGCCTCACCGGTGCGGATGAGGCGGAGCACCTCACCACTGCTGGCGAGGGTCGCGGCGGTACGTCGAGGCATCGACCAAGTGAATCACACAGGGTTAGGTCATGAAAAGTCCCGACTTTTTTATCTCAAATGCCAAAACTCCGCTTGTGTGCGACCCTAACTCTCGTTAGTGTCCGTTCTGTCCCTGCTTGGTAGATCATCGGAGCCCGTACCGTGTCCCCCCTCTCGACCGCCAGCCCCGCCCACACCGCCGACCTCGTCGTCTTCGGCGGGACGGGCGACCTGTCCATGCGCAAGCTGCTCCCGGCGCTGTACCACAGCGACAGGGAAGGCCGGCTCTCCCCGGAGACCCGCGTCATCGCCATGTCCAGGGGCGGGCTGACCGACGCCGACTTCCGCGGCAAGGTGGACGCCGAGGTACGCGACCAGGTCCCGATGGACGATCCCGCCCTGTGGCAGCGCTTCCTCGGCCGCCTGCACCACGTGTCGGTCGACGTCGGCGGGCCGGAAAGCGGGGCCGACAAATCCGGGTGGAGCGCGCTGAGCAGGCTCCTGGCCGGGTACGAGCAGCGCGACCGGGTCTTCTACCTGGCCAGCCCGCCCAGGACGTTCGGCCCCTTCTGCCGCGAGCTGGACGAGGCCGGGTTGGTGACGCCGCGCTCGCGCGTGGTGCTGGAGAAGCCGCTCGGCCACGACCTGCCGAGCGCGCAGCGGATCAACGACGAGGTCGGCGCGATCTTCGAGGAGCGCCAGATCTTCCGCATCGACCACTACCTGGGCAAGGAGACCGTCCAGAACCTGCTGGTCCTGCGCTTCGCCAACGCCTTCCTCGAGCCGATCTGGAACTCCCTCTGGATCGACCACGTCCAGATCACCGCCGCGGAGACCGTGGGCACGCCCGGCAGGCGCGGCTACTACGACCACGCGGGCGCGCTGCGCGACATGGTGCAGAACCACCTGCTCCAGCTCCTCACGCTGACCGCGATGGAGCCGCCGGCCCGCAACGACCGCGAGGCCATCCGCGACGAGAAGGTCAAGGTGCTGCAGGCCCTGCGGCCGATCACCGGCACGGAGGTGGCACGGTTCACCGTGCGCGGCCAGTACACGGAGGCGGAGGGGCTGCCGGGCTACCTGGACGAGCCCGCGTCCACGCCGCCCACCGAGGCGTCGCAGCGGGTGGAGACGTTCACCGCGATCCGGGCCGAGATCAAGAACTGGCGGTGGGCCGGCGTGCCGTTCTACCTGCGGACCGGCAAGCGCATGCCGTACCGCAGGTCGGAGATCGTGGTGCAGTTCAAGGACGTGCCGCACTCCATCTTCCCCGGCGGCAGCCCGAACCGCCTGGTGCTGCGGCTCCAGCCGGAGGAGGGCATCGAGCTGCACATCATGGCCAAGGAGCCGGGCGCGGGCGAGGTGACACTGAAGCCGGTGCCGCTGTCGCTGAACTTCGGCAAGACGTTCACGGCGCGGGTGCCCGAGGCGTACGAGCGGCTGCTGATGGACGTGCTGGCCGGCAACCCGACGCTGTTCATGCGGCGCGACGAGGTGGAGGCGGCCTGGCGCTGGATCGATCCGATCCTGTCGGCCTGGGAGGCCTCCGCCGACCTGCCGGAGCCGTACCCCGCCGGAACCACCGGCCCCGCCGGAGCCCACGAACTGCTCGGCCGCAGCGGTCGCGCCTGGCACGAGGAGGAAGAACTGTGAACCCCGTCATTCAGGACGTCACCGATCGGATCATTGAGCGGAGTGCCGCCAGCCGGGCCATCTACCTGGAGCGCATCCGCCGCGACGGCGAGGCCGCCAGGGCCAAGGGACCGGCCCGCGCCCACCTCGGGTGCGCGAACCTGGCGCACGGCTTCGCGAGCGCGCCCGCCGAGGACAAGCCCGCTCTGATGGGCAGCGCGAAGCCGGGCGTGGCGATCGTGACCAGCTACAACGACATGCTGTCCGCGCACCAGCCGTATGAGACGTACCCGCCGGAGCTGAAGGCGGCCGTGCGCAAGGCAGGTGGCGTGGCGCAGGTGGCGGGCGGCGTGCCCGCGATGTGCGACGGCATCACCCAGGGGCGGGCCGGCATGGAGCTCTCCCTCTACAGCCGTGACGTGATCGCCATGGCGACCGCGATCGCGCTGTCGCACGACATGTTCGACGCGACGCTGCTGCTGGGCGTGTGCGACAAGATCGTGCCGGGCCTGTTCATCGGGGCGCTGCACTTCGGGCACCTGCCGGCGATCTTCGTGCCGGCCGGGCCGATGACCTCCGGGCTGCCGAACAAGGTCAAGGCGCGCACCCGCCAGCTCTTCGCCGAGGGCAAGGTGGGGCGCGTGGAACTGCTCGACGCCGAGGCCAAGTCGTACCACTCCCCCGGCACCTGCACCTTCTACGGCACCGCGAACTCCAACCAGGCGCTGATGGAGGTCATGGGCCTGCACCTGCCGGGCTCGACGTTCGTCAACCCGCACACCGAGCTGCGCCACGCGCTCACCGGGGCGGCCGGGCGCCGGGCGGTGGAGATCACCGCGCACGGCTCGGAGTACACGCCGATCGGTGAGCTGGTCGACGAGAAGGCCATCGTGAACGCCTGCGTCGCCCTGCTGGCCACCGGCGGCTCCACGAACCACACGATCCACCTGGTGGCCATGGCCGCCGCCGCGGGGATCGTCCTGACCTGGGATGACTTCGCCCGCCTGTCGGGGGCCGTGCCGTCGCTCACCAAGATCTACCCGAACGGCCAGGCGGACGTGAACCACTTCCGCGACGCCGGCGGCATGCAGGTGCTCATCGGCGACCTGCTCGACGAGGGCCTGCTGCACGCGGACGTCATGACCGTGGCCGGGCGCGGCCTCGACCGCTACCGGGAGGCTCCCGAGCTGGTCGACGGCGAGCTGGTGTGGTCGCCGGTCACGGGCGGCAGCTCCGACCTGGACGTGCTGCGGCCGGTCGCGGCGCCGTTCTCGGCGGACGGCGGCATCCACATGGTCTCCGGCAACCTGGGCCGGGCCGTCTCCAAGGTGTCCGCGGTCAAGCCGGAGCACCTGGTGATCGAGGCGCCGGCCAAGGTCTTCGACGACCAGCTGGACCTGCTGAAGGCGTTCGAGGCGGGCGAGCTGGACGGGCAGGACTTCGTGGCGGTCATCCGCTACCAGGGGCCGAGCGCGAACGGCATGCCCGAGCTGCACAAGCTCACGCCGCCGCTGGCCGTGCTGCTCGACAGGGGGCAGCGGGTGGCGATCGTCACCGACGGGCGCATGTCCGGCGCGTCGGGCAAGGTGCCCGCGGCCATCCACCTGTCGCCCGAGGCCGCCGACGGCGGGCCGATCGCGCTCGTCCGCGACGGCGACGTGATCAGGCTCGACTCGGCCGCCGGGACGCTGGAGCTGCTGGTGCCCGCCGAGGAGCTGGCCCGGCGCACGCCCGAGGGCCGCCCGCTGAGCGACGCGCAGTGGGTGGGCACGGGCCGCGAGCTGTTCGCGGCGTTCCGCCGGATGGCGGGGCACGCCGAGCAGGGCGCCGGGATCTTCGGCCTGAGCGGCGCCGAGTCGCCCGACCACGGCCCGGGACTCGGCTTCCCCGCCGAGGCCGGCGCCTCCCACCTGGAGAGCGGCGCCCCGGCGGGCGCCCAGCACGCCGGACTGGCGCGGTGAGCGATCGCCACCGTCACCGGCGGAGGGTTCGCCACCCCGCCTGGGATGGCGTGCGCGCTCGTGGCATCCTTCGGGGGACGGCGTGCGACCATGTCGCCGCCCTGGACGCCGGAGGTATGCGGTGAGTGCCTTTGACCTTCCGTGGCTGGTCGCCGACATCGGCGGGACCAACGCCAGGTTCGCCCTGGTCACCTCGCCGGGAGCGCGGCCGTCGAACGTCGCGGTCCTGGCCGGGGCCGACTACCCGACCCTTCCCGACGCCGTGGCCGCCTACCTCGCGGAACACGCGGGCGGAGTGCGGCCGGGGGCGGTCTGCCTGGCCGTGGCCGGGCCGATCGACGGCGACCGCTACCGGCTCACGAACTCCACGTGGGCGGGTTCCGTACGGGACCTCGGCGTGCCGTACGCGGTGCTGCTCAACGACTTCGAGGCGCTGGCCGTGTCGCTGCCGCATTTGGCGGGCGGCGACCTGGTCTCCCTGGGCGGCCCCGAGCCGGGCCACGGGGTCAAGGCCGTGCTGGGGCCGGGGACCGGGCTCGGCGTGGGCGGGCTGGTGCCGACGGAGCACGGCTGGACGCCCATCCCGGGCGAGGGCGGGCACGTCACGGTGCCGGTGGTGGACCAGCGGGAGCTGGAGATCGTTCAGGCGCTGCAGTCCCAGGGGCTGCCGCACGTGGTGGCCGAGCACGTGCTGTCCGGGCCGGGGCTGGTCCGGCTGCACCGGGCGCTCGCCCTGGTGAACGGCGTCGCCGCGCCGCAGCTGACCGCCTCGGACATCGTGGCCCGCCTGGACGACTCGCTGTGCGCGGAGACGGTCGAGGTGTTCTGCGGGATGCTGGGCAGCTTCGCCGGGAACGTGGCCCTGACCCTCGGGGCGCGAGGCGGGGTGTATCTGGGCGGCGGGGTCCTGCCCCGTATCGTGGAACGGGTGTGCGCCAGCAGCTTCCGCACCAGGTTCGCCACCAATCCGGACATGGCCGACTACCTGACGGCCATCGGCACCGCCCTGATCGTCGCCCCTCAGCCGGCCCTGACGGGCGCCGCGGCCTGGCTGGCCCAGCGTGCCCGCACCGAGCTGGTGGGCTGACCCCTCGGCATGTCGTCGGCGGGCGACCCGGTTGGGCCGTCCGCCTCTGGGCATGGCCACTGGTGCGGCCACGGGTGGTGCGGGGACTTGTACGTGACTAGACGGCCGGAACGGGCCGACGAGGAGAAGAACTCATGAGCTTGCTCGATCTCGCCCCTGTGATTCCCGTCGTGGTGATCGAGGATGTCGAGAGCGCCGTACCGCTGGCCAGGGCGCTGGTCGCCGGCGGGCTGCCGGTCATCGAGGTGACCCTGCGGACCCCGGTCGCGCGTGAGGCCATCGCCCGGATCGCCGCCGAGGTGCCCGAGGCGACGGTGGGAGCGGGGACCATCCGCAGTTCGGAGGACATTTCCGCTTCTGTGGCCGCGGGGGCCAAGTTCCTGGTGTCGCCCGGCACGACCCTGTCCCTGGTCGAGGCGATGGATTCGAGCGGCGTCCCGTACCTGCCGGGGGCCGCGACCGTGTCCGAGGTGATGGCGCTGGTCGAGCGGGGGATCAAGGAGCTGAAGTTCTTCCCCGCCGAGGCCGCCGGAGGCGTTCCGTATCTCAAGGCGCTGAGCGGTCCGCTGCCCGACGTGCGGTTCTGCCCGACGGGCGGCATCCGGGTCAACACCGCGCCCGACTACCTCGCGCTGCCGAACGTGGGCTGCGTCGGCGGCACCTGGTTGACCCCGGCCGACGCGCTGGCGGCCGGCGACTGGGGCCGCATCGAGAAGCTGGCCTCGGAGGCCGCGGCCCTGCGCTGACCGGCGGCCGGCCACCCCTCCCGCTCCGCGTCCTCAGCTAGGGGCTCCTACCGGGCGGGGTACGGCATGCCGTGCCCCGCCCTTGGCGTCTGCCTGCGTTGAACGCGCGGCGGCCGGGTACAGCTCAGGGAAACCGCAGCCCCCGGGAAGCCCCTTCCGCTCCTCGGAGAGCGAAAGGGAGATGAATGCCGACGGAAACGGCCAGCCAAGTAGTGACGGACGGCCGCCCCGTGGCGCAGCCCGGCAGCCTGGAGCGGGGCATCGACATCCTGCTCGCGCTGAGCGCCGCCGCGCACCCGGTCAGCCTGTCGCAGCTGTGCCGCGCCACGGGCCTGCCCAAATCGACCGCGCACCGCATCCTGGGCGTGCTCTGCTCCCGCGAGCTGGCCAGGCGGGTGGGCAACGGCTACCTGCCGGGCGAGCTGCTGGAGACCATGGCCGGCATCACCCGCCTGCGCGTGCCGGGCACCCGCAAGGTGGTGCTGCCCTACCTGCTCTACCTGTACGAGACCACCAGGCAGACGGTGAACCTGGCCGTCCCCTCCGGCCTGGAGGCCCGCTACGTCGAGCGCCTGTACGGCCACAACCGGGTCGACTCCCGCTCCGACGGCATGGACCGCGCGCCGCTCCACTGCACGGCGACCGGCAAGGCGCTGCTGGCCTTCGACCCGGCGCTGCGCCGCGAGCTGTTCGCGCGCGGCTCGTTCGAGCGGATGACGCGCCGCACGATCACCACCCTGACCGGGCTCGAACGCGAGCTGGCCCAGGTCCGCAGGCAGGGCGTGGCGTACGCGCAGGAGGAGTTCACCGAGGGAGTGTCGTGCGTGGCCGCGCCGGTGTTCGGCCCGGGCGGCCGGATCTGCATGTCGCTCGGGGTGGCGGCCCCCGCCGGCGCGGCACCGCTGGCCAGGCTCGGCATCTCCGTACGCGGTGCCGCCCAGGCCATCTCGGCCGCGCTCCTCAGCGCGTAAGCGTTCCGGTCATCGGAACACCTCATCGGCGCATGACCGGAAGTGTTCCGTTGGCCGAAACCGCTCATTGCGGAGCGGCGGCCCCGGCGTTCACATCGGCATATGGACTTCCATCCCGCTCCGGCCACCCAGGAGGCGCCCGCGGTCCGGGAGGTCCGCACCCGCATGGCCCCGGACCCGCGGGCGCCGGTCGGAACGCGGGAGGTCGCGCGTGCCTAGGGGCCTCCCCCGGGCCACCGTGCTGGAGAGCCTGCGCCTGGCTGCCACCGTCGTCCCGCCCTGCGCGCCGCACGCGGTGCCCGGACGCGACCTGCTGCGCTCCCGCGCGCTCCTGGCCGAGCTGGAGTCCAGGTACGGCGGCCGCCCTGTCCTGGTGCGCGGGCTGCGCGGCCGGGCGCTGCTGGTCCTGTCCAAGCGCGACGCCCTGCGCGTGCTGTCAGAGGGGGGCGAGTACGCGCAGGGCGTCGAACAGCGTCCCTTCGGCCTGCCGACGGACGTACTGCGCCCGGCGTTCATCGAGATCGCCAGGGAAGAGGCCAAGGAGCTGACCTCGGGCGTGGTGGACCACGGCCGCCTCGACGCCCGCTGGCAGCGCGTGGCCAGGCGCTGCGTCTACGGCGACGGCGCGGCCGACGACGAGGAGCTCACCAGGCTGCTGGCGGGCCTCACATGGGCCGGCAGGTGGCGCGCCAGGCGGCGCCAGGAGATCCTCTCGGGCCGCTACGACGCCCGCATCCTCGACCACCTGCGCCGCGCCGAACCCGGCAGCCTGGCCGGCCTGATCGCGGAGAACGCCGGCGAGGCCGAGTCGCGCGGGCTCATGCAGGCGGCGTTCTGGCTGATGGGGTTCGGCGCGATCTCCGCCGGGCTGACGCAGACGCTGGCGCTGCTCGCCGCCCACCCCGCCCAGCGCAAGTCGGCCCGCACCGACCCCGACTACCTGCGGGCCTGCCTGCGCGAAGGGCTGCGCCTGTGGCCGCCGGTGCCCGCGCTCTCCCGCGTCACGACCACGCCGACCGACTGGTACGGGAGCACCCTGCCCGCGGGCACCACCGTGCTCGTGCCGATCGCGGCGCACCAGCGCAGCCCGCGCCTGCCGTACGCGAACACGTTCGCGCCCGAGATCTGGCTGGACGGCACCGCGGCGAACGAGTGGTGGGCCCGGCCGGGCTGCGACGGCGTGCACCTGACGCTCGCGGTCGGCACCGCCTTCCTCGCCGGCATCGTCCGCGCGGCCCGGCCCAAGCCGGTCGGCCGGCTGCTGTCACCCCACCGGCCGCTCCCGTACGCGCTCAACGTCTCCCGCCTGCGCGTCACGATGCGCCCCCTGCGCATTCACCGGCTCACTCAGTGAACCGGCCGTCCGGGATCGTTCGGCGTGCACGGTTACGGTGCCGTCAGCGCCTACCGGGCGTCGGCGGGACTGGCCCAGAACTCGTAGGACGTGGCTGAGCTGCGGTTGCCTGCCCTGTCAATGCTCTCCACGGTCAACTTGTCAGGCCACGTCCATTTCGGCGTGAAGGCGAGAACGGCCGATCCGTCGGCGTCCGCCTGGACTCTTCCGGCAGGCCCGCCAGAGAAGGAGTAGACGTACATAGCGACATCCTGCGAGCCGTTCGGCGACAGCGTGAAGCGTCCGGGCACGCCTACCCGGCCTCCGGCCTGGCCCTCGGGGAAGTCGGTCGAGCTGACCAGCGGCTGGCTGGGGCGCGTGGTGTCGACGGTGAACTCCGGCTGCCACGGGGTCCACGCGCTGTAGTCCCATCCTTCCAGCCATCCGGCGCCGTCGGGGTTCTCGGTCCGCCAGAGGTTCTCCGCTCGGGCCCGCCAGGTGTAGGTCCCGTCCTCGGCGAGCTGTCCGGCGGGTACGGTCACGCAGTGGGGTGAGGAGGACTGCGTCTCCAAGGTGACGGCTTCGCCGAGCTTGGCGCCGGACCTGTCGGCCCATTCGAAGCGGACCCGCAGCGGCTCGCCGCTGGTCGAAGAGTCCGGATCGGTCGCCGTGGCCCGCAGGACGGGTATGGCGGTCCGGACGTACCGCCCGGCGTCCGGACCTGTGTAGCAGTCGCTACGAACGGCAAGCACGGAGGGTACGTCAGGCGCGGTGTTGTACTGGGTGACGAGGCCGGGGCCACGATTGCCCCGGTAGGGCGCGGTCCGGTACAGCCGCCGGCCGGGTGAGCTCTCGTCGGCCGACTTGAGGCCGATCGTGAGGTATTCGTCGCCACGCGCGGCCGCGTCCTGCACCGCCTGGGTGATGATGTGGAGGATGGGCGAGATGGAAGGGCAGGTCATCCGGGGTGTGGTCGTGCTCAGCTTGCGCAGCCACTGCGGCTGACGGTTCCAGGTGGTCAGCGGGTCGATCGCCGTGGTCTCCCAGACCTCGATCTGGGTGCCGCAGTCGGAGCCGTCCCGGATGCCCAGGGCCAGAGCTGCCTCGAACACCCGCTTCCCCGCCAGTTGCGAGACCTTCAGCTGGAAGAACGCGCGGGTGATGTTCTCCGGCTGCTCCGTGCGGCCGACCACCGCGTCGTCGTCGCCGTCCCAGACCGGCTCGTACTTCACATGATGGGCGCGGTCCGGGTGCTCCGACGTGACAAGCGCCCAGGACTCCGGGGTGGTGGCGCTGCCCCCGGTCGCATGGGCGGGGCCGGGCGTGCCGACCAGGGCGGAGGTCAGGATGACGATCGCAAGCAAGGCCGGCGATCGCGAGCATAAGCCCTTGACGAGGGTCATCGAACTCCTGTTCTGCTGCGATGAGACAAGGAGCGGGACACTACCGGAATCGTGTGTCGTAACCCTGTCGTCCGGCTGTCGTCAGAGCGCATGCCTGCTCAGAACCAGTGGCCACCGGGTGGCCCCTTCCTCCGTTAGAGTCTTGGGTACAAAAGGCGTGCCGGGCGGAGGAACGGTTCGGGTTGAGACGGGATGACGACGGCGAGAGGACGGCGACGTTGGGGCGCTCCGCAGGCACTCCGCTGGAGCCGGAAGATCCGCCGGCGATCGGCCCCTACGAGCTGATCAGCCGTCTCGGCTCCGGTGGCATGGGTGTGGTCTACCTCGCCAAGGCGGCCGACGGGTCGCGGGTGGCGCTCAAGGCGATCCGGCGGGACTACACGGCCGACCCGGTCTACCGGGCGCGCTTCCACGAAGAGGTGTCCAACGCGCGCAAGGTGGCCTCGTTCTGCACGGCGCGCGTGCTCGACCACGGCGAGGACCGCGGCGTCCTCTACCTCGTCACCGAGTACATCGACGGCATCTCGCTCGAAGACCACCTGATCGAGCACGGCGCCCTCTCGCCGTCGGTGCTGCACTCCGCGGCCGTCGGCGTGGCCGCCGCGCTGACCGCCATCCACGCGGCGGGGCTGGTGCACCGCGACCTCAAGCCGGCCAACGTGATGCTGACGCTGGCCGGGCCCCGGGTGATCGACTTCGGGCTGGCGCGGTCGACGCACGTGGACTCCCGGCACACGAACGCCGGCATGGTGATGGGCACGCCGGGCTGGATCGCTCCTGAGCAGGTCTTCGAGGGGCGTACGAGCCCGGCGGGCGACGTGTTCGCGTGGGGGTCGCTCATCGCCTACGCGGGGCTCGGCGGGCATCCGTTCGGCGAGGGGGACGCGTACGTGATGGCGGCCCGGGCCCGCACGGCGCCGCCCGACCTGCGCGGGCTGCCCGCGCCGCTGGACCGGCTGGTGGCCGCGGCCATCCACCCCGACCCGGCGCGCCGGCCCGCGGCCAGGCAGCTGCTACTGGAGCTGGTGGGGGCGGCCGACGAGCCCGCGGCGCAGCTGGCCGCCACCAAGCACCTGACCAACGCGTGGAACCCGTCGGACTTCCCGCTGATGCCGCAGCAGCCGCACCGGATGCCGCCCGACCGCACGGGCGCGGTGCCGGGTGCCGGGCGGCCGCGCCCGTCGCACGGCGCGTCCCAGGCACCCTCGCACGGTCCATCCCAGGCCCCGTCGCGCAGCCCGTCCCCGGGACCGTCCCAGAGCCCATCACGCGGACCGTCCCAGAGCCCGTCGCACGGACCGTCCCAGAGCCCGTCGCACGGTCCATCCCAGAGCCCGGCCCACGGACCGTCGCACAGTTCTTCGCAGCAGGGCCGCGGCGCGCACCCGGAGGCGCCCGCGCGCAGCCCGCAGCCTCCGCCACCCGCGGAGCGCACAGGTCCCACGCCCGGAGCGGGCCCGGTCCCGCCTGCCGAGCGCACCGGCCCCACAGCGGGGACGGGCCGCGGGCCGCAACCCACCGAGCGCACCGGTGCTGGAGCAGGCCGCGGGCCGCAGCAGCCACCGCCGGCCGAACGTACCGGTCCCACGCCTGGAATGGGTCGCGGGCCGCAGCAGCCGCCGCCCGCCGAGCGGACCGGCCCCGTGCCCCCTGCTCCCCATCCGGAGCGGACCGGGCCCGTACCCCCTGCTCCCCATCCGGAGCGGACCGGCCCTGTGCCGGGCACCGGGCGGGGGCCTCAGGGGCCGGTGGGGCCGCTCCCCCACCAGCAGGGGTCGCTGCCGCACCACTCGACCACCGGTCAGGGGCCGCTGCCGGGCTACCCGCCCGCCAAGCGCAAGCGGGGCGTGCTGACCGGCTGCCTGACCGCCCTGGTGATCGCGGTCGTGCTGCTGGTGGCGCTGATCGCGCTGCTGGCGTGGGTGTTCCGCTCCCCGGCGATCGGCGAGGACGGGCCGGTGCAGGACGGCAAGCTGCGCTTCGCCGTGACGAGCACGAAGTGCCCCAAACCGGCGAGATCGGCGGCCAAGCGCACGTGCCAGGTCGGGGTGAAGGTCAGCAACGTCGGGCCGGAGGCCAGGGTGCTCTACCCGGGCCAGCAGAAGCTGATCGACGAGAACGACGAGCTGCACGGCGGCACCAAGCTGCTCGACCAGGACGGCAAGGAGATCACGCCGATCCGCATCGAGGCCGGTCGGTCGTTCACCGGCGCGCTGGTGTTCGAGCTGCCGAAGGGCCTCGACCCGGCCGGGCTCGAGGTGCACGACTCGGGGCTGAGCAACGGAGCCAGGCTCAACCTGGGCTGATCCGCACGGCGCGACCGCCGCCGGGCCGCCTCACGGGCGACCGCTGTCGGGCCGCCGCACGGGCCTCCCGGCGGGCGCGCCGCACGGGCCTCCCGGCGGGCGCGCCGCACGGGCCTCCCGGCGGGCGCGCCGCACGGGCCTCCCGGCGGGCGCGCCTCACAAGCCTCCCGGCGGGCGCGCCTCAGAAGCCTCGGGACGGCGAGACCACGCCCTCCAGCGGCGCCCCGTCCTGGAAGCGCCGCACGTTGGAGGTGACGCGCTCGGCCAGGCCGCGCCAGTAGGAGGAGCGCGGGTTCGCGCAGTGCGGTGTGATGAGCGCGTTGTCCAGGCTCCACAGCGGGTGGCCGTCGGGCAGGGGCTCGGGGTCGGTCACGTCGATGGCCGCGCCGCCGATGCGGCCCCCGCGCAGCGCGTCCACCAGCTCGTCGGTGTCGACGAGAGAGCCCCTGGCGACGTTCACCAGCCAGGCGTCCTCGCGCATGAGCTCGAACTCCCGCTTTCCGAACATCCCCCGCGTCTCCGGCGTGGCCGGCGCCGAGACGACCACGTAATCGGCCTCGGGCAGCGTCTCGCGGTAGCGGGCGCGCGGGAGCACGAGGTCGGCGCCGGGCGCCTCGCCGCTGTCGGTGACCGCCAGGACGCGGCAGCCGAACGGCTCCAGCATCCGGATGAGCGCCCGCCCGATGCCGCCGAAGCCGACGATGGCGACCGTGGAGCCGGCGAACTCCCTGGAGTCGTTGCGCCCCCACTTCGTGGCCCTGGCCGCCCGGTGCAGGCCGCGCGCGGCCGCCAGCATCAGGCCCAGCGCGTGCTCGGCCACCGGCACGCCGTAGGAGCCGGTGGCCGCGGTGAAGACCGGGTGCTCGGAGACGACCCCGGCGTCCGTGAACCGCTCGACGCCCGCGCTGGGCAGCTGCACCCAGCGGATGCCGTCGTGGAGCATCGAGCGCAGCTCCTCGGGGCCGCCGCTGCCGTAGTAGACGATCGCCTCCGCGTCCTCCAGCGGCACGACCTCACCGCCCGCCCGGCGTACGGCATCGATGAGCACGGGCACCGGCTCAGGTCCGACGTGGACGGCGACGGTCATGCTGCGTCTCCTTCTCGCATGGGGCCACCAGCGTATCGATGGCTTGTGAGCACGGCGTTTGCGGGTGCCAGCATCTCTTCAGGGAGCGTGGGTATGTTGTGCCGGGTGTCCGCCCTCGCCGCCCTGCCCAGCTCCGGGTCCAGCACGTCCGGGCCCGGCTCCTCCAGGCTCGCGTGGCTGGACGCGCTGCGCGGGATCGGCGCGGTGGCCGTGGTGGCCGAGCACCTTTTGCCGTGGTTCCTCCCCCAGCTCAGGCCGTACTGGTTCAACCTCGGCGTTTACGGCATCCTGGTGTTCTTCCTGGTCAGCGGCTATATCATCCCCACTTCGCTGGAGCGCCACGGCGACGTGCGCGCGTTCTGGATCAGCCGGCTCTTCCGCCTCTACCCGCTCTATCTCAGCGTGATCGTGGTCATGCTGGCTCTGGCCTGGTGGGTGCCGCTGCGCACGGAGGTGCCGCGGGACGGGAGCGCGGTGGCCGCGCACGCGACCATGCTGCTCGACGTCGTCAGCGTGGGCGGCGTGGCCGACACGATGTGGACGCTTTCGTACGAGATGGTGTTCTACCTCCTGGTCACGGCGCTGTTCCTGGTCAGGGGGCATGGCCGCAGCGGGCTGCTGTCGATGTTGTTCGCGGCGGGCGCCGTGGCGGTCGGGCTCGTGGCATCAGGGGCGGCGGTGGCAGGCGGATGGCCGGCCTACGTCTCGGCCGCGGTGTTCGTGGTGGGGCTGGCGTGCGTGGTGTGGGGGCGCCTCCGTACGGCCTCGGCCTGCGTGCTCGGCCTGATGGCGCTGGTGCTGCTGCTGCTGAGCAGCCGGGTGCCGTGGCTGGGGACGGCGGTGCTCGCGGTGATGTTCGCGGGCACGGCCATCCACCGGTGGGAACGCGGCGGCGGGCGGCTGTGGCCGGTGGCGGTCACGGCGGCCCTGGTGGCGGTCGCGCCCCTGTGGGCGATCGAGGCCGGATGGTGGTGGGTGCGGGCGGACGTGTGGCTGACGACGATCGCGCTGGCCGGTGCCACCTTCGCGGCGGGGATGGCGCTGCGCGGGCGGCGGCTGCCCCGGGTGCTCACCTGGCTCGGTCTGATCAGCTACTCGCTCTATCTGGTGCATCATCCGCTGCTGAAGTACTTCGTGGAGATCACCGGTGACCTGCGGCGGGCGGAGCTGCCGTACCAGCTCATGATGACGGCACTGGCCGTGGCCGCGGTGCTGGCCGTGAGCGCGCTGTCCTTCAGATACGTCGAGCGGCCCATGCAGGCGCTGGGCCGCCGCCTGTCACGCCGGAGCGCCCGCCGGCTCCAGCGCGCGGGCGATCTCCGGATGCCCGGACAGGGCGCGCGCCACGACGGGGTCCTCGGCCATGAGGAAGGCCAGGTGCCTGACCGCGTGCGCGACCACGTTGGCCAGGGCGACGCGGCCGGGTGACGGTGTCGCGGGGGCCTCGCCCCTGGCGATCTCCAGCGCGGGCACCTCGACCGCGGGCAGCCACGGCGCCGGATCCGGGCAGACCGCATAGGTCAGCACGATCCCGCCGTCCGGCTCGTGGCGCCAGCTCGTGGAGTGCACGACGGTGCCGGGGTCGCCCGCCGCCACCCCGCTGAGCCGGCGCGCGCACTCGTCCGGGCTCTCCCCGCGCCGGGGCTGGGCGATGGCATGCCGGTAGGACCAGCGACTGTCGGTGCCCATCCGTAGCATGAGCGTCTCAACCGAGACCACGTGTCTTCCCGTCACCGTCAACAACTTACTGCCAATGATATGCAAGTACGTCCCACACGCATTATGTTCTCGCTCTTGAACACGGCGGCGGGCCCGGCTGTAGTCGATGGCGTGCGAGAGAGAGGCCGACAGCGAATGCCCGGTTTGCTGGTGCTGATGGGGTCGGGCGAGACGAGCCCGACCATGGTCGAGATCCACCGCGCGGCGGCGCGGGCGCTGCGCCCGGGCGCGCGGGCCGTGCTGCTCGACACCCCCTACGCCTTCCAGGAGAACGCCGCCGACATCTCCGCCCGCGCCCGCCGCTATTTCGCGCAGAGCGTCGGCCTGGAGGTCGAGGTGGCGTCCGGGATCACGGGCGCCGACTGGGTCTTCTCCGGTCCGGGCAGCCCCACCTACGCGCTCGACCGGTGGACCGGTTCGGGCATCGCCGGCGACCTGCGTGCCCGGGTCCGCTCGCGTGAGGGGGTGACGGTGCTGGCCTCGGCGGCCGCCTGCACGGCGGGCCTGGCCACGGTGCCGGTCTATGAGATCTACAAGGTGGGCGCGGAGCCCCATTGGCGCGAGGGCATCGACCTGCTGGAGCCGCTGGGCCTGCAGGCCGTGCTGATCCCCCACTTCGACAACGCCGAGGGCGGCACCCATGACACGCGCTACTGCTACCTCGGTGAGCGCCGGCTGTCGCGCATGGAGCGCGAGCTGCCGCCCGGCACCGCCCTCCTCGGCCTCGACGAGCACACCGCACTGGTGATCGATCTGCAGACCGAGTCCGTACGGGTGGCGGGCCGCGGCGGCGTCACCGTCCGCCGCCCCGGCTCCCAGACGGTCCTGCCCACCGGCACCCGCACCGACCTCGCCGAGCTCCGCCGCCTGGCCGAGGGCGCCACGGGTGCGGCGACGATCCCGCCGCCCCTGGCTGAGCCCGCTCCCGCGGAGGTCACGCTGGAGGAGACCGTCCACACGTGCGAGGAGCTGTTCAAGGCCGCGGTGGGCAAGCCCGACCTGGTGGCGGCGGCCCAGACCGTCCTCGACCTCGAGGCGGAGATCGTCAAATGGGCCGCCGACACGGAGGAGGACTCCGGCGGGGTCGAGCAGGCCAGGGAGCTGATGCGGCTGCTGATCGCCCGCCTGGGCGAGCTCGCCTCGGCCGCCGGCCTCCGCTCGCGCGACCTGCGCTCGCTGGTCGAGTCCGTGCTGGCGCTGCGGGCTCGGCTGCGCGAGGAGGGGCGGTACGAGATGGCGGACGCGGTGCGGGCGGCGATGCTGGAGGGCGGCGTCGCGGTGGAGGACACACCTGACGGGCCCCGCTGGACCTACACCTCGTGAGAGTTCTGGCGGATGCCTGACGAGATCGGCAAAGGCACGGCAACGCGACTTCGTCACTCGACGTGATCACATGGATACACTTGGCTGTGTGTCGCCGTGCGTGCAAGACTCGATCCATGGAAGGCGATGAGGCGATGACTGCTCTGCCGGATGAAGGCTGGCTTGTTGCGCATCCGCCACCCCGGCGTGTGAGGCTTTTCGCCCTGCCGCCGACTACGGATGGCTACACCGTCGAGGACTGGCTCAAGCTTCCCGAGACCGGGGAGCGGATCGAGTTGATCGACGGGAGTTTCGTAGTGAGTCCCATGCCCGCCTATGATCACGCGCTTGCGGCGAAACGGCTGGTCCGCATCCTGGATGACGCGTGCCCTAAGGACTACGAGATAGTCGAGACCGGCAACCTCGAAGTCGGGGAGGATGGGCTGATTCCCGACATCGTGGTTGGGCATGCCGATGCCATACTCGAGGGCCCCGTCACACTCTCCGCCTCCGACGTCGTGTGCGTGGTCGAGGTCGTGAGCCCCGGCAAGGTCAATCGAGATCGCGACTACACGATCAAGCCGCCCAAATACGCCGCAGCGGGCATCCCGGTCTTCATTCGGGTCGAACTCCAGGACGGACCTCGCGTCGAAGTCTTCAACCTGCGCGAGAAGGGCTACGAGCTCGTCGCGGAGGCGAAGGCGGGCACCGTGCTGACGCTCCAACAGCCCTTCCCCGTCTCCTTCGATCCAGCCGTGCTGAGCGGGCCGCGATCTCGATGACCTGCCGTTAGAAGGTCCTGGCGATCTGGCGGGCGCGTTCGTCGGCCTGCTTGCGCTCGTCCTCGTACGAGCCCGTGAGCGTCGGGTGGTGGCGGATCTCCTGAATGTCGGTGATGCCGGTCCAGCGCAGCCAGCCGTTGAAGAAGGTCGACTGGTGGTCGTTCCCGAACTCCGGCCCCAGCTCCGGGCCCCAGACCGCGCTGGTGTAGACGACGGCGGCGCGCTTGCCGGCCAGCAGCGGGCGGTAGCCGGTCTCCGGGTGCACGTCGAAGATCATCGCGGGCTGGCTGACGACGTCGATGAACTGCTTCAGCTTGTACGGCACGCCCGAGTTCCACATCGGCACGCTGAAGAGGTAGCGGTCATAGGAGTCGAAGCGCTCGAACGTGCGCACGGCGGCCGCCCACGCCTCGGCCTGCTCCCCCTCGGGAGTGCCGCCTCCGAACACGGTCATCTTCGCCCCTGCCGCGGCGGGCCCGAACTCGGGCAGCGTCCCGTCCCACAGGTCGAAGTGATCGACCGTCGCGTCCGGACGGGCCGCCAGGTACTCCTCGACGAAGGTCTGAGCGATCCCCAGCGAGATCGACTCCGCACCCCGAGGGGAGGCGGAGATGTGCAGCAGTCTGCTCATGAGGTCATGTCCTTTCCGGACTGTGGTCCGATTAGCACTCATGAAAATACGGACTCCGGTCCGGTTAGTCAACCTGCGCGGCCGAGGGCAGGCAGGGGGCATGCGGAGGGCGGGTTCGGCAGGAGAAGGAACTACCGGCGGGGAGGGTCGATCCGGGCGCCGTCCAGGGTAAAGATCATCACCCGGGAGAGATCCACGGCCACCTTGGCCGCATCGCCGGCGCGCCAGACGGGGCGGTTGCCCAGGCGGACGATCAGGTCGGAGCGGCGGTGGATGCCGCTGTTCGGATGCTGGCCCACCCTCTCCTGCTCCTGGTGCTCCTGCTCGGACGACGACGAGAACATCCGCCGCACCAGCCCCGCCAGCTTCCCGGACCCGTTCTTCTCACCGTTGATCCGCTGGCGCGGGTCCGGCGGCTCGGGCACCGGCACGGCGGGCATCCCGCACTCGATGTAGGCCAGCCACTCGTGCCCGTGGTACTCCAGCGCCCGCACCCGCCCGAAGAAGGACGGCCCGTCGTACGACTCCGGCACCGGAGCCAGCCCGTCGGGCCGCAGGCCCACGAGCACCTGGCCGCCCGTGTGCTGCGAGATCGCGTACGCCCTCGGATCGCTCCACGGCAGCGTGAGCCGGTGCGGGCCGAAGTCGAGCATGACGTACTGGTTCTGCGGCGTCCTGACGCCCGCCGCCAACAGGTTCAGCTGCTGGGAGTTGAGGAACGCGGCGACGAAGGCGGTGGCTGGATCGTTGTAAATCTGGGCCGGCGTGCCGACGTCCTGCAGGACCCCTCGGTTCATGATGGCGATCCGGTCGGCCAGCGTCAGGGCCTCCACCTGGTCGTGCGTGACGTAGATCGTGGTCACGCCGAGCGACCTGACCAGCGCCGAGATCTCCATGCGGAGCTCGGTACGCATGCCGGCGTCGAGGTTCGACAGCGGCTCGTCCATCAGGAACAGCTTGGGCTGGCGGACGATCGCCCGGCCCATCGCCACGCGCTGCCGCTGACCGCCGGAGAGCGTGCCGGGGCGGCGGTCCAGGGTCTCGTCGATGTGTAAGGCCTTCGACAGCTCCGTCACGCGCTCCCGCACCATCGCCGGGTCCGACTTGGCGATCTCCAGCGGGAAGGAGATGTTCCCCCGCACGGTCCTGTGCGGATACAGGGCGCCGTTCTGGAAGACCATGGCCACGTCCCGGTCGCGCGGGGCCAGGTGGTTGGCGATCTGCCCGTCCAGCCAGAGCTCCCCCTGGGTGATCTCCTCCAGGCCCGCGATCATGCGGAGCAGCGTGGACTTGCCGCATCCGGAGGGACCGAGGAGGACGAGGAACTCGCCGGCCTCCGCCCGAAGGCTCATCCGGTCGACTGCGAGGTAGTCGCCCGGATACACCTTGGTCACTTTGTCGAGAACGACCGAGCTCATGGGCCTACACCTTGCGCGCGTGTCACCTGTGACGAGGCTGATTGAAGAGGTAGTACATCGCGCCTTAACGCTACATGTCCACCCTTGACATAAAGAATCTCCTTCAAAGGGGTTTCGGTCGAGCGTTTTGATGAGTCATAAGCCGAAATTTCCGTATTGGGGTGGCATGTAAGGGCTTGCGGAAAGTTGCGGCAAGGGATTTCATGGTCGGGACCTTCAGGGGGGACTATGACGGCATGGTGGCGGGACGCCGCGATCCACCAGGTGTACGTGCGCAGCTTCGCGGACGGCGACGGTGACGGGAGCGGCGACCTGATCGGCGTTCGCGATCGCCTCCCCTACCTGGCGGGTCTGGGCGTGGACGCGGGTCGAGGAGGGCAGTGGTGCCTGCACCTGTTCGACTCCGCACTGCCCGACTCGGTCTCCGTCTACCAGGGCGAGGAGCTGGGCCTGCCGGAGGTGCTCGACCTGCCGGCCGAGATGTGCCCGGACCCGCAGCGCCCGCGCGACGCCGGCAGCGGCCGCGACGGCTGCCGCGTGCCGCTGCCGTGGACCCGTGATGACGGATGGCGGAGCCTGTGGCCGCCGATCCCGGCGGACTGGGCCGAGCTGACCGTCGAGGCCCGGGACGGGGTGACCGGCTCGACGCTGGAACTGGTGGACTTCGGGGTCGAGGGCGAGCTCCTGCCGGCCTCGGATGTCCCTGGAGCAGGGGATTCGGCGGCGTGGTGGAAAGTAAAGTGTGAGGCGTCAACAACCACCGGCTGAAGCCGGTGGTTTGCTCTCACGGTCCCGTCTGGCTGAAGGGAGGCCGGTAGCGTGTGGCTGGTTGACGACAGCCCAGCCCGCGACGCCGCGTTGGGCGATGTTGCGGGCCGCGATGTGGTCGGCGTGCCCAGCGAGGCCGCACCGGGTGCAGGCGAAGCGGCCCCGTGCCGGCCGGTTCGCCCTGCTGGTCCATCCGCATTGCGGGCAGGCCTGGCTGGTGTAGGCGGGATCGACGAGGGTGAAGGCGATCCCGGCCCTGGCGGCCTTGTAGCGGGCGCGGCGGTTGGCGTAGGCGCCCGCGATCCGAGCGATGGCCCGCACGGCTGCTTGGGCGGCCAGCCCTCCGACATGGGCGCGCGCCTGTTAGCAGGCCGGCCGGTGCAGGTCCAGGAGGGCGAAGGTGCGCTGCTGCCAGGCCGGCCGAGAGATGTAGGTGGCCGCCTGATCGCACACCTGCACAGCGGCGGCCAGGGCGTCAGCCTGGGCAGAGGTGGGAGCGAGACGCAGTTGCACGACCGAGGGCAGGCCCTGTCGTTTGGCGACCGAGCGGCGGATCGCCATCACGCACCTTCTGCAACTGCGGCATCACCCACCGCAAAGCGTACTGACTGTTACCAGGTTTTTCCCTACTGTTTTCGAAAGGAGGGGTGGCGCTTTCTCAGGGCTCTGAAGGACCGGGTCTCCGCGCCACAGTCCAGATGAACGGTCACGCTCGCCTAGCCGACATCGCCGCCCAGGCCGGGGTGAGTGAGGCCACGGTCAGCCGGGTGCTCAACGGCAAGCCCGGCGTCTCGGCCGCCACCCGCCAGTCGGTGATGGCCGCGCTCGACCTCATGGGCTACGAGCGCCCGCCCCGGCTGCGGCAGCGCAGCAACGGGCTGGTCGGCCTGGTGACGCCGGAGCTGGACAACCCGATCTTCCCCGCGTTCGCGCAGGCCATCGAGAAGGCGCTGACCCAGCACGGCTACACGCCCGTGCTCTGCACCCAGCTGCCGGGCGGCGCGCCGGAGGACGAGTTCACCGAGCTGCTGGTCGATCGCGGCGTGAGCGGCATCGTGTTCGTCTCGGGCCTGCACGCCGACACGACCGCGCGCATGGACCGCTACACCCGGCTGACCGACCGGGGGCTGCCGATCGTGCTGGTCGACGGCTACAGCGAGCACATCGACGCGCCGTTCATCTCGCCCGACGACCGCCTGGCCGCCCGGCTGTCCGTGCAGCACCTGGTCGACCTCGGCCACGAGCGCATCGGGCTCGCGCAGGGGCCGCGCAGGTTCGTGCCGGTGATCAGGAAGATCGAGGGCTACAAGCAGGCCATGGCGCAGCTGCTCGGCGCCACCGACGTCGACGAGCTGATCGCCCACTCGCTCTTCTCCGTCGAGGGCGGGCAGGCGGCCGCCGCGCAGCTGCTCTCCCGGGGCTGCACCGGCATCGTGTGCGCGAGCGACCTGATGGCGCTGGGCGCGATCCGCGCCTGCAGGGAGAAGGGGCTGTCGGTGCCGGGAGACGTGTCCGTGGTCGGGTTCGACGACTCACCGCTGATCGCGTTCACCGACCCGCCGCTGACCACCGTACGCAAGCCGATCGGCGCCATGGCCTCGGCGGCCGTGCAGACGCTGCTCGAAGAGGTGAACGGCGCCCCCGCCAAGCACGTCGAGCTGATCTTCCAGCCGGAGCTGGTCGTACGCGGCTCCACCGGCTCCGGCCCCCTGGTCAACCGGTGAGGGAGCGCCGTTGCCTGGACTGAGGAGCGTCGGGAGCGCAGCGACCAGAGCGACGAGGGAAGGCAACGGCTCGGCAGCGACCGAACCCGCCTCCACGGAGTGGAGGCCATGAGCACGTGAGGCGCGACATTCTGGTCCTCGGCGGGGCCGGGGTGGACACGACGGTGTACGTGCCGGAGCTGCCGCTGCCGTACCAGGACACATACCACGTGCCGCCGGTCGTCGACCGGGTCGGCAACACCGGCGCGGGCGTCGCGCTCGGCTGCCACGCCCTCGGGCTGGGCGTCGCCTTCGCCGACCTGATCGGCGACGATCCGCAGGGCGCGCTCGTCCGCCACGCGCTGCGCGAGATCGACTGCTCCTTCGGGCCGGCCGCGGCGGGCACCCGGCGCAGCGTCCTGCTCGTCGGCCCCGACGGCCGCCGGACCTCGCTCCACGACCCGAAGGGCACGCCCGGTGAACGCATGCCGCGCGAGCTGTACGCGAACGCGCGCGCCGGACACGTCCACGTGTCGATCATGGACTTCTGCCGCCACGTCTACCCCGACCTCGACGGCGCCCACATCTCCACCGACCTGCACGACTGGGACGGGCGCAACGACTATCACAAGGACTTCGCGTACCGGTCGGACCTGGTGTTCCTGTCGGCCACCGCCCTGGCCGACCCCGAGGCGACGATGCGCGACATTCTCGCGCGCGGGCGGGCCCACACGGTCGTGTGCACGCGCGGGGCAGACGGCTGCCTCGTCCTGACGCGCGGCTCCGGGCCGCGCGCGTTCCCGGCCGCGCCGCTGCCCGGCCCGGTGGCCGACAGCAACGGCGCGGGCGACGCGTTCGTCTCCGGCTTCCTGTACGGCACGGTGCGCGGCCGGTCGCTGGAGGAGTGCGTACGGCTGGGGGCCATCGCGGGGGCGCACGCCTGCACGGTCGCCGGCACCCACGAGTCCCCGATCACCGAGTCCCTGCTGCTGGCTAGGTTTTCGCGGTAGACGGCTGGTCCAGCTCGCGCCAGGCCCGGCAGACGAACGGCGGGATGGACGCGATCAGGTAGACGCTGGTGAAGGCGTACAGGGTGGTCGTGAGGCCGGTCAGTTCGGTGAGCGAGCCGGCCAGCAGGCCGCCGAGCGGCATGGCCGCGTAGGCGGCGGCCGTCATGGCGCTGAGCGCCCGCGCTCTGAGGCGGGCGGGGATGCGGTCGAACTGGATCACGCCGAGAATGGGGTTGATCGCGCCGGCCGCGAAGCCGGAGAGGGCGGCCACGCCGAGCGCCACGGGGAACGGCGCGCCGAGCGCCAGCACCAGCACGCGCGGCACGCCGGCGAGGAGGAAGCACCAGCCGTAGGTGAGCCGCGTGGGTAATCGGCCGCCGGCCGCGCCGTAGACGATGGTCCCGGCCACCGCGCCCGCCCCGAGCCCGCCGGTGAGCAGGCCGAACGCGCGGGGGTCGCCGGCTATGTCGCGGGCGTACAGCGCCAGCAGCACCTGCGTCACGCCCGTGTCGAGCATGTTGACGACAACGATCATCCCGGTGGCGCTCAGTTGCAGCCGGTCGCGCCAGAGGAAGGTCAGCCCGTCGCGCAGGTCGGCCAGGTAGCCGCCGGATTCGCGTTCTCCCGTGTCGATGTGCGGGACCCCGACGGAGATGAGCAGCGCGGACAGCAAGAAGGTGACCCCGTCGACGATGAGGAGCGTGCTGGGCCCCGCCCAGAGGATGAGGATCCCGGCGAGGGGGGCGCCCACCATCGTCGCGCCGCGGTTGACGCCGTCGTACGCCGCCGTCGCGCGGCTGATGCGCACCCGCCCGAGCGCCGACAGGTCGGGCAGCATGGCCTTGCGCGCGGTCTCCCCCGGCGTGGCCGCCAGCCACCGTACGAACAGGAGCAGCAGCAGGATCGGATAGGAGAGCCCGGTCGTCAGCGACAGCGCGGGAATGGCGAGCACGACGAGGCCGCTGGTCAGGTCGGACAGCACGCTCGCCCAGCGGAACCCCAGCAGGTCCACCAGCGTGCCGCCGAACGCCGCGGATATGACGATCGGGAAGGTGGTGGCGAAGGCGGCCAGCCCCGTGAGGCCGGCGCTCCCCGTGCTCTCCAGGACGAACCACGGGACGGCGAGCATGGAGAGCACGTTTCCGGTGACGGAAAGGGCGTTGGCGGCCAGCAAGGTGATGAATGGACGCCTCACGCGCAATAGCCCCCGGCAACGTCTCCCGCTTCAGCGTTCCTCACGGTCGGCCCGCGGTCAAGGGAGACGGGTGGCGCTTCTGGAGCGGGCGGTGGTTGGGGTTCAGCGGCCGCGGTGGGCGGACAGGGTGGCGTGGTGGTCGGCGCCGTCCGGGCCGTACGGGTCGGTGTGGACGGTGGCGGCCTTCAGGCGCGGCAGGTCGTGGATGAGGCGGTGCTCGGCCTCCACCGCCACCGCGTGCGCGTCCACCACCGACATGCCGTGGTCCACGAGGATCTCCACTTCGGCGTGCAGGGCGTGGCCGATCCAGCGCAGTCGTACGGAGCCGACCCGCCGCACCCCGTCCACCGCGGCCAGGATGCGTTCGGCGGTGTCCACGAGAGCGGGGTCCACGGCGTCCATGAGCCGGTGGTAGATCTCGCGGGCGGCGTCGCGCAGCACGAAGCAGATGGCGAACGTGATCAGCAGTCCCACGACGGGGTCAGCGAGGGGGAAGCCGAGCGCGGCGCCGCCGGCGCCCAGGAGGACGGCCAGGGAGGTGAAGCCGTCGGTCCTGGCGTGCAGGCCGTCGGCCACCAGCGCGGCCGAGCCGATCTCCCTGCCCACCTTGATCCGGTAGCGGGCCACCCACTCGTTGCCCGCGAACCCGACCAGGGCCGCCCCCGCCACCCAGCCGACGGCCCTGACGTCCTGGGGGTTCAGCAGCCGCATGACGGCCTCGTACCCGGCGAAGGCCGCCGAGGCGGCGATGAGCAGGACGATGGCGATGCCCGCGAGGTCCTCGGCCCTGCCGTACCCGTAGGTGAAGCGGCGGGTGGCGGCGCGGCGGCCGAGGGAGAACGCGATCGCCAGCGGGACGGCGGTGAGAGCGTCGGCCAGGTTGTGCAGGGTGTCGCCGAGCAGCGCGACCGAACCGGAGGCCACGACGATCACCGCCTGGACGGCGGCGGTGGCCATCAGGACGGCGAACGAGATGGCCAGGACGCGCATGCCGCGGCTGCTGGACTCCAGGGCGGCGTCGGTCCTGTCGGCGCTGTCGTGGCTGTGCGTCGTGAAGAGGCCGTGGACCATGCGCCCGAATCTCCCGGCCGACCCCGGATGCCCGTGCCCGTGCCCGTGCCCGTGCCCGTGCCCGTGTCCTCGAAGGTCCCGCTGGTCAGCCATGGCGTCCCTCGCTTGCGCTCTTGGTCCGTTCTGACCAGGATATGTAGTCATGTACGCACGCGACAACGTCTCAGGTGCCAACCAGTCGCAGGAGCAACCCACTGCCGCCCAGGTGAACGCGGCCGTGGACGCGTTCCGCATGCTCAGCGACGGCACCCGGCTCCGGCTGATGTGGTTGCTGTCGTCCGGCGAGCAGGATGTGAACTCCCTTGCCCAGGCCGTCGGCGTGCCGCGGCCGTCGGTGTCGCAGCACCTGGCCAAACTCAGGCTGGCAGGACTGGTGGACACGCGCAGGGACGGGCGTCGCGTGCTCTACCAGGCACGCGACTCCCACGTATGGGCCCTCATCGCCGAGGCGCTGTTCCACGCCGACCATGAGCTGTCAGGGCGGCCCCGCCACGACTGACCGCGCCATCGGTCGCGGGACGGCCGTCAGCGGGATCAGGCCCGGGCGGCCAGCTTGGCGACCACGTCCACGATGCGGGCGGCACGTTCGAGCTCGGCGCGGTGGAACACCGGCCCGTCCGCC
Organism: Nonomuraea sp. NPDC050786; assembly: GCF_040654115.1. Classification (NCBI taxonomy): domain Bacteria; kingdom Bacillati; phylum Actinomycetota; class Actinomycetes; order Streptosporangiales; family Streptosporangiaceae; genus Nonomuraea; species Nonomuraea sp. NPDC050786. The sequence continues at coordinate 102,256 of NZ_JBFAHJ010000008.1, forward strand.
CTGGCCACCACCAGATGCAGCCCCTGGGCCACCACCGGCAGCAGCATCAGGCGCAGCTGGTCGGCGTCCATGGTGGCGGCCCGGGGCGGCGGCTCCGGCAGGTCGAGTTCGAACTTCTTGGGAGCGGCCAGCGAGGCGTGCCGCACGGCCCCGTCGGCCAGCGCCACCGACCACTCCGCGCCGCACAACCCCGGCAGCGCGTCCACCAGCGTGGCGAAGCCCCGTGCGGGCTCGGACACCACGTGCATGAGCAGGTCGTAGTCCAGCGCCGAGCCCGGCACCTCCTTGGTCGCCCAGACACCCTCCACCCGTACGCCCGGCACGGCGGACAGCCGCTCGCGGGCCTCGGACGTGGTCACCGGCCCCGGCCAGGAGACAGTGAAGTCGTCCACGGCCCGACCGCGCTCGCGTTCGAGCACGGTGACCTGCAGGATGTCCGCGCCAAGCGCACCCAGGGCCCTGGCGAACTGGCCAAGGCCGCCGGGCCGGTCCGGCAGCGACACCCTCAGTCGCAGCAGCATTGCCGCCTCCTTTCCAGAGGCTCCCACAGTGCCGTAGAAAGATTTCGAGAATATTCCACGGATATGTCGCACATGCTGCGGTTATATCCCAGCATGCAGCGTTAAGTCCGGATTGTCGATAAAGGGCTGGCGCAGGTTTCCGCAGGTCATGGTACGCCTTCTCCGCCCAGGCGGGGTTGGGGGGAGCCCGGTGCGGTCAGGCGAACACGTCCTGCTGGTAGCGTCCCGCCTCCTCCAGCCCGGCCAGCCACTCGGCGCCGTCCTGCCCGGTCCGCTCCCGGTGGATGTCCAGCAGCACCTGCCGCACCGCCGGAGCCATCCGCAGCCCGTCGCCGCACACGTACACGTGCGCGCCCTGCGAGAGCAGCTCCCACACCTCGTCGGCGTGCGCGGCGATGGCGTCCTGGACGTACCGGTACGGATGCCCCGGCACGGCGGAGTACGCGACGTGCGCCGACAGGCCCCAGCGGGCGAGGTCGCCGGCGTAGAGCTGGTCGTGCTGAGGGTGGCGGCACCCGGTGAAGATCGCGGCCCGGCCGGGGGCGCCGGTCAGGACGCGTTCCTCGAGGAAGCCGCGGAGCGGGGCGAAGCCGGTGCCGGGGCCGACGAGAATCACCGGCGTGGCCGGGTCCTCCGGCAGCCGGAACGGCGGCGCGGGCACGCGGATGTAGCCGTAGAACACCTCGCCCTCCTTCAGCCCGGCGAGGTAGGCCGAGCACATGCCCTGGTACGTGCCGGTGCCCGACCACGCGGGACCTTCCACCAGGCCGACGGTGAGGCGCACGAGCGAAGGGTCTTCCAGCGGCGAGGAGGAGACCGAGTAGTAGCGCGGCTTGATGGGCCCGGCCATCTCCAGGAACACCGGCAGCGGCAGCGAGATCGCCGGGAAGCGCTCGAGCAGCGCCAGCGCGGAGACCCGCTTGGCCAGGATCTCGTCGGCGTAGTTGCCGGTCAGCTCGGCGAGCTGGCCGCGGGTCCACGGGCATGCGGTGTGGGCGGCCAGCGCCTCGATGTCGGCCCTGGTGGCCACGTCCTGCAGCTCGGCGAACTCGGTCAGCAGCAGGCCCGCCGTGACCGGCGTGTCCACGGGCAGGTGGGTGGATCCGGCGGCGCGCAGCCGTACCACCTGCTCGCGGGGGACGCGCAGGCAGCGCAGCGCCCACTCCACCAGCTCGGGGTCGTTCTTGGCGAAGACGGCCACGTGGTCGCCCGCCGAGTACGTGACGCCCTCGGGCAGCCTGGCCACGATCGAGCGCACGCCGGGACGCGGCGCCTCGAGCGAGAAGTCCCAGAGCCCGGTGGGGTCGCCGGTCAGCTCCTCGTTGGAGACGACGGTCAGCGGGAAGGCGCGCGAGGAGACGACCGCGGGCCTGATCTCCGCCTCGCTCAGCACCTCCATCTCGTAGCGCGGACCGGCGCTCTCGGCGGCGGCGCTGTACTCCTCGGCCAGCGCGGCCCAGAGCCTGGCCGTCCACGCGGACACGTCGCCGTCGAAGTCGCCGTCGGCGTCGGCCTCGCCGCGCTCGATCAGCGGCACCGCCCCCGCGGCCGTCAGCTTCTCGTACGCGCGCTTCGGGAAGTCCTGGTACGTGGGCCACTGGGTGTTCCCGCAGCCCAGCACGGCCAGCCGCACACCGGCGAGGTCGGGCAGCGTCTCCAGCGCGTCGAAGCGCTGGGCGTTGTCGGGGGCCTTGCCGTTGTAGGAGGAGGCGACCACGATCAGCAGCCCCTCGCTCGGCGGCGTCAGGTCGTCGAGCGTGGTCAGCGTGACGGCGAAGCCCGCGCGACCGGCCCGCTCGGCCAGGCGCTCGGCGATGTCGGAGCTGGTGCCGAGGTTGGAGCCGTACGCGACGGTGAGCGGCACGCCGGTGACGGCGATCTCCTGCTGCTCGCGCTCCTCGACCACCTGCGCCGCGACGGCGGCCCGCTCGTGCGCGCGCCGCTCGCGGACCCTGAGCGTGAACCCGTCGGGCTTGATGGTGAGCGTCTGCTTGATCTTCATGCGGTAGACGTTCGGGTCGGAGATCGCGAAGCGCCGCAGGATCATCGCCAGCGCCAGCCTGGCCTCGGTGAGCGCGAACTGGCGGCCGATGCAGGCCCGCTCGCCGTTGCCGAACGGCTTGTACGCCGCGCGGTGGTGGCTCTTCCTGTTCTCCGGCAGCCACCGGTCGATGTCGAACTCGTCGGGCCGCTCCCACGCCTTGGGGTTGCGGTGCAGCACCGGCAGGAGCACGGCGACGCCCTGGTCCTTGGCGATGGGGTAGCCGCCGATCGTGGTGTCCTCGACCGCGCTGACGCTGAACGCCGGGATCGGCGACCAGTGGCGCAGCGTCTCCTCCAGGATGCGCGGGATGACGTCGAGCTTCATGATCGTCTCGTACGTGGGCGGCTCGTCGCCGGGCAGCAGCCGGTCCACCTCGTCATAGGCGCGCGCCAGGGTGTGCGGCTCGCGCAGCAGGTTGTACAGCGCGAACGAGAGCAGCCCGCTGGTGGTCTCGTGACCGGCGATGAGGAAGGTGAGGACCTGGTTGCGGATGTTCTCGTCGGTAAGGCGGACGCCGGACTGCGGGTCGGACGCCTCCAGCATCAGGCCGAGCAGGTCCTTGGAGCCGGTGCCGCCCTCGGCGCGGCGCTGCCTGATCACGTCGTCGACGAGCTCCTGCATGGCGGCGATGTCGCGCCGGTACGCCTCCTCGTGCGAGCGCTTGAGCTTGGTGACGAACGGCAGCTGCTGGTTGCGCAGCATGGCCTCGGTCAGCGCGCCGCCCATGGCCTGCAGGAACGGGTGGAGCTGCGGCGAGTCGAACGAGCGGAAGCGGTAGCCGAACCCGGTGAGCGAGATCGTGTCCAGGGTGAGCCTGGTCATGTCGTCGGCGACGGGCAGGTCCTCCCCCTGACGACCTGACCACGACTCGACGAGTTGCTCGGCGATCTCCAGCATCTGCGGGTAGTACGCCTTCATCGAGCGCTGGCTGAAGGCGGGCATCAGGATGCGATGCGCGTGCCCCCACACCGGCTCGTCGTGGTCGGCCGTGAACAGCCCGTCGCCGCCGAAGTCACGCACGATCGACAGCGGCGGCTTGATGCGCTTGACGAACCGGCTCTCGTCGCACACCTCGGCGACCAGATCGGGGTCGTACACCAGCACGATCGTGCGACCGGCGACCTCCAGCCGGAAGATGCCCTCCTCGTACCGGGAGGCGACCTGGACGAAGTGCTCCACCGGCGAGTGAGAGGGAATCTGCAGCGTGTTGCCCAGGATGGGCAGGCCCTGGGGTGCGGGAATCTGCGCCATGAATGCTCCCTTTCGAGTAGCCATACACCGTATGGCTCACGCTACCATACGGTGTATGGCAGTGAGCGCACGCAGGGGCACGCCCCTGACCATCGAAGAGATCTGCTCCACGGCGGTACACCTGATCGACGAGGGCGGCGTGGAGGGCCTGTCCATGCGCAAGCTGGCGGCCGAGCTCGACGTCAACCCCATGTCGCTCTACCACCACGTGGAGAGCAAGGAGGCGCTGCTCGGACTGGTCTGCGCCACCGCGGCCGAGCGCATGCACATACCGCCGGACGACGGAGCGTCGTGGCAGGACCAGCTCAAGGCGCTGGCGCTGGCCTACCACCGGCACGCCCGCGAGCATCCGGCCCTGTGGGGGTACCTGCACACCCATCCGCAGCTGATCGCCGACCACCGGCTGGTGCTCTGGCAGACGCTCTATCGCATCCTGCGACTGGCGGGCGTGCCGGAGCCGGAGCTGCGGCGGACGAGCGAGATCCTGAACGCGTTCGTCTCGGGCTTCATCGTGGCCGAGACCCAGGGGCACATGTCGGACGACCCCGAGGAGATCGACCGCAACTTCGACACGGCCGTCCACCTGATCATCAACGGCATGGTGAGCTTCTCCGGCTGATCGGACAGCGCGTTGGAAAATCCAACTCGCTCGCGCCAGGGGGGTGGACGACGTGATCGCCGGCAACACCAGCCCGACTGAGCCCGGATCAGCCGGCGCTCGCCTCCCAGACGGCCTCGAACGCCGGCTCCGTGATCTCGGTCAGCTCCCAGACCTCCAGCGGCTGGTCGGTGAGGAAGCCGTGCTCGTCCTGCAGGTGGCGCCACCAGTAGCGGCGGGCCTCCCGGTCGGCGCCCACCAGCACCTGCCGGACCGCCCACTGCTCGCGGCCGTCACCCTCGACGCTCTCGAAGAGCCAGGCGCGCCCGTCGTCGTCGGCCATGTGCCAGTAGCGGCGGGGCGCGTCGGACTCGGCGAGCTGCCTCACCAGCGGCTGGCGAAGATCTGGAAGCACCCGCCCACTCTAGAACGAGCGCAGCCCGCCCATGAACATCCCGGTCAGCGCGTGAGGCGCCAGATGCGGAGCGAGGGCCCGTCGCCGGGCAGCACGTCCCCGTCCTCGGCGTTGTAGACGCCGGTGGCCCGGACGCCGAGGCGGAGCGGCGCCCCCGGCGCGCGCCGCACGCACACCAGGATCGACTCCTCGTACGTCTCGCGCGCGAAGACCAGGCAGTCCGCGTCGGCGTGCAGCCAGCGCAGGCCGCCGTGGCGCAGCGCGGGCTCGGCGCGGCGCAGCCCGAGCAGCTCGCGGTAGGCCGACAGCGTCGGCAGGTCCTGGTCCGCGGGCCGGTTCCAGGGCATCGGGGTGCGGGAGTGCTCGCCGTTCACGCCGGTCAGGCCGAACTCGCTGCCCGCGAAGACCATCGGCGTGCCCGGCAGCGTGGCCTGGAGCCCGAGCGCGAGCAGGTGGCGCTCGCGCGAGCCGGTCACGGTGCGGATGCGGGGCGAGTCGTGCGAGTCGAGCAGCTGCCAGGAGTGCACGAGCGAGCGCCACGACATGTGGGACGCGAACGACCGGAACGTGGCCAGCGTGGCCAGCCCGTCGCGGGCCGGCACGCCGCCCGGCACCCCGAGGAAGTGCTCCAGGTCCAGCTCGGGCCCGCGCAGCCAGGTCCAGACGGGACGGGTGAAGCCGCCGTAGTTCATGGTGCCGTGCCAGCCGTCGCGGTCGAGGTCGGTCGAGGCGTCGTGGTTGTGCTCGCCGATGAACGCGGCGTCGGGGCCGAGCTCGGCCCGGAGCATGGCGGCGACCTCATGGGTGCGGTCCTCGGCGCCGCGCCGGCCGGTCATGTTGGCCACGTCCACGCGCCAGCCGTCGAGCGGCCCCAGCCACTTCTTCAGCACCGCCCGCATGCTCGAACGGACGAGCTCGCTGCCCCAGTTGAGCTTGGGCAGCGTCTTGACGCCCCACCAGGACTCGTAGTCGCCGGTGTCGGGGTCGAAGTAGAACATCTCGCGCTCGACCGCGTTCACGTCGGACACGGCCGCGGTGAACCATTCGTGCGTGTCGCCGCAGTGGTTGGTGGTGATGTCGCCGAGCAGCCGCATGCCGCGCGCGTGCAGCGCGCCCGACAGCCGGTGCAGGGCCTCGTCGCCGCCGAGCAGCGGGTCGACGTGCTCGAACGTGGAGGCGTTGTAGCGGTGGTTGGAGCGGGCGGGGAAGATCGGCGTCAGGTACACGGTGTCGGCGCCGAGACCCTGGATGTGGTCGAGCCGCCGGGCGATGCCGTCGAGGTCGCCACCGTAGAACTGCTCGGAGGTGCCGGGCCCGCTGGGGATGACCGGGTCCCGGTCCCAGTCACGCGGCAGCGCCCAGTCGGGCAGGTCGGGCATGCGCCCGGAGCGGTCGAAGCGGTCGGGGAAGATCTGGTAGACGACCGCGTCCGACATCCACGAGGGCGGCGCCTGGTGGCACACGAGCCGGAAGTCGCCCGCGTCGGTCACGTCGTGCGTGACGAGCCCGGCCGCGGTCAGCCACGCCTGGCCGCCGCCGCTGTGGAGCAGGAAGCGGTACGGGGTGACGGGGTTGACCGCGGTGATCTCGGCCCGCCACCAGACGTCGCTGCCGCCGTACCCGCCGGCCTCCCGCCGCGAGGGGTCCGGAGCGGCCTCGGCGTAGCGCGGCTCGCCGTCGTGCACCGTACGTACGTGCACGCCCGTGACCCCGGCCGCGAGCGGCGCCCGCAGCCACAGCGTCACCCGCGAGCCCACGGCGGGTTCCTGGTCGGAGACGTACAGAGCTGAGCCGTCGTGATGCGGCTCCCCGATGAAGCGCAATGAACCTATCCCTTGACAGCCCCGGCGGTGAGCCCGGAGACGATGTACTTCTGCAACCAGAGGAACACACCCACCGTGGGAATGGCGGTAAGCAACGTGCCCGCGGCGAACATGCCGAAGTTCGCGTTGCGGTGGTCGCCGGCGATCATGCCCCACATGCCGACGGCGAGGGTCTTGCTCCCGGTGTCGCGCAGGAACACGTTCGCCATGAGGAACTCGCTCATCGTGCCGATGAACGCCAGCAGCGCGGTGACCGCGAGGATCGGCGTGACCAGCGGCATGATGATCCGCCAGAAGATCTGCGCGTGCGTGGCGCCGTCCACGGTGGCCGCCTCGTCCAGCTCCTTCGGCACGGTGTCGAGGAAGCCCTTCATCAGCCAGGTGTTCACGCCGAGCGCGCCGCCCAGGTAGAGGAGCATGAGGCCCCATATGGTGTTGAACCCGAAGACCGGATAGAGCTCGGTCACCCTGGTGAAGATCATGAAGATCGTCACGATGGCCAGGAACTGCGGGAACATCTGGATGAGCAGCAGCGCCAGCAGCCCGACCCGGCGGCCCGCGAAGCGCATGCGGCTGAAGGCGTACGCGGCGAACATCGACAGCAGCAGGCTCGCGAACGACGACATCAGCGCGATGGACACGGAGTTGAAGAACCACCGGCCGAACGGGTAGCTGTCGGAGCCCAGCAGGTTGGCGAAGTTGGCCAGGCTGGCGCCGTTCGGCAGCAGGTCGGTGGAGGCCAGCGTGCCCAGGGGGTTGATCGCGGCCGAGACCACGAACAGGATCGGGAAGAGCGCGAACGCGCACACGACCAGCACGAAGACATGCCTGAGGGCGAATTTCACGCGTAGACCTCCTCCTGCTTGCGGGTGCGGCGGAACGCCACGGCCGAGATGAGGGCCACGATCGCGAAGATGAACACCGAGATCGCCGCCGCGAAGCCGAACTGCGCGCCGCCCGCCCCGAACGCCAGCCGGAACGTGTAGGTGATCAGCAGGTCGGTGGCGCCCACCTGCGGGCTGTCCGCCGGGAAGGGCCCGCCGTCGGTGGTGAGCGCGATCGCGTTGAAGTTGTTGAAGTTGAAGGCGAACGACGAGATCAGCAGGGGCGTGAGCGCGACCAGCAGCAGCGGCAGCGTCACCCGGCGGAACGCCTTCCACGGCGTGGCCCCGTCGATGGCCGCCGCCTCGGTCAGCTCGCGCGGGATGGCCTGCAGCGCGCCGGTGGTGACCAGGAACATGTACGGGAAGCCGAGCCACACGTTGACCAGGATCACGCCGAGCCTGGCGGTGCCCGGCTCGCCCAGCCAGTCGATGTTGACCCCGAGGAGCTGGTTGATCAGGCCGAAGTCACGGTTGAACATGTCGCGCCACACCAGCAGCATGGCGAAGGCGGGCATCGCGTACGGCAGGATCAGCGCGATCCGGTAGAACCGGGTGCCGCGCATCCGCGGATGGTGCAGCGCCAGCGCCACCGACATGCCGAGCGCGAACGTGCCGAGCACGGAGGCCAGCGCGAAGACGAGGTTCCAGCCCAGCACCCCGGCGAAATATCCCGAAATAGTGGGATTTGTCAGCACGCGAGTGAAGTTGCCGAGCCCGACGCCGACCTGCCAGCCCTGCGCCAGGTGCTCGCCCTTGGCGTTGACGAAGTAGCCCTGGCCCTCGTCGGCCTTCCAGGTGTCGCCGTTGCCGCGCACGCAGTCGCAGCCGGCGTCGTACACGAGCGCCGCCTTGCCCTCGACGGCCCGGCTGAGCCCGTTCGCCTTGATCACGCCGCCGGCGGTGGGCACGGCCAGCGCGGAGATCTCCGCGCCGCGGGCGGCGGCCTCGGGCGCCTTCAGCACGGTCAGCCCGGGCGCGCTCAGCACCTTGCCAGTGACGCCGACCTGGGCGCCCGCCAGCGGCGACAGCCCTTTCGCGTCGCCCAGCCGCACCTGCTTGGTCTTCGGGTCGACCAGCAGGAAGACCAGTTCCGCGCCGCGCAGCGCGGCGGTCAGGGAGTACTCGGGCGAGCCGGGGGCCTGCCGGACGGAGCCGGTCTCGATGGCGGTGACGGCGGCGTCCTTGTCGCCGCGGTGGCCGTCGCCGAAGTTCGTGAACGCGGTGGTGACCGTGTAGGCGACGGGGAACACCTGGAACGCGATGAGGAAGACGGTCCCGGGGACGAGGTATTTGGCCGGGACGAAGCGGCGGGTCAGGTAGAGGAAGGCGATGGCCGCGCCGGCGGCGCACAGCAGCGCCAGCGAGACCCAGGACCCGGCGGCCACCAGCGGCGGCACGGCGTAGAGCAGGATCGCGGCGGTCACGGCGAGCACCGCGACCCTGCTCACCACGAACGCCGTGGTGATCTCACGGCGAGGCCGTGGAGACGCCTCGGTCTCCACGGCTTTGCGCACGTCGAGCGCCATGATCAGTGCTTGAGCGAGCCGTCGATGGCCTTCTGCGCGGCCGCGGCGGCCTTGGCCGCGTCGCCGCCCTTGACGACGGCGTTCTCGGCGATGCCGAACGGCTCCCAGATCGCCGCCATCTCGGGGATGGCCGGCATCGGCATGCCGTCCTTGCCGGCGTCCATGAACTTGACGGCGTCCGGGTCGCTCGCCTGGACCTCCTGGAGGGCGGCGGTCAGCGCCGGGGGCCGCGGGTCGGCCTCGTACAGCGCCTTGGCGACGTCCTTGTTGGTCACGTAGTTGGCCACGAACTCCTGGGCCAGGGCCTTGTTCTTGCCCTTGGAGGCCACGAAGAACGTCTGCACGCCGACGAAGGGGGTGGCGGGCTTGCCGCCCTTGAACGCCGGGACGGCCGAGATGTCGTACGCGATGCCGCCCTTCTTGACCTCGCTCATCGCCCATGGGCCCGAGATCAGGTAGGCGCACTTGCCGCCGGCGAAGTTGGTGATGTAGTTCTCGTTCGTGATGGACGTGCGCAGCGCGCCGTCGCCCTTCTCGCCCAGGTCCTTGAGCTTGCCGAACGCCTTGACCGAGTCCGGCGAGCCGACCAGCACCTGCTTGGCGTCGGGGTCGCCGCTGGAGGTGGCGCCGAACAGCGCGCCGCCGGCGGAGGCGAAGATCGGGTAGACGTGGAAGGCGTCGCCCTTCTGGCCGACGGGGATGCAGAGCACCTCCTTGACCTTGCCGGCCGCCTTGAGGGCCTTGCCCTTGGCGACCATGTCCTCGATGGTGGCGGGCGCGTCGGGGGCGAGCTTGGTGTTGCGGATCAGCGCGATGTTCTCCACCGCGTACGGGGCGCCGTAGATCTGCCCGTTGAACGTCACGGCCTGGATCGCCTTGGCCGAGAAGGCGGCCTTCTGCTCGTCGGTCAGCGTGACCGGGTCGATGGCGCCGTTCTGGACGAGGTTGCCGATCCAGTCGTGCGCGCCGATCATGATGTCGGGGCCGCTGCCCTGCTGGGAGGCGGTGAGGAAGGTCGTCTGGTTGTCCTTGCTGATCTCCTTCACCTCGACGGTCACGCCGTTCTCGGCGCCGAACTGGTCGGCGAACGGCTTGAGCGGCTTGACGCGGCTGGGGTCCGCCCAGATCACGAGCGTGCCGCCGCTCTTCGCCGCCGAGGTGGAGGCGGACGCACTGGGTGCCGCCGAAGAAGCCGGCTGGGAAGCCGGCTGGGAACCGCCGCACGCTGTCGCGGCGAACGCGAGGGCCGCGACAGCGGCCACACCCAGAGCCCGCTTGCGCATGGGACCTCCTGAGGTCACGGAGGAACGGCGACGCCACGCGGGCGCCGCCGTGATGAGAAAAGCCGAACGTTTCCGGGACGTTAGCGGCTCTTTGCAAGAATTGGAAGAACTTGCGAAAGAGCGTTACGCGATCCTCACCGCCGAGCCCCCAGCGGAGGCTGCAGGCCCTCTCCGGACACGGAAACTGAACGGTTGAGGTGACTTCTGCAACTTTCCGCAAGTTGCACTTGACCCTCGACAAACGGGCGCGCCATCCTTCATCACACATCACCGACATCTCACGCAAAGGGACAGCCATGCTCGGCAACGACGACTGGTGGCGTGACGCCGTCGTGTACCAGGTCTATCCCCGCAGCTTCGCCGACTCCGACGGCGACGGCATGGGAGACCTCGCAGGCGTGCGGGACCGCCTCGGCTACCTCGCCGACCTGGGCGTGGACGCGATCTGGCTGAGCCCCTTCTACACCTCCCCCATGGCCGACGGCGGCTACGACGTGGCGGACTACCGGGACGTGGACCCCATGTTCGGCACGCTCGCCGATTTCGACGCGCTCATCGCCGACGCCCACGACAAGGGCATCAGGGTCATCGTGGACCTGGTCCCCAACCACTCCTCCGACCAGCACCCGTGGTTCAAGGCCGGGCTGCGCGATCGCTACATCTTCCGCGACCGGCCCAACGACTGGGAGTCGATCTTCGGCGGCCCCGCCTGGACGCAGGTCGAGGACGGGCAGTGGTACCTGCACCTGTTCGCCCCCGAGCAGCCGGACCTCAACTGGGACAACCCCGACGTGCGCGCCGAGTTCCGCGACATCCTGCGCTTCTGGCTCGACCGGGGCGTGGACGGCTTCAGGGTGGACGTGGCGCACGGCATGATCAAGGCCGAGGGGCTGCCCGACGTGGGGCCGAAGGAGGGCCGCCAGGCCGAGATGCTCGGCGACGAGCAGCTGCCCTACTTCGACCAGGACGGCGTGCACGAGATCTACCGCGAGTGGCGGCCGATCCTCGACTCCTACCCCGGCGGCCGGATGGCGGTGGCCGAGGCGTGGGTCTCCTCCCCCGAGCGGCTGGCCCGCTATGTCGGGCCGGAGGAGCTGCACCAGGCGTTCAACTTCGAGTTCATGATGGCCGACTTCCACGCCAAGTCGTTCCGTACGGTCATCGAGAAGTCCCTCAAGGAGGCCGAGCTGGTCGGCGCGCCCACCACGTGGGTGCTGTCCAACCACGACAAGCCGCGCCACGTCACCCGCCACGGCAGCCTGGCCCGGGCCAGGGCGGCCACGCTGCTCATGCTGGCGCTGCCCGGCTCGGCCTACCTCTACAACGGCGAGGAGCTGGGCCTGCCCGAGGTGCTCGACCTCCCGGACGAGCTCCGCCAGGACCCGGCGTTCCTGCGGACCGGCGAGAGCCGCGACGGCTGCCGCGTGCCGATCCCGTGGACGGCCTCCGACGGCTTCGGCTGGCGTGACCCGTGGCTGCCGATCCCCGGCTCCTGGGGGCCCCTGTCGGCCGAGGCCCAGGAGCACGACCCCGGCTCCACCCTGAACCTGTACCGGGCCGCACTGAGGCTCCGCAGGGAGCACCCGGCGCTCGGCGGCGGCACTCTGGCCTGGCTCGACTCCCCCAAGGACGTGCTGGCCATCGAGCGCGACCCCGGGCTGGTCGTGGTGCTCAACACGGGGCAGGAGCCGGTCCGGCTCGACCTGGGCGGCGAGGTCCTGCTGTCCAGCGGCCCGCTCGCCGACGACGGGACGATCCCGCCGGACACCACCGTTTGGCTCCAGCACTGACAGGGGTTGGTGGAATCTTTCCACTAACGCGGCATATGCCGGTAATCACGCTCGGTAGCCTGCCAGGGTGGCACCCTGGTGGGCCCGATCTCTTCGTGGCCGCGTAACCCTCATCGCGACGGCCGTAGCCGCCCTCGTGCTGATTCCGGCAGCCGTCGGCGGGGTGATCGTGACCAGGTCGCTGATGTCGGCCAGCGTGTTCCGCGACACCAGGGACACGGCAGAGCGCATCGCGTACGAGATGCGCGGCGGCGCGCTGCCCATGGGGGCCTCCATCCCGGTGCCCAACCCGTCGGTCCCGCTGATCCAGGTGGTCGGCCCCAACGGGCAGATCCTGGCCAGCAGCGACGCGGCCAGGAACCTGCCGCCGCTCAGCGACGTGCGCCCCACGGCCGAGAACCGGCTGATCAACATGACGAACTGCCTGCCGACCGAGTGCATCCACCTCACGGCCGTCAGGGTCAGCATGTTCGCCGACTCGCCCGTCGTCTACTCGGGCCGGAGCACGCCCGACCTGCTCACCAGCCGCACCCTGGAAGTCGTCGTGTTCACCCAGGTCGGGATCCTGATCGCGCTGGCGTCCTGGGCCACGTGGCTGGTCACGGGGCGGGCGCTGCGGCCGGTGGCGACCATGCGGGCCGAACTGGACGCCGTGCACGCGGGCGACCTGAGCCGCCGGGTCACGCAGCCGCCGGGGCAGGACGAGGTGGCCCTGCTCGCCAAGTCCGTCAACGGCACGCTGGCCCGGCTGGAACGCTCCGCCGAGCAGCAGCGCCAGTTCGCCTCCGACGCCTCGCACGAGCTGCGCACCCCGATCGCCGGGCTGCGCGCCCAGCTCGAGAGCGCCCAGCTCTACCCGGAGGACACCGACATCGAGGCGCTGGTGGAGAGCTCGCTGCGCGACACCGACCGCCTGGAGGCGATCATCACCGACCTGCTGCTGCTGGCCCGGATCGGCTCCCGGGTGGACGTGGTCAAGGAGCGGGTGGACCTCGCCGAACTGGTCCGCCAGGAGCTGGCCGTGCGCTCCGACAAGGTGCCCGTGCAGGTGGAGGTGGACAAGGAGGTCGTGGTCGAGGGCGTACGGCTCCAGCTGGCCAGGGTCCTGACCAACCTGCTGGACAACGCCCAGCGGCACGCCGAGCACCGGGTCCGGATCCAGGTGTACAAGGAGGGGACCGCCACGGCGGTCCTGGCGGTCGAGAACGACGGCATGGAGATCGCCGAGGAGGACCGGCAGCGCATCTTCGAGCGCTTCACCCGGCTGGACGCCGCCCGCAGCCGCGACGCCGGGGGCACGGGGCTGGGCCTGGCCATCGCGCGGGACGTGGCGATGGCCCACCGCGGTCAGATCACTGTCGAGGACTGCAAGGGTGGTGCCAGGTTCGTGGTGAGACTTCCGACTGTTTGACCGGTTCTCGTAGATTTCCGGTGCTCATGTCATAGATCATGGTGTCATGAAGGAAGAAGCGCCGCAGGGCGTCGACCCTCACACCCCTAACGTGGCGCGCATGTACGACTACTTCCTGGGTGGCAAGGACAACTTCCAGGCGGATCGGGCCCTGGCCGACCTGGTGCTCAGTGTGATCCCGGAGACCCGCGACGGCACCCGGGAGAACCGCGCGCTCATCGGCCGGTTCGTGCGTTACCTGTGCGAGCAGGGCATCACGCAGTTCCTCGACCTCGGCTCCGGCCTGCCGGCGCAGGAGAACGTGCACGAGGTCGCCCTCAGGCACGCCCCCGACGCGCGCGTGGTGTACGTGGACAACGACCCGGTGGTGGCCACCCACGGCAGGGCGCTGCTGGCCGACCCCGACCGGGTGGCCATGGTGCTGGGCGACATCCGCCGGCCGGAGGAGATCCTGTCGAACCCGGAGGTGCGCGGGCTGCTGGACCTGGACCGGCCGGTGGCCCTGCTGATGATGTTCGTCCTGCACCTGATCCCCGACGAGGACGACCCGCAGGGCTTCGTGGCCGCTTACCGCGAGGCGCTGGCGCCGGGGAGCTACCTGGCCGTCTCCCACGTGGGCGGCGACTCCCACTCCTCGCTGACGGACCGGGTGAGCCAGTTCTACGAGCGGGCCAACATGCCCTTCAGGCCGCGGCCCGGCGAGGAGATCGCCGCCTTCTTCGGCGACTTCGAGTTCATCCCGCCGGGCCATCTGGTCAACGGTGTGGGGGCGGATCTCGCCTGGCCGTACGTCGACCCCGACACCCCCGTCTTCCTCGACCCGGAGCTGTCCCTCATGGGGTACGCGGCCATCGCCCGCAAGCCGTAGACCCCGCTAGACCCGCGCTAGACCTTCGTGAGCTCCCGGTCGCCCGACTCGTCGGGCTCCGGCGGCTCCTTGCCCTCGTTCTCGTCCAGCAGCGTCGCCTCGTCGAACGGCGCCTGACCCGCCAGCACCATCGCGGCCCGCTCACGGTCGAACTCGCCGGTCCAGTGGGCGACGAGCACGGTGGCGACGGAGTTGCCGGCGAAGTTCGTCAGCGCCCTGGCCTCGGACATGAAGCGGTCGATGCCCACGATGAGGCCGACCCCGTCGACCAGCGCCGGGCGGTGCGCCTGCAGGCCGCCGGCCAGCGTGGCCAGCCCGGCCCCGGTCACGCCCGCGGCGCCCTTGGAGGCGACCATCATGAACAGCAACAGCGCGAGCTGCTCGCCGAAGTTCAGCGGCGCGCCGGTGGCCTCGGCGATGAACAGCGTGGCCATGGTCAGGTAAATGGCGGTGCCGTCGAGGTTGAAGGAGTAGCCGGTCGGCACGGTGATGCCGGCCACGGTCTTGCTGACGCCCATGTGCTCCATCTTGGCGATGAGCCGGGGCAGGGCCGTCTCCGAGGACGAGGTGGACAGGATCAGCAGGAACTCGCGGCCCAGGTACTTCAGCAGCGACCACAGGTTGATCCGGGCGACCAGCCACAGGATCGAGCCCAGCACGACGCCGACGAACAGCAGGCAGGTGATGTAGAAGGCCACCATGATGATCGCCAGGCTCTTGAGCGCCTCAATCCCCGTCTCGCCCACCACGGCGGCGATCGCGCCGAACGCGCCGACGGGCGCGGCCCACATGACCATGGCGAGGATGCGGAAGACCAGCCGCTGGAAGTGCTCGATGCCGCGCAGGATCGGCGCGCCCTTGTCACCCATGGCCTGCAGCGCGAACCCGGTCAGCAGCGCGACGAGCAGCGCCTGCAGCACCGAGCCGCCGGTCAGCGCCGACACCAGCGTCTTGGGGATGATGCCGAGCAGGAAGTCGACCGTGCTGGCCTCGCCGCCCTTGGCCGCCTGCGCCTCCGCGGCCTGCTTGGCAGCGTCGCTCAGGTGCAGCCCCGAGCCCGGGTCGATGACGTTGCCGACCACCAGGCCGATGAGCAGGGCTACCGTGGACATGACGATGAAGTAGCCGAGCGCGAGGCCGCCGACCTTGCCGACCTTGGCGGCCTGGCGCACCGAGCCGATGCCGAGCACGATCGTGCAGAAGATGATCGGCCCGATCACCATCTGAATGAGGGCCACGAAGCCGGTGCCCAGCGGTTTGAGCTCCTTGCCCACGTCCGGCCAGACGAATCCGACCAGGATGCCCAGCAGGACGGCGCCGATGACGGCGAGGTAGAGATACCGAGTGCGATCACGCATGGGGGGTTCTCCAGCGGTGATGGAATTTCCTTCTAGCTTTCCGAGTATCGCCCTCACAGTGACCTAGGTCACCATTGAGTAAGTTTCGTTCACGGGGGAGGTGGCAAAGTGCGGCGGTGGAGCCTGGCGGGACAGATGTTGGTCCTGCAGCTGCTCGTGGTCGCCGTCACGGTGGCGGGCCTCGCGGTGCTCGCCGTCGTCCAGGCGCGTGAGCTGGTGACCGACGAGGCGAGCGGCAAGGCCAGGGCCGTCGCGGTGAGCGTGGCGGCCTCGCCCGACGTGCTGGAGGCGCTCGACGACCCCAACCCGTCCGTACGGCTGCAGCCGTACGCCGAGCACGTACGCCACCAGACGGGCGTCGACTTCATCACCATCATGAAGCCGGACGGCACCCGCTACACCCACCCGACCCCCGCCGAGATCGGCAAGCGGTACCTCGGCCACACCGAGCGGGCGCTGGCGGGCGAGACGTTCACCGAGACCTACACCGGCACGCTCGGCGAGTCCAGGCGCGTGGTGACCCCCGTCATGTCGGGCGGCCGGGCGCGGGCGCTGGTCAGCGCCGGCATCACGGTCGAGAAGATCAGCGCCAGGGTCCGCGACCAGCTCGCCTGGGGCGGCCTCGTCGTCGCCCTCGCGATGTCGCTGGGCGCGGCCGGCACGTGGCTGGTCACGGCGCGGCTGCGCCGCCAGACGCACGGCCTGGGCCCGGTGGAGCTCGGCCGCATCCACGAGCACCACGACGCGGTCCTGCACGCCGTCAGGGAGGGCCTGCTGCTGGTCGGCAAGGACGG
Organism: Nonomuraea sp. NPDC050786; assembly: GCF_040654115.1. Taxonomy (NCBI): domain Bacteria; kingdom Bacillati; phylum Actinomycetota; class Actinomycetes; order Streptosporangiales; family Streptosporangiaceae; genus Nonomuraea; species Nonomuraea sp. NPDC050786. The sequence continues at coordinate 118,822 of NZ_JBFAHJ010000008.1, forward strand.
CACGCTGACGCTCTGCAACGACGCCGCGCGTCACCTGCTCGGCCTGCCCGCGGACGCCGAAGGGCGGCACGTGGACGAGCTGGGCCTGTCCGAGGTGCTGGCCGACGACCAGGAGCGCGTCCACCTGGTCGGCGACCGGGTGCTGGCCGTCAACAGCGCCGCCAGCAGGCTCGGCACCGTGGTGACCGTGCGCGACCACACCGAGCTGCAGGCGCTCACCGGGCAACTCGACGCCGAGCGCGGCTTCGCCGACTCGCTGCGCTCGGCCGCCCACGAGGCCGCCAACCGGCTGCACACGGTCATCACCCTGGTCGAGCTGGGCCGTACTGAACAGGCGGTGGCGCTGGGCACGGCGGAGTTGCGCGCGGCGCAGGAGCTCACCGACCGGGTGGTCGCCGCGGTCCGCGAGCCGGTCCTGGCGGCGCTGCTGCTGGGAAAGAGCGCCGAGGCGGCCGAACGCGGCGTCGAGCTGGTGATCAGCGAGGACAGCGAGCTGGACGACCTGGGTCTCGACCCGCGCGAGATGGTCACGATCGTGGGCAACCTCATCGACAACGCCATCGACGCCGCCTCCCGGGTGGAGGTGCACCTGTGCGCCGACCGGGGCGGCGTCGTCATCAGGGTGGCCGACAACGGCCCAGGACTGGCCGACCCGCACGCCTTCGACAAGGGCTGGACCACCAAGGGCGACGGGCACGGGCTCGGGCTGGCGCTGGTGGGGCAGTCGGTGCGGCGGCTGGGCGGCACCATCGACGTGGCGGGCTCGGTGTTCACCGTGCGGCTGCCCGTGCCGGAGCGTGTGCGATGACGATCTCAGGCTCGCCGGTCTCCGTGCTCATCGTCGAGGACGAGGAGATCACCGCGGAGGCCAACCGCATCTACGTCGAGCGGATCCCGGGCTTCGAGGTGACCGGCGTCGTCAGGACCGGCGGCGAGGCGCTGCGCTTCCTGCGCGGCAAGCCGGTCGACCTCGTCCTGCTCGACCTGCACCTGCCGGACATGCACGGGCTGGAGGTGTGCCGGGCGATCCGCGCGGGCGGGCTCATGTGCGACGTGATCGCCGTCACCTCGGCCCGCGACCTGGCCATGGTCCGCTCGGCCGTCTCGCTCGGCGTGTCCCAGTACCTGCTCAAGCCGTTCACCTACGCGACACTCGTCGAAAAGCTCACGCGTTACGCCAAGTTCAAGGACGAGGCGGGCGTCGCCGTCGGGCAGGGCGACGTGGACCGCGTGCTGGGCACCCTGCGGGGCAGCTCCGAGCTGCCCAAAGGCATGGCGCGCGACACGCTCGACACCGTCGCGGCCAAGCTGCGCGACAGCCCCGAGGGCATGGCGGCACAGGCCGTGGCCGACGCGATCGGGGTGTCCCGCGTGACGGCCCGCCGCTACCTGGAATACCTGGTGGAGCTGGGGGTCGCGGCCCGCATCCCGCAGTACGGCGGGGTGGGCCGGCCAGAGTTGCTCTACCGGATCCCCATGGAAAGTTAATGACGGTGACGCTGGCCGTTCAATCCGGGCCTCTAGCTTCTGGGTGCAGTCCATTGCACTGAGGAGACACACCTTGCGAGTCCTGGCCGTAGTTCCCGCCCGCGGAGGTTCGGCGGGCGTACCCCTGAAGAACCTCGCCCTGGTCGGCGGTGTCCCGCTGGTCACCCGCGCGGTGCGCGCCTGCCTGCGGGCCGAGCTGGTGGACCAGGTCGTGGTCAGCACCGACCACGCGGGGATCGCCGAGACCGCCAGGCAGGCGGGGGCGGTCGTCGTGGAGCGGCCCGAGGAGCTGAGCGGCGCCACCGCCTCCAGCGAGTCGGCCGTGCTGCACGCGCTCGACGCCCTCGGCGCGGACCCCGACGTCGTCGTGCTGGTGCAGTGCACGAGCGCGTTCATCGACCCGGAGAACCTGGACGCCGCGGTGCGCAAGGTGCTCGACGGCGAGGCGGACTCGGTGGTGTCCGGGCTGCCGACGCACGAGTTCCTGTGGACGGCGGCCGGAGCCGGGATCAACCACGACCCGGCCGTCCGGCAGCGCCGGCAGGACCGCGAGACCCAGTTCCGCGAGAACGGCGCCTTCTACGTCATGCGCACCTCCGGCCTGCGCGAGCACGGCCACCGCTTCTTCGGCGAGGTCGCCGTCCAGCCGGTGCCGCCGCAGCACGCCATCGAGATCGACAACCCGGAGGACCTGGAGCTCGTGCGCGCGCTCGCCCCGTTCATCGACCAGCCGGAGCCGATCGACGTGGACGCCGTCATCACCGACTTCGACGGCGTGCACACCGACGACCGCGCCTATGTCGACTCCGACGGCCGCGAGATGGTGCTGGTCAGCCGCTCGGACGGGATGGGCGTCTCGCTGCTGAAGCGCTCCGGGGTGAAGGTGCTGGTCATGTCCACCGAGCACAACCCGGTGGTGGCCGCCCGCGCCCGCAAGCTGGGCGTGCCCGTGCTGCAGGGCCTGGCCGACAAGCGGACCGTGCTGCGCGACTGGCTCACCATCGAGGGCCTCGACCCGGCCCGCGTGGCCTACGTCGGCAACGACGTCAACGACCTGGGCCCGATGGCCGAGGTCGGCTGGCCCGTCGCCACCCCCGACGCCCACCCGCGCGTGCGCGCCGCCGCCAGGACCGTGCTGACCAGGCCGGGCGGGTCCGGCGCCGTGCGCGAGCTGTGCGACCGCGTCGTGGCCGCCCGGCCCGAGCTGCCGGTGGTCGAGGTCAAGGAGCGCCCCAGGCTGGGTCCTGTGGCGATCGGCGACGTGCTGGTCGGCGACGGCGAGCCCGTGTACGTGATCGGCGAGATCGGCATCAACCACAACGGCGACCTCGACATCGCCCGCCGCCTCATCGACGTGGCCGCCGACGCCGGCTGCCAGGCGGTCAAGTTCCAGAAGCGCACCCCCGCGATCTGCGTGCCCGAGGAGCAGAAGGGCCAGATCAGGCAGACGCCGTGGGGCGAGATGACGTACCTGGAGTACAAGGAGCGCACCGAGTTCGGCTACGACAAGTACCGGCAGATCGCGAAATACTGCGACGAGCGCGGCCTGCACTGGTTCGCCTCGCCGTGGGACGTGCCCTCCGTGGAGTTCCTGGAGGAGATGGACGTCCTCGTCCACAAGGTGGCCTCGGCCAGCGTCGCCGACCACGAGCTGCTGCGCGTCCTGGCCGCCACCGGCAAGCCGATCATCCTGTCGACCGGCATGTCCACGCTGTCGGAGATCGACGCGGCCGTCGAGATCCTCGGCACCGACAAGCTGATCATGATGCACGCGACGTCCACGTACCCGCTGCCGCCGGAAGAGGCGAACCTGCGTACGATCACCACGCTCAAGGAGCGCTACGGCGTGCCCGTCGGCTACTCCGGACACGAGCGCGGCCTGCAGATCTCGCTCGCCGCCGTCACACTCGGCGCCGTCTGCGTGGAGCGGCACATCACGCTCGACCGCACCATGTGGGGCTCCGACCACGCCGCCTCGCTGGAGCCGGCCGGCCTCGAGCACCTGGTACGCGACATCCGCATCATCGAGCAGGCCATGGGCGACGGCGTCAAGCGCGTCTTCCCCGGCGAGGAGGCCCCCAAGGCCCGCCTGCGCCGGGTGACCGTCTGACCTCGCCCGCGCTCTGGAGAGACAACCCCTTGATCACACTCTCGGTCGTCGTGCCGGTACGGGACGGCGAGCGCTTCATCGCCGACGCGCTCACCTCGCTCTGCCGCAACGCCCGGCACGACTTCGAGTTCATCGTCGTGGACGACGGCTCCGTGGACGCCACCGGGGCCATCGTCGAGGACTTCGCCCACGAGCTGCCCGGGCTGTCCGTGCTGCGCAACCCCGCGCCCGTGGGGCTGGCCGACGCCCGTAACACGGGCCTGTCGGCGGCCTCCGGCCGGTACGTGACCTTCATGGACGGCGACGACTGGCTCGCCCCCGGCTACCTGGCGCAGCTCGTCGAGGCCATCGACGGGCTCGGCTGCGACTTCGTCCGCGCCGACCACGTGCAGGCCGAGGGCCGCAAACGGGTCGTGCACCGCGCTCCGCTGGCGCGGCGGGGCGCGGTGCTCAACCCCCGGGACGCGATCCTGCCGGCGGGCGTGCGGACCATGGTCGACTACCCGTACGCGTGGGCCGGGATCTACCGGCGCTCCCTGCGCGACCTGCTGCACTTCCCCGGCTCCCTGCACACCGCCGAGGACCGGCCGTGGATCTGGCGCCTGCACAGGGAGGCCGCCACGTTCGCGGTGGTCTCGCTGGCCGGCGTCTTCTACCGGCGCATGGTGTCCGGGTCGCTGACACAGGTGGGCGACGAGCGCCAGCTGCACTTCTTCGACGCGTTCGAGCTGGTCTTCAAGGACCTGGAGCCGGAGTTCCTGCCCAAGGCGGTGCGGAACTTCTGCGCGCTGCTCGCCCACCACCTGGAGATCGCCGACCGGTTCACGCCGGCGTTGCGGGCCCGCTTCGAGGAGCGCGGCGCGCACATGGTGCGCGCGCTGCCCGCCGACGTGGTGTCCGAGTCGGTCGCGCGAATGTCCGCCGAACGCGAGGCCACGCTACGGGCCCTGGTGCCCGACCTGCCGACCGGCCCGCACATCCGGGTCCGCCGCGACCGGGAGGAGACGTCGTGAAGGTCTTCTACGCCTCGACGCTGTTCGGCGCCATGTCACTGGCCGCCGCCATCGACGACGGCCGCTTCGGCGACGGACGCCGCGTCCTCGTCGTGTCCAGCAACGCGGCCATCCCCGAGGTGGCCACGCCGCTCGACAAGACGCCCGGCTTCGCCGTGCTGCGCTCCCGCTTCGACGAGGTCCACTCGTGGAACGAGCTCATCGCGCCGCTGCACCCCTCCGACTGGAAGGCCCGCGTCATCGAGGTGCCCATGATGGAGCGGCTCATCCGCTCCCACTGGGGGCTGGACGGGGTGGAGCACCTGGTGCTGGAGTCGATCGCGGTGCCTCCGGCCCGCACGATCGCCGGGCTGGTGCGCGACTGCCCGATCACCGTCTACTCCGACGGGCTCATGAGCTACGGCCCGACCCGCGACCCGCTGCCCGCCGAGATCTTCCGCCGCATCGAGCGGCTGCTCCACCTGGACCTGGTGCCGGGGCTCACGCCGCTGCTGCTCAGCGAGTACGGCGTCGCGCCCTCGATCCTCCCGGACGAGCGCTTCCTGGCGGTCGTCGACCAGGTCACCGCCACCGCGCCCGACATGATGCACGGGCAGGCGATGATCCTCGGCCAGTACCTGTCGGCGCTGGAGATCGTCACGCCGGAGGAGGAGGCGGCCCTGCACGAGACCATGCTGCGTGCCCTGGTCGCCCGCGGCCACACCGACGTCGTCTTCAAGCCGCACCCGGCGGCCGGGCGGCGCCACGCCCAGCTGCTGCGGGCCGCGGCCGAGCCCCTGGGCGTGCGGCTGTCGGTGGCGCCGGAGAGCGTGCCGGCCGAGGTCTGCTTCGCCGCGCTGCGGCCCGAGCTCGTCGTGGGGTGCTTCTCCACGGGCCTGCTGACGGCGCAGCGCTACTTCGGGCTGCCCGTCGCCTCGTACGGCACCGGCCTGGTGCTCGACCGGCTGGCTCCCTACGAGAACAGCAACCGGATCCCGGTCACGATCGTGGACGCGCTGCTGCCCCGCCTGTCGGAGGACGGGACCGTCACCCCGCCGCCCGCGGTGGATCTGCGCGCGCTGGTGGCGGCCGTGGGATACTGCATGCAGGCCGAGACGTACCCGGAGCTGCGGCCCGCGAGCATCGGGTTCGACGGGCGTTACTTCAAGCGCAAGCGCCTGGAGACACTGGGCCTGGTGGCCCGGCCGACCGCGCTCACCCGGCTGCGCAGGAAGATCCGCTCGGCGATCTGAGCCGGCCGTTCCCGGACCAGGGCTGAAGAATGGTGGACGCCATACTGACCGGTCGGTATTTTCGCTGGCATGACGCAGGAACGCCGGACCTGGCGCACTCTGGAGCCGTTGCACGGCATGATCTACTTCTCTCCCGAGGCGGGAGCCGCCTACGAGAGCCTCGGGCTGAGCGGCCGGATGGGGTACTTCGCCTCCCGGGCCGCCGCTCTCGGCCCGGTTCCCGCTGAAGTGGTGATCGCGACCTTCTACAACTTCAACCCTGATCTGGTACGGCAGGCGATCCCGGCCGCCTGGCAGATCGCCTCCCCCTCCGACATCCTGGCCGCCCGGCTCGAATCGGTGGACGCCACGCTGCGCCGCGTGCTGGGCGATGCCGTGGACTCGCCGGAGATGTCGCGGGCAGCAGCACTGGCCCGCCAGGCGGCGGAGACCGTCGCGGCCGAGCTCAGCGGGCGGCCTCTGTATGCCGCGCACGCGGCACTGCCCTGGCCCAAGGCTCCCCACCTGGTGCTCTGGCATGCCCAGACCCTGCTGCGCGAGTATCGCGGCGACGGCCATCTCGCCGCCCTCCTGGCCGCCGGCCTGAGCGGCATCGAAGCCCTCGTCACCCACGCGGCCACCGGCGCCGTCGCATCCGAGGTGCTCAGGCGTACGCGAGGATGGCCCGAGGCCGACTGGGCCGCCGCCGTACAAGGGCTGGAGGAGCGTGGCTGGCTCTTCGAGGGAGCTCTCACCGAGGAAGGCCGAAGGCGGCGTGCGGAGATCGAAGAGGCCACGGACCGGATGGGGACGGCTCCGTACACCGCACTGGGCGTCGCCCGCTGCGAGGAACTGCGCTCTCTCGCCCGGCCGTGGAGCAAGGCTCTGGCCGCCGAGCTGATGCCCTGGGCGATGCCGTCCAGCCAACAATCGACGACGGTGGTCAGCCCAGGGCCTTGAGGTAGCGGCGCATCCGCCGTTTGGCGCGGTAGCCCGCCCGCAGCATCGAGGGGTGCACCTCCACCCGCAGCCGGGCCCGGCGCCGCGCCGCCGCGTGCTCCGGCCCGTCCAGCAGCGAGGACGCGGGCACCCGCGAACCGCCGCCCGCCACCAGCCCGGCCAGCAGCCGAGCCCAGTCGTTGCGCTCGGCCGGGTGGAAGTAGTTGGCCGCGCACCACTCGCCCGAGGCGGCCCGGAAGTCCCCCTTGGCCACGTCGTCGAGCGTGCCCAGCAGCCCGCTGCCCTCGAACACCAGGTTGATCATCTCGGCGTTCACGCCGAAGTCGCTCAGCACCAGCGACGGCACGCCCAGCGCGATCGCCTCCAGCGCCGCCGTCGAGCTCACCGTGACGAACCCGGCCGCCCGCGTGAGCTGGTCGTGCATCGAGCCGGCCTGGAAGGAGAGCTGCCCCGGCTCCCCCATCTCCCGCCACAGCCGCTGGTAGTGGTGGCGCTCGTTGTGCGTCTGCCGCTCGTCCTCCAGCGCGCGCAGCTTGACGACCACGTCCAGTTCGGGGCGGAGCCGGGCCAGCTCGGCCAGCCCCAACAGCACGCGCTCGCGCTCCTCCCGCTCGCGCGGCACCTTGGCCTGGGTGGCGAACACCACCCGGTTCCCGCCCGTCGCGGCCGACTCCGAGCGCAGGAACGGCAGCCTGGCCAGGCCCACCGCCCCTCCCCCGCCGAGCCTGGCGGCGATCTCGGAGAACTCGGCCACCTCCCGCTCGCTGTGCACCACGAACAGGTCGCACCCGCTGCGGAACAGCCACGCCTTCTCCGTCGCGGGCACCGAGATGCCCGGCAGCCCGCTGACGAACACCGGCCGCGGCCGCAGCCCCGCGAACACGTCGGCCACCAGCACGTCCACGACCGGACCCGTGCAGGCGACCAGCACCACGTCCGGCCGGGTGCGCTCGGCCAGCCGCCGCACGGACCTGGCCGACAGCACCGGCGGCGGCCCCGACGGCGACCCCGTACCGGCCACGGCGGCGGCGATCTGCTCGGCCGACGGCGTGATCGGCGTACGCACCACCACCAGCTCCGCCTCACCTCCGGGCAGGTCGCCGAGCAGGCAGGCCGCCCACTTCAGGTACGAGTCGGAGTCGGCGACCGCCAACACTTTCAACCGGACACTCCTGTCAGATGCGAGCGAAGGGCGGGGGCCGCCCTGCTGGTCCACCAGTTGTCGGGGACCTCCACGGGCTCGACGGCGACACCGCGCGGGCTGAGCAGCACCCGCAGCGAGGTGATCGCGGTCGAGGGGAGGCTGAGCACGCGCTGTCCCGCGTCGAGCCCGCGCAGCGTCAGCTCGGCGGGCACGCCGGCGTCGTGGACCGTGATCCCCGGGCGTTCCCGGATCAGCGCGACGTCGACGGGGTCCTCGCGGCGATGCGGGTAGTACGCCAGCGGCTCGCGCGCGGCCAGGTCCATCAGCCAGCGCAGGTAGTGGTCGCGGTGCACCAGGCCGTTCCTGACGAGCGAGGTGCCGAGGACGACCGTGCGCTCAGCGGGCCCTTCTGCGCTGGGCGGCTGGGCCCGCAGCCAGGCGAACTCGTGGCGTACCAGGTCGATGCCGGCCCGCCGTACCGCCTCCTCCAAGGCCTGGTCCACGGGCAGGGCGGTGAAGACGGACACGTCGCTCAGGCGCAGCCGCAGCGCGGCCGCCAGGCCCAGCGCGGTGCGCAGCCTGGTCGGCTGGGCCCTGGCCCGCAGCAGCGGCCGGTACGGCCCGGCGGCCAGCAGCTCGAGCAGCCGGAGGGTGGCCAGGCCGTCGTCCACGATCACGATGCGGCCGGGGCGCGAGGTGAGCCAGCGCACCTGCACCTTGCCGGAGAAGGCGTCGCCGACGGCCTGCACGCGCCTGGGCATGCGCTCACGCGGCTCGGCCAGCTCCAGGCCGTCCGGCAGGCCCAGAGACCTCAGCTCCCGGCGCGTGGCCTTCAGCGGCCGAAGGCCCGAGCGCGGCACGACGACCGTCCTGGGGCCGAGCACTCCCGCGTGGTGGGCCTCGACGGCGCACAGCATCTGGAGCGGGGACTCCACCCAGGCCGACGCCTGTTCGACCACTCCTGCTCCTCCCAGCCGGGTGATGGCCCGTTCACGACCGCTTCAAGCTAGCCCCACCGCCTTAAGCCCCCAGAAACGCGACATGAACAATGGAGTGCATGAACTCACTCTTGCTCAACACCGACGGCGTGCAGATCCCGCAGCTCGGCTACGGGGTCTGGCAGATCCCCGCCGACGAGGCCGCGCAGGCCGTCACGACCGCGCTCAAGACCGGCTACCGGCACATCGACACCGCCGCCGCGTACGGCAACGAGGACGGCGTGGGCCAGGCCGTGCGCGAATCGGGGCTGCCCCGCGAGAAGGTGTTCGTCACCACCAAGCTGTGGAACGCCGACCACGGCCGTGTCGAGGCGGCCTTCGAGGAGTCCCTGACCCGGCTCGGCCTCGACCACATCGACCTCTTCCTCATCCACTGGCCGCTGCCGAAGCAGGACAGGTACGTGCAGGCGTGGACGGCGATGGAGAAGATCTACCGTGACGGGCGGGCCAAGGCCATCGGCACCTCCAACTTCACGGTGGAGCACCTGACCCGGCTGATGAACGAGACCGGCATCGTGCCGTCGATCAACCAGATCGAGCTCCACCCGTACCTGCAGCAGCACGAGATGCGCGCCTTCCACGAGGCCAACGGCATCCTCACCGAGGCGTGGAGCCCGATCGGCCAGGGGCGGGGGCTGCTCGACGACCCGGCGCTGGCCGTGCTCTCCGGCAAGTACGGCAGGACTCCCGCCCAGATCGTGCTCCGCTGGCACCTGCAGCTCGGCAACGTCGTCATCCCGAAGTCGGTGTCCCCCTCGCGGATGGCCGAGAACATCAACGTGTTCGACTTCGTCCTCGACCCGGAGGACATGGCCGCCATCGGCGCGCTGAACAGGGGCGAGCGCTTCGGCCCCGACCCGGACACGTTCAACATGAGGTGATTGGTCTACGATCTTCCGCGTGCGGGATTTTGCGTGGGGCATTGCGGCGACAGGCGGTATCGCGCGGACCGTGGGAGCGGCCATCGTGGCCGAGCCGGGAATGCGGGTGGCCGCCGTCGGGTCCAGGGACTTAGGCCGGGCGCAGGAGCTCGCCGCCACCTTGGGCGCGGAGTCGGCGTACGGCTCCTATGAGCAGCTGTGCGCCGATCCGGCCGTGGACGCCGTCTACGTCGCGACGCCGCACGCCCAGCACCTGCAGGTGGCCGAGGCCGCCATCGCCGCGGGCAAGGCCGTTCTGTGCGAGAAGCCGCTGGCCGCCACCGTGGACGACGCGGAGAAGATGGTACGGCTGGCGCGCGAGGCAGGCGTGTTCCTGATGGAAGCGATGTGGATGCGGTTCAACCCGCTCATCCAGAAGATCGCGGCCGACGAGCGCTTCGGCGACATCCGCTCCGTGCACGCCACCTTCGGCTTCGCCAAGCCCTACAATCCGGAGCACCGGCTCTGGGCGCCGGAGCTGGGCGGCGGGGCCCTGCTCGACCTGGGGATCTACCCGTTCGGCCTGGCTCAGCTGCTCCTCGGCATGCCCTCCGACCTGCGAATCACCGGCTCCCTGGCGCCCAACGGGGTGGACGCGGAGGCGGCCGGGGTGCTGCTCTACCCCGACGGCAGGCGGGCTCTGGTGGAAACTTCCTTGCTCGGGAATTACCCGAACCAGGCCAGTGTTGTAGGGACTCGGATGCGCGCGGACATCCAGGCCCCGTTCTGGGCGCCGCAGCGGATTTTACTTTCCGGGCCCGCCATGGAGCCGGAGGAGCATGTGCTCGATCCGGCGGACAACGGCTACGCCGGGGAGCTCCGCGAAGTCCGCGCCGCGACGGCCGAAGGCAGGACCGAGAGCTCGGTCATGCCGCTTGACGAGTCCCTTGCCATGATGGGGCTCCTGGCCGCTGCCCGCAGGCAGCTCGCCTAGCGGGAGGGTTACGGATTTGTAACCTCTTGCCTTATGTATTACGTTTAAGGCATTCTTGTGACATTCGTCCGGTTTGTCCGGCGATGTCCGACCATCGCACAACACATCACAGGACCGTCCTGTGACCGCTGAATCCGCCTGCGTGCGGAACCGGGGACCCACGTCCTTGGGGTGAATCGGCACTTCGGTGCCGTAGGGCAGCTTCCACGCCCGAACCCGTCAGCTAACCCGGTAAGCGGCATGGAAGCAAGGAGCAACCCCCTCGATGGCCAAATTCCGCATCACCGGTGCCACGAAGACCAACATCGCCCGAGCCGTGCTCGGCGCCACCGTCCTCGCCTCCGGGTTCGGCGCCCACATGGGCACCGCCGCCGCCCAGGAGAAGCTGCCGGTCACCGCGGCCGCCGCGAACACGCACGACGACGACCGTGCCAAGCGGGAAACCAAGATCACCGTTACCGCCGCCCAGGTCCTGGCGCTCGCCAAGTCCCAGGTCGGCATCTCCGAGAACGCCTACGGCGGCGGCACGCCGTACCAGAAGTGGTACGCCGCCTCGCAGCGGGCCGCCGAGACCATCGCCCGTGACGGCGGCACCCGCGCCGAATACATCAACGCGCCGTGGTGCGCGATGTTCGTCTCCTGGGTCGGCGAGCAGATCGGCGCCCGCCCGCAGGTCGGCTGGGACGCTTACACCGTCGCCTACGCCAAGTGGTTCCAGGCCAACCACCGCTTCGGCACCGAGCCCAAGCCCGGCGCCGTCGTCTTCTTCGCCTGGAACGGCAGCAAGGACCTCGACGCCATCAACCACGTCGGGTTCGTCGAGAAGGACAACGGCGACGGCACCATCTCGACCGTCGAGGGCAACACCGGCAACGGCAAGGTCGAGGAGCGCATCCGCCCGACCTCCCAGGTCGTCGGCTACGGCTACCCGCAGTACGCCGGCTGACCCTTCCCGCCACCGCGACGAGCGCGCGTCCCCTCGGGGGTGCGCGCTCGTCGCGTTTGTGCAGGCAACGCTGGGCGGGGCTCTTTCGAGTGCTCGGGCTCCTTCGAGTGCTCGGGCCGGAGCCCGGACGTACAGGCCGATCACCCGGCAGCGCGCCGCTCCACCCCAGTGCGGGCCGGGCAGCGCAGGCCGGGCGGGGCGGGTGGCGGCGGCCGGCTCGGGTGAGGGGCCCGTCACCTGGGAAGACCCCTCAGGGGAGCAGGCTCCGGAGAAGAGCCACGCGCGAAGCCTCGCCCGCCAAGGAGCCGCCATGGGACCCAGCCCACCCGGAGCCGTGCTCGCGGAGCGTCCGTGAGAGGCGGACTCCAGTGGGTCGCCGACGGGCTGTTCCCCCGCGGCGCGAACCCGCACGGCGTCCTGCCCGCCCTGCTGATCCTCCTGGCCGTCGTCACCGGCCTCGTGGACGCCATCAGCTTCCTCGGCCTGGGCCGCGTCTTCGTGGCCAACATGACCGGCAACATCGTCTTCCTCGGCTTCGCCCTGGCCGGAGATCGCGAGATGTCGGCATGGGCCTCCCTCCTGGCCCTCGCGGCCTTCGGAGCGGGCGCGTGGACCGTCGGGCAGGCGAGCAGGTGGGTGGCGAACGCCCGGCGCGCGTTCGCCACCGCTACCGCCGCACACGCCCTGCTCGTCGCCACCGCTTTCGCCGTGGACCTGATCTCAGGTCACCATCACACCGGCCCCAGGGCGGCGCTCATCGGACTGCTCGCGTACGGCATGGGCCTGCAGAACGCCTCCGTACGCGGGCTGGCCGTCCCCGACCTGGTCACCAACGTCCTCACCAGCACCCTCACCGGCCTGGCCGCCGACACCCCCGGCCGGGCGGCCCTGCGCCGGTCCGCGTCCGTCGTGGCGATGTTCCTCGGCGCCCTCATCGGGGCCACCCTGTACCTGCACGTCGGCCCCGCACTGCCGCTCGCCGTCGCCCTGGCCCTCCTGGTGGTCGTCGCCGTCGCCGCCCACGAACGCACCCGCCGTGCGAGCTGAGCCCCGTCACGAAAGAAAGAAATCCGCCAGAGCCCGGGCGACCCCGGCCGGGTCGTTCTCCATCGGGATGTGCCCGGCCCCGGGAACGCGGACGAGCGTGCTGTTCGGCATCTCCGCGACGAAACGCTCGGCGTACCGGACCTTTTGGAATGGGTCATCCTCCCCCCACACCAGCAGCTTCGGCGTCTCGTCCGCCTGCAGCGCGGGCACGAGCTCCAGCGTGAAGCGGCTGTCGGCCGCACCCGCCAGAGCCATCCAGGACCGGCCCACCCGCAGGTCATTCCATGGATCCAGGTAGTCCGCCAGCTCCGCCTCGGAGGCCGGCCGCCCCAGCGCGGTCGTGACGGCCTTGCGGCGCGCGGCCAGCAACTCCTCCACGGTCGTCGCCGCCACCACCGCGGGATCCCGGTAATGCGCCACCCCGGACACCGGCCAGGAGTCGTACGTGACCGAATTGACCAGTGCCAGCCGCGCCACCTCCGACTCCACCAGCAGGTGCTGCGCGACCGCGCCCCCGATGTCATGCCCCGCCACCAGCAGCGGCGCCTCCACCCCCAGCGCGGCCGCGAACCGGCCCACCCAGGCCGCCAGCGCGGGCACCGCCGCCGTCTCCCCCGTGAGCTCCCCTTCCGAACGCCCCAGCCCCGGCAGATCGACCGCCACAGGCCGCAACCCCGCCGCCGCCAGCTCGTCGATCACCGGCTGCCAGACCCGGCTCCAGTACGTGCCGTGCAGCAGCAACACCACCGGGCCCCGCTCGCCCGCCGTCAGATAACTGGCCATCCGGCCGTCGACCTCGACCGTCATTCGCTTCGACATGCCATAACCATGGTGTTCTGGAACCCCCATGGTCAAATACCAACTAAGGTATGCCAGTATGACATTGGTGCAGCTCCGGGTGCTGGTCGCGGTCGCCGAGCACGGCGGCTTCACCGCCGCCGCCGACCACACCGGCATGTCCCAGCCCGCCGTCAGCCGCGCCATCGCCACCCTGGAGCGCGAGCTCGGCGCCGCCCTGTTCGTACGCCACCGCGACGGCATCGCCCTGACCGAGGCCGGCCAGGCAGCGCTCGCCCGAGCCCGCGAGGCCCTGCGCCACTTCGACCTCATCCGCCCCGACGTGGCCGCCGCCACCGGCCAGATCACCGGCGAACTCCGCCTGGCCAGCCTCCCCAGCGCCACCGGCACGCTCATCGCCAAGCTCCTCCGCGCCTTCTCCGACCGCTACCCGCAGGTACGGGTCCGCCTCTTCGAGGGCGTGGACGACGACATCCGCGAATGGCTGCATCGCGGCGCCGCCGAGGTCGGCGTGGTCACACTCCCCGCCCCCGGCCTGCACACCGTCCCCCTCAGCACTCACGACATGGTCGCCGTGCTGCCCGCCGGCCACCCCTTGACCACCCGCCCGGCCATCACCCTCGCCGACCTGGCCGGCCGGCCGTTCATCCTGACCACCGCCGGCTGCCGCCCGCTGATCATGGGCGCGGCCATGACCGCCCAGGTCCGGCTCGACGTCGCCTTCGAGGCCGGCGGCCCCGCCGCCATCCTCGAGATGGTGGCCGCTGGGCTGGGCGTCAGCATCGTCCCCACCCTGGGCCTGCCCGCCGACCTGGGCGCCGTCGTCACCCGGCCCCTCGAGCCGGCGATGACCCGCTCCCTGGCTCTGGCCGTCCCTTCGCTGACCGATTGCGCCCCGACGGCTCGGGCCTTCCTTGACCAGCTGACTGCCTTTACATTGTAGATTTCATCTTGGGGCCATCCCGATCAAGGAGGATCAGAGTCCGGGCCCGCCGCGCAGGCGTCGTACAAGGTCGTCGGCGGCCTCCGGCCACTGCGGACAGTCGAACGCGAAACCCGCTTCGAGCAGGCGGCCGGGGACGACGCGGCGGCTTTTCAGCAGGAGTTCGGTGTCCGTGCGCAGCGCGAACGCCCCCAGCTCGGCCATCCACTTCGTCGCGGGCAGGCCCACGGGAACACCACACGCGGCGCGGAGCACACGCATGAACGTGCGCTGCGGTAGAGGAGACGGAGCGGCGAGGTTCACCGGCCCGGCGAGGTCCTCCCGCTCGACCAGGAACTCGACGGCGCGGACGAAGTCGCGGTCGTGGATCCAGGACACGTACTGCGCGCCGCCGGCGACCGGGCCGCCGAGTCCGAGGCGCACGAGCCGCAGCAAGACGTCGAAGACCCCGCCACGGTCGGGGCTCATCACCATGGCAGTGCGCATGCTGACCTTGCGCGTGTGCGGGGTTTCGGCTTGCTCCTGCGCCCGCTCCCACGCCTTCGCGATCTCAACGCTGTAGGCCCAGTAGCCCGGCACACCCGGCTCGGTGCCGCCGAGCACGCCGGTCGCCTCGTCGTTGGGAGCGTCGAAGCGGTGGGCGTAGACGGTGGCGGTGCTCATCTGCAGCCAGACCCGGGGAGGCCGTGCGGCGGCCGCGACCGCCTCACCCACCACCCGGGCGGAATGCACCCGCGAATCCATCATGGCCCGCAGATTGTCCGGCGTGTAGCGACAGTTGACGCTGCGTCCGGCCAGGTTGATCACGACGTCGCTGTCGTCGATCTCCTTCGCCCAGGGGCCGAGCGTCTCGGCATCCCAGTGGACGTCGCGATCGCGCACCGGCCGTCTGGTCAGGATCACAACGTCATGGCCGGCGGCGGTCAGCGCGCGACGGAGGATGGTGCCTACCTGCCCGGTTCCCCCGGGTATCACGATCTTCATCCGGCTCCCCCCAAGGCGAGTGGGACAAGCCTAGCGCGGCTGGCTGAACGCGTTCAAAAGTGGGTCCATGCCGCCCCGTCCCCACGGGCGGTGAGTCCCCGCTGAGGACGGAGCGACGGTCAGCCCTGGGAACTGGCGGTCCGGCATCGCGGCCCGGCACTTCGCCGAATAATTCTCCGGTACGCGTCGATCCCGCCCGTCGCTGTTCGACGCGTTCCATGAGACCGATACGGACCCCAGGGAGCGACACCGATGAAGTTCATGATCGTGGGCAAGGCGAACGCGGAGACCGAGGCCGGGGCGCTGCCGAGCCCGGAGCTCGTGGAGAACATGCACGCCTACAACGAGTCGCTGGCCAAGGCGGGGGTGCTGCTGGCGGCCGAGGGGCTGTACCCGAGCTCGCAGGGCGCGCAGATCGCCTACAGCGGCGGGAAGTCGACGGTGATCGACGGGCCGTTCGCCGAGGCCAAGGAGCTCATCGCCGGCTTCTGGCTGATCCAGGTGAAGTCGCGGGAGGAGGCGATCGAGTGGGCGCTGCGGTTGCCCGTGCCGCCGGGGCATGAGGGGATCGGGCTGGACGTGTGGCGGGTGTTCGACGCTTCGGACGTACCGGACGATTCGCTGCCTGCGGAGGAGCGCGCACGTGAGGAGGCGCTGCGCGAGCGCCTCTGCGTCGACCAGCCCGACGCCTGACCCGCGCCTCGCCCGCGCCTCACCTGCGCCCGCGCCTCACACGCGCCCGACCCGCGCCTCACACGCGTCCCGACTCACGCCCGACCCGCGCCTTCCCGACCGGTCCGGGGCTGCTGCCCGTTCGGCCGGCGTGCCGGTGGAGCGGAGAAGCGCTGGTGCCCTTGAGGCGCGGCCGGTGGTCGGTTGCCATCGGCGGTCTGGTGCTGCTCTCATGGGCCGGTGATGGCTTCCGACCCCACCCCCCAGGGCGCTCACCGGGCGATCGAGGCAGTGTGGCGGATCGAGGCGGCCCGGCTCATCGCCGGGCTCGCCCGGTACGTGCGCGACGTCGGCCTGGCCGAGGAGCTGGCGCAGGACGCGCTGGTCGCCGCGCTGGAGCAGTGGCCGGAGACGGGCGTGCCGCGCAACCCGGGCGCCTGGCTGATGACCGTGGCCAAGCGCCGCGCCATCGACCTGATCCGCAGGAACGAACGCCTCGAACGCCACCTGATCGAGCTCGGCCACCGCCTCGACACGGAGGAGGACCTGCCCGAGGTGGACGAGATCGAGGACGACCTCCTGCGCCTGGTGTTCACGGCCTGCCATCCCGCGCTCTCCATGGAGGCGCGAGTGGCGCTCGCGCTGCGCGTGCTCGGCGGCCTGACCACCGACGAGATAGCCCGGGCGTTCCTGGTCACGGAGCCGACGGTGGCGCAGCGGATCGTCCGGGCCAAGCGGACGCTGGCCGACAAGAAGATCCCCTTCGAGGTGCCCCAGGCGTCGGAGCTGTCGGCCCGCCTGGCCTCCGTGCTCGAAGTCATCTACCTGGTCTTCAACGAGGGCTACTCGGCGACCGCCGGGGACGACTGGATGCGCCCCGCCCTGTGCGAGGACGCCCTCCGGCTGGGCCGGGTCCTGGCGGGTCTGATGCCCAAGGAGCCCGAGGTACACGGCCTGGTCGCGCTCATGGAGATCCAGGCCTCCCGTTCCGCCGCCCGGCTGGGCCCGTCAGGCGAGCCGATCCTGCTCCTGGAGCAGAACAGGGCACTCTGGGACCAGCTGCTCATCCGGCGCGGCCTGGCCGCCCTCGGCCAGGCCGAGCAACTCGGGGACGCGCCCGGCCCGTACACCCTCCAGGCGGCCATCGCCGCCTGCCACGCCAGGGCCGTCGCCCCGGAGGACACCGACTGGGAGCGCATCGCGAACCTGTACGAGGCCCTGGCCAAGCTGTCCCGCTCCCCCATCGTCGAGCTCAACCGGGCGGTGGCCCTCGCCATGGCCTACGGTCCGGCGGTGGGCCTGCAGCTCCTGGACCAGATCGTGGACGAGCCCTCGCTCAAGGACTATCACCTGCTGCCGAGCGTACGAGGGGACCTGCTCCTCAAGCTGGGCCGGCGGGAGGAGGCCCGCGCCGAGTTCGAGCGGGCCGCCGCGATGACCCGCAACACCCGCGAACGCAAGCTCCTCGAGGAACGCGCCGCCGCCTGCCGTAACAGGCCGCAGCCGACGCATTGAGCCCGCACCGGCCCCAGGCTCGACGGTCAGCCGGCTTGGAGCTGTTTCCTGACCGCCGCCACCCGGTCCAGCAGCGTGCCGGGGGCGATCGCCACACACTCGTAGCCCAGTGCGGTGTAGGCGTCCTGGTGGACCTGCTCGAACCGCATCGACTCCTCGAAGGTGATCCTCCGCGCGTCGGTCGGCGTGACGAACCCCAGATTCTGCACGAAGAACACCGTTTTCTCGTAGATCTGCCCGGCTTGGATGCGTTCCAGCTCCCGGGACAGCGCCGGAGGGACGGGGTGGCCGAGATAGGTGGCCAGGGCGTAGGTGCAGACAGGCGATCGATCGTAGATCTGCACGTCGCCGGGAAGAGCCGCGGCCTGTTCCTGCCGTCGGCGCTGCAAGGCGATGATCGCCTCCACGAAGGACGGCTTCGTCCACGGCTCGGGTTCGCCCTGGGCCTGTCGCAGGGCGATGACGTCTGTCGCCGCCTCCTCGACGACGGTGTAGCCGTCACACTCCAGCCGGCGCAGGATCGCCGTCTTCCCTGCCCCAGGAGTGCCCGTCAGAATGTAGCGCCTCATCGATCGCTCCCCGTATGCCTCGCATGCCCGGTATGCCGCGCGCCTGGACGCCACCAGGCCGTAACCTGATCTTCGGCGGCCGGGATGATATACTTATCCCGCATCCCGAGCGATCGACCGCTCGGGATTTTGCTTTTCATGCCTTCTCCTCATCGCGCGATACTGAGCGCGGCAGCTCCGCTCTTCCTGTCCCTGAGCGCCGGCGTCGTCGCCCAGCTCATCAGCGCCTCCCTCCTCGGGCACCAGGCGACCACCCAGCTGGCGGCCTTCGCGCTCGCGAGTGCGGTGCTCGCCCCGGTCACGGCCGCGGTGTCGGGCGGTCTGCGCGGCATGGCCCCGTTCATCGCCGCCTGCCGTGACCGCCCCGCCGAGGCGCTGCCCATCCTGAAAGACGCGCGCTGGCTCACCATCGGGCTCGGGACGCTCGGCGCGTGCGTCATGCTCGGCGTCCCCCTGATCGCGCGGATCAACGGGGCGCCGCGTGAGGTGACAGCCGAGTTCGGCGTCTTACCCCTGCTCCTGGCTCTCCAGGTGCTGCTGTTCGCCGGGGGCAGCGGGGCCAACGGGATGCTGATAGCGCTGGGACGCAGCCGGCAGGTGCTCTGGTCGAGCCTGTCGAGCACGGCCACCGGGATCGCCCTGCACCTCACGCTGGTGCCCAGGATAGGCGTCCAGGGCACCGGCATCGCGCTCCTGGCGTCCACCGCCCTGGGTGTCACCGTGTCGAACGTCCTCCTGCTGCGGGTGCCTGAATTGGCCGGGCAGTCTCTGTGGCCGGGACGTCCCCGGCCGCGGGAGATCGTACGCATGGCGAAAGTAGGCATCCCGATGTCCGCCACGCTGGTCTTCAAGTTCACGGTCATGGGCGGCGTGACCTACGCCGCCGCACGGACAGGAGCCCAGGGGGCCGCCGCCCATGCGATCCTCACGTCGCTGGAGGGGTTCCTCGGGCTGGTCGCGTTCGCCGTCGCGCAGGCCGTGACGCCGGAGATCGCCAGAGCCGCCTCCCCTGACGACGCCCGCCGCCTCAACCGAGCCGCCGTGACGATCGCGGCCACCGGAGTGCTCGGCGGCGCGCTCGTGCTGCTCCTGCTCGGCGAAACGGTGCTCGGGCTGTTCACCTCGGACGCCACGGTCCGGACTATGGCCCTCGCCCTGCTGCCACTGCTGGGCGCCTACGCCCTCATCAACAACTGCGGGATCGTGATGTCCTGGAGCCTGATGGGACTCAAACGGTCGACCTGGACGCTGGGCTCGGCCCTCGCCGGACACGGCCTGCTCGCCCTCACGATGATTCCCGCAGCGGCCGCCTGGGGGCTGACGGGACTGTGGATGGCCTTGACCGCCGGCGGCGTGCTCATCCTTGGCTCGCAGACCGCCGGCTTCAGGCGGCACAGCGCCCGGGCCGGCTCGGCGCTGAAACCTTCTCCGCACCGCTGAGCTGTGATGATCGCCGCGCCAGCGACGCGCTGCCCTTCGCCCTCTGAAGGACAGCCATCGACGGCATCGCGTTCCCTCACACGGCGGCCTACTCCATCCCTCAGGAGATCTTCTCGGAGACCGCCTCCGCGGGCAGGTGGGCCGACAGTCGCAGCAGCCCGGCGGAGGCCAGCGCGAGGAGGGTGGCGAGCACGCCCCACAGCGGCAGTGGCGCGAGGCCGAGCAGGAGCGCGAACCCGGCGGGCGCCACGACCTGGCCCACGGACCAGGTCATCTGGTGGACCGCCAGGTAGCGGCCGCGCAGGGCGGGGGGCGCGGCGCCGGCGGCCAGGGACGCGGACGGGGTGGCGTGCATAAGTTCGGCGAGGGTGAAGACGAGGGTGGCGGCCACCAGGGCGGCGATGCGCGGCGGGCCGGGCGGGAGCGGGGCGGCGAGGGCGTACAAGGCGCAGGAGGCGATGAAGACGGCGCCGGACAGGGCCATGGCGTGCGTGCGGCGGGCGTGCCGCTGGAGGCGGCGCACTCCCAGCTGCCCGGCCGCGACCAGCAGCGTGTTGATCGTGTAGAGGATGCCGAGCACGGCGGGCGGGGTGCCGAGCACCGAGACCGCGTACAGCGGCAGCCCCACGGAGAGGATCAGCTTGGTCAGCGTGAATGCCTGCTCGACGCCCACCAGGCCCATGAACGGCCGGTCGGTGAGCACCTGGCGGTAGCCGCCGCGGGCCGGGTGCGGAGGGCGTTCACCCGGGGCGAGGCGGATGCGCAGGAGGCAGGCGGAGGCGATGACGAAGCTGGCCGCGTTGAGTACCGCGATCAGGGCGTAGCCACCGGCCAGCGACACCGCGGCGGCCGACAGCAGGCCGCCCAGGCCGAAGGCGACGTTGCGGGCCGTGGCCATGAGCGCGTACAGACGGTCTCTGCCGCCGTCCTTCGTGAGCACCGCGACGTAGCTGCTCGAGGCGGGGTAGAAGGCGCGGTCTCCGCACGCGATCACAGCGGCGACCGCGATGAGGGGGCCGAAGCCGGACACGAACGGGTACAGGGCGAAGCCGAGCGCGCGGATCACGTACGTGCCCACCAGAACGGTACGGGCGTCGAACCGGTCGATGAGCACCCCGGCGAGCGGGTTGGCGGCCAGCCCGATCGTCGCCGCCACGGTCACCCCCACTCCCACCGTGGACGTGGGCAGGCCGGTCACCTCCTGGATGAACAGCAGGGTCAGCGGGACGTAGAGGCCGTTGCCGAGCGCGTCGACGAACATGCCCACAAGGAAGGGACCGGTCGCCGGGGTCCGGGGGGAGGAGCGGAGCATGGCGGCCAGTGTCGCAACAGGCACATGGGCAACGGATCGGGCTCAGGTCGTAGGTCTGAGGTCGCACTGGGCGGGGAGGTGGAGATCCCGGGGCGGTGTCGCCGGCGAGGGCCGTCACCCCCGGGTCAACGCGGTCGGTCCCCTCTGCTAGTCTGAGTTTAGGCCTAAACTCAAGGAGGGATGAACATGACGCGCACGACAGTGGTCACCGGCGGGGGCACCGGCATCGGCAAGGCGGTGGCGGCGCGCTTCGCGGCCGACGGGGACCGGGTGGTGATCATCGGTCGCCGCGCCGACGTGCTGGAGGAAGCGGCCAAGGAGATCGGCGGCACCGCTCTGGCGGCCGATCTGAGCGAGCCGACGGAGGTCGAGCGGGTGCGCGCCGACCTGGCCGAGCGCTTCGGCACGATCGACGTGCTGGTCAACAACGCGGGCGGCAACGTCGAGATGCAGGACGGTTCCGGCGGCGTCGCGGAGCGGTGGACGGGCAATTTCCGGGCCAACGTGCTGACGTCGGTGCTGCCGACCGAGGCGCTCCGCGATCTGCTGAACCCGTCCGGGCGGATCGTGTTCATGAGCTCGATCGCGGCCTTCCGGGGCTCGGGCGGCACCTCGTACGGCCCGATGAAGGCGGCCCTGCACCCGTACGCGGCCGACCTGGCCGCCGACCTCGGGCCGCGCGGCATCACGGTGAACGTGGTCGCGCCGGGGTTCATCGAGGACACCGAGTTCTTCAGCGGCACCCTGGACGACGAACGCCGTGCGATGCTCGTCGCGCAGACCGCCACCGGCCGGGCCGGGACGCCGCAGGACATCGCCGAGACCGTGCACTGGCTGGCCTCGCCCGGCGCCGGGCACGTCACCGCGCAGATCATCCAGGTGAACGGCGGCGCCGAACGTGGCCGCTGACCCGCCGCGCGACGGCGCCGACGCCATCCAGGACGCCTGGCGGCGCGAGCTGCCGGGCGTCCCGGTGGAGTCGATCGGGGTCATCACCCGGATCTGGTGGGCCGCCAAGACCTTCGGCGACGAGCGCCGCCGTCTGCTCGCGAAGCTGGGCGTGGACGTCGCGACGCTGGATCTGCTGTCCACGCTGCGGCGCTCCGGCCCGCCGTACCGGATGAGCCCGGGCGGGCTGGCCGACGCCTGCATGGTGACGCGCGGCGCGATCACCCAGCGCGTGGAGCGGGCGGCCCGAGCGGGGCTGGTCGAACGGACCACCGCCGGGTCGGGCTACCACGCGCGCGCGGTCACGCTCACCGACGCGGGCCACGCCCTGCTCGACCGCGTCGTCGCCGGCCTGCTCGCGGCCGAGGACCGCCTCATCGGCCACCTCGCGCCCGAACGCCGCGACCAGCTCGCCGACCTGCTGCGCGAACTGCTCGCCGGGCTCGGCGGCCCGGCTCCGACCGGTCAGGTCGGGGACTGAGCCGCACGTTACGACGTGGCCTCGATCCGTCGGATCAGCCGTCAGCAGACTGTCCGGGATCCTCTCGTTCGGCGGTGATGCCGCGGCCTGCCCAGGTGAGCATCGCCTTTCCGCTCGGGTGGAAGTCCAGTTCCACTTCGCCCTTCATCCTGGCGAAGTACTGCGATTCGGACATGGGGCGCAGCTCGGTCTTGGGCAGCCCGTGGACTTCGGCCATGAGCCGTTCGCCCTCTCGGGTGATGTCCATGATGGACGTGCGTCCCGCGTACTGCATGGTATAGCGGCCGACGTGCCGATCGAGGACGGCGGGATCGACGGTGACGAAGACCCGACTGCTGGGCAGTTCGTACGGCTCGCCGCGGGCGATGGCCGTCAGGCCCTGCTCGATGTCGGTGAAGGCGGCGTTCTCGATGTTCGACAGTACGGACACGAAGAGGTCGTCGCTGTCGTAGCGGGCCGAGATGCTGACGAAGCCGATGGTCCCGCCGCCGCTTTCGACACGGCCGGGGCTCACCGCGCAGCCGTAGCCGTAGGCCGTGCCGTCGGCCTCGACGTGCGGCTTGACGAGTTGGGCGAACGAATCGGGGCGCAGCAGGCGGTGGCGGCCGCGGTCGCAGCGGTGCAGGTCCTCGACGGTGGAGTGGAGGCCGCCGGCGGCGTCCTGGTTGGAGTTGTCGAGGTGCGGGGCCGGGGTGATCAGGCCGTCGGCGGATGTGTAGCCGCGGGCCTGGTCCTTGACGAGTTGCCGGCCGTCGTCCAGGCCGGTGTGGCGCATGGCGAGGTGGTCGAAGACGTGCCGGCGTAGGTACTGGTCGTAGGTCAGGCCGGAGACCCGCTCGATCACCTCGCCGAGCAGGATCCAGCCGGAGTTGCTGTAGCTCATGCGTTCGCCGGGCTCGAACAGCGGCGGCCGGTCCTTGAAGTCGTCGATGAGTTGCCGCCTGGTGCGCGGCGTCCCCATGACGCGGGTGAAGCCCTCCGTGGTGACGTAGTCGGGGATGCCGGAGGTGTTGGTGAGCAGGTGGTGCAGGGTGATCCGGTCGCCGCGCGGGTAGCCGGGCAGGTGCCGCTCGATCCGGTCGTGTACGTGCAGGCTGCCCCTTTCCTGGAGCTGGAGGATGGCGATCGCGGTGAACATCTTGGTCTGCGAGCCGATGCGGAACGCCGTGGCGGGCGTGTTCGGCGCGTCGTGCTCGTGGCTGGCGAGGCCGTACCCCTGGGCGAACAGGACGCGCTCGCCGCGCGCGACCAGCACCGCGCCGCTGAACCTGCCGAGTCGTGTGTACGCGCTGACCAGCGCGTGCATCCGGCGTCGTAAGAGGATCATCCTTACTCCAATTTGCTTATTCAAGTTTGACTATCAGAGCACGGGCTCGCTGATATGGTCAAGCTTGACTATCCAGTGGAGGTGTTGCGTGTCGTCGACCCGACTGCTCGTTCTGGGCCTGCTCCATGAGGGGCCACGGCACGGCTACGAGATCAACCAGCTCGTGACCGCCGGAGCGCTGGAGCAGTGGACCGACGTGAAACCCGGCTCGATCTACCACGCGCTGGCGAAGCTGGAGGACGAAGGGCTGGCGCGGACCCATGCCGAGGAGCGCACGGGCGACCGGCTCAGGCGCGTCTACGCCATCACAGCCGAGGGCCGCCGCACGCTCCACGGCCTGCTGCGCAAGGCCCTGGCCGCGCCGCCCCACTCCGCCCGCTCCGACTTCGCCCTCGCGTTGCGCTGGCACACCCTGCTGGAGTCAGGCGAGGCCCGGGATCTGATCGCCGCCTCCGCCCGGGAACTGCAGGCCAGGCTCGCGACCCTGGCCGACGGCCGCGAGGCGAAGGCAGGGCTCTCACCGCTGGCCGACGCGTTGTTCGACAACGCCGAGGCACATCTGGCGGCCGACGCCAAACTGCTGGAGGACCTCCAGCGGCTGCTCGACGCTCAGACGGCGCGCGGATAGCGGCACCAGCCGGCGGTGAGCCAGGCGCGGATTTCGTCCATGAGCGGGACGGGCGCGTCGTGGTGGACCAGGTGGCCGGCGCCCTCGATCAGCGAGAGCTCGGCGGCGGGGATGAGGCTCTGCAGGCGCCGGGCGATATCGGTGGGGATCCACGCGTCGTCAGCGCCCCAGAGGATCCGTACGGGGATGCCGATGCGCCCCAGGTGTTCCTCGTTCTCCTCGAGGAAGCGCTCGTCGTAGTGGGCGATCTGCCGGTAGAAGGCGGGCTGGCCGTCCTCCCCCGTCCACGGCCGCACGAGGGCCTCGAGATCGTCGTCGCGCAGGCCGCGGTGGCTGGCGCCCTGGATGTAGGCACGCACGACGGCGGTGTGGATGTAGGCCGGCAGCTGTGCCAGAACGTCGGGGTGGTCCTGCACGAACGTGAAGAAGGGCGAGCCGCTGGGCGGGATGGCCACGACGTCGACGAGCATGAGTGAGGCGTATTCGGCGCCCAGGATCAGGTGCGTACGCAGCGACACGGCACCGCCGAAGTCATGGGCGACCACGTGCGGACGGTCCAGCCCCCAGTGGGCGAGCAGCGCCGCGAACGCCTCGGCCTGCGCGCCGAAATCCACCGGATGCCCGGCATCCTTGGAGGAACGGCCATAGCCGGGCATGTCCCACAGATAGACGGTGAAGTCGCGGCTCAAGGTCTCCGCGAAGGGCTGCCACAACACCGACGAGAACGGCGTGCCATGACAGAACACCACGGCCGGACCGGTGCCCGCGCGTCCCCAGGCGATCCGCCTCCCACGCCACTCGAATCGTTCCGTCAATTCCATGACGATCCATGCTATGCGGGCTTCCGACATTCGTTCTCACAGGTGGTGTGACCGGGAGAAAGCGTGGTCGGTGCGGGTGACATGCCCTTGATGCGACACAAAAGATGCCTCTTGTGGTGGGAGCGCTCCCAAGAAGCTCTTTGCGCACTATAACACTAAAAATCCGGTTTTTAAGGTGCAAACCGCCCCATTGGTAACGGTTGCGTTTCGGTGGATTGACGTGCAGACCACGTAAGTGCACCCTTTGTGGGAGCGCTCCCAAAGACTCCCACCGCGGCGGAGCGCGTGCCGCGGTGCACTCCCCACACATTCACCCGAGAAGGGGTTCACCATGATGATCAGCAAGCGTCGCGGTCTTGCCGCGGCCTCGGCCCTCGCCGCGGCGGCGCTGACCGTCGCGTCCTGTAGCTCAGGCAGCACCGGTACAGGTTCCAGCAGCGCTCCCGCCTCCTCGGCCGCGGCCGAGCCGGTCACCATCCGCGTGCAGACCTTCGGCGGCGGCACCAACTTCGGCTACAAGAAAGCCATCGAGAAGTGGAACGCCGAGCACAAGGACATCCAGATCAAGGAGGAGCACCTCACCGACCAGTTCGAGCAGCAGTACTGGCCCCAGATGATCCAGTGGTTGCAGGCCGGCAACGGCGCGGGCGACGTGGTCGGCATCGACGAGGGCGGCATGGGCCTGGCCAAGGCGCACCCCGAGTGGTGGGCCGACTTGAAGGAGTACGGCCTGGACTCCCGCAAGGCCGACTTCCCGGCGTGGAAGTGGGAGAACGGCGTCACGGCCGACGGCAAGCTGTTCGGCCTGGGCACCGACATCGGCGGCATGAGCCTCTGCTACCGCACGGACCTGTTCAAGAAGGCCGGTCTGCCGACCGACCGTGAGAAGGTCAGCGCGCTCTGGCCGACCTGGGACGAGTTCATGAACGTCGGCAAGACGTTCCAGTCGAAGGTCAAGGACACGAAGTTCGCCGACGGCACGAACACGCTGTACCAGGTCGTCCTCTACCAGGAGGCGGCCAAGAACGGCAACGTGACGTACTTCGACAAGGACAACAACCTCATCGTCGACAAGAACCCGGCGGTGAAGGCGGCCTTCGACTTCGCCACGAAGATGAGCCAGCAGGGCCTGACCGCCAAGCTGCGCAACTTCACCGACGAGTGGGCGGCGGGCACCCAGAAGGGCGCGTTCGCCACGGTCGGCTGCCCGTCCTGGATGCTCGGCGTGGTCAGCGGCAACGCCGGCGACGGCGGCAAGGGCAAGTGGGACGTGGCGTCCGTGCCGGGCGGCGGCGGCAACTGGGGCGGCTCGTGGGTGGCCGTGCCCAAGCAGTCGAAGCACCCGAAGGAGGCCGCGATGGTCGCCGACTACCTGACCCAGGCGGAGACCGAGGCGAGCATCTTCAAGGACTTCGGCAACATGCCGAGCAACACGAAGGCCCAGCAGGACCCGGCCGTGCAGGGCGCGAAGAACGAGTTCTTCAACGACGCCCCCATCGGTGAGATCTTCGCCAAGTCCGCCTCGAGCCTGCAGCCGGTCTTCCTCGGCGTGAAGCACGCCCAGGTCAAGAACGCCATCGAGTCCGTCATCCAGGGCATGGACGACGGCTCCGTCAAGTACGACAAGGCCTGGCAGCAGCTGGTCGACGACGCGGTGAAGGCCGCGGGTTAGTCCCTCCGCCCGGCCCGCCATCAGCGGGCCGGGCTCGTTGCCGTTGACAAGCTGCCGAAAGGTTCTGCCATGAGCCTCGACACCCTTCCGCGGGCGGTGCGGAACAACCATCGCCGCGACCGGCCGCCCGGCCGCCGCTGGCGTTCCCGTCTGGACGTCAAGGCGATGCCGTACGCCCTGGTGTCCCCTTATTTCCTGCTGTTCGCCGCCTTCGGGCTGTTCCCGTTGGCCTTCACGCTCTACTACTCGCTCTACGACTACGACCTGGCCGGGACCGTCGAATGGACCGGGCTGGGCAACTACACCGCGCTGCTGGGCGACGAGGACTTCTGGAACGCCGTGGTCAACACGGTCAGTATGTTCCTCATCGCCACGATCCCCCAGATGCTGCTCGCGCTGCTGCTGGCCAACGGGCTGAACAAGCGGTTCAGGTTCCGCCTGCCGATCCGCATGAGCGTGCTGCTGCCGCTGGTCACCTCGGTGGTCGCGGTCGCGGTGGTGTTCACGCAGCTGTACGCCCGCGACTGGGGCCTGGTCAACTGGGTCCTGAGCTGGTTCGGCGTGGACAAGACGAACTGGCGGGCCGAGCGCATCCCGTCGTGGATCGCCATCGCCACCATGGTCGACTGGCGCTGGACCGGCTACAACGCGATCATCTTCCTGGCCGGCATGCAGACGATCCCCCGCGACCTGTACGAGGCCGCCGCGATCGACGGCGCCTCCCGGCGCAGGCAGTTCTGGCAGATCACGCTGCCGATGCTGCGCCCCACCATGATCTTCGTGGTGCTCAACTCCACGATCGGCGGCCTGACGCTGTTCTCCGAGCCGACCACGTTCTACAACGGCAACGTCGACGGCGGCTCGCAGGGACAGTTCCAGACGGTGGCCATGTTCATCGTCAAGCAGGGCTTCCGCGAGTTCGACTACGGCTACGCCGCGGCGGCCGCCTGGCTGCTGTTCCTCCTCATTCTCATCGGAGCGGCGATCAACTTCCTGTTCGTGCGCAGGATCGGGGGCACCAGATGAACAACTTC
This sequence comes from Nonomuraea sp. NPDC050786, assembly GCF_040654115.1. Lineage (NCBI taxonomy): Bacteria > Bacillati > Actinomycetota > Actinomycetes > Streptosporangiales > Streptosporangiaceae > Nonomuraea > Nonomuraea sp. NPDC050786. The sequence continues at coordinate 146,737 of NZ_JBFAHJ010000008.1, forward strand.
TCCCCGACCCTCGCCACCCGGCTCATGCTGGCGCTGGCCGTCGTGCTGTCGGCGTTCCCGCTGTACTGGATGCTCGTCATCGCCTCCCGTACGAACGCCGACGCGGTCGCGGTGCCGCCGCCGTTCCTGCCGGGCGGGAACCTGGGTGAGAACATCGTCGCGGTGCTCAACAACGAGGACGCCAAGTTCCTGCTGGGCCTGTCGAACTCGTTCATCGTGTCGAGCATCGTCACCGTCTCCGTGGTGATCATCTCCACGCTGGCCGGCTTCGCGTTCGCCAACCTGACCTTCAAGGGCAGGAACGTGCTGCTGGTGCTCGTGCTGCTGACGATGGCCGTGCCGCTGCAGCAGATGGGCGTGGTGCCGCTCTACCGGCTGATGGTGAGCCTGGAGTGGACCGGCACGCTCAAGGCGGTCATCCTGCCGTACCTGCTCAACGGGTTCGGGGTGTTCCTGATGACGCAGTACACGCGGCAGGCCGTGCCGATGGAGCTGGTCGAGGCGGCCAGGGTGGACGGCGCCGCCACGCTGCGGATCTGGTGGAACGTCGTCCTGCCCGCGGTGCGCCCCGGCATGGCCGTGCTCGGCATCAACACGTTCATGCTCATGTGGAACGACTTCATGTGGCCGCTGATCGTGCTGACCCCGGACAACCCCACCGTGCAGATCGCGATCACCTCGCTGAACGCCAGGTTCTCCACGAACTACACGCTGATCTTCGCGGGGACAGCGCTGTCCATCATCCCCCTCATCGCAGTATTCGTCGCATTCGGCCGTCAAATCGTCGGCGGCCTCATGGAAGGTGCGGTCAAGGCGTGACGACACAAGAGGAACAGACGCGTGCCGGGCTGCGCTTCCCTGCGGGCTTCGCGTGGGGCGCGGCGACCTCGGCGTACCAGATCGAAGGGGCGGTCGCCGAAGACGGGCGCGGCGTCTCCATCTGGGACACGTTCACCAGGACGCCGGGCCGGATTCTCAACGGGCACAACGCGGACGTGGCCATCGACCACTACCACCGCTACCGGGAGGACGTCGGGATCATGGCGGAGCTGGGCCTGTCGGCCTACCGCTTCTCGGTGTCCTGGCCCCGCATCCAGCCGACCGGCTCCGGCAAGGTCAACCAGAAGGGGCTGGACTTCTACAAGCGGCTCGCCGACGAGCTGCGCGGGCACGGCATCGACCCGTGGCTGACCCTCTACCACTGGGACCTTCCCCAGGAGCTGGAGGACAAGGGCGGCTGGCCGAACCGCGACGTGGCGTACTGCTTCGCGGAGTACGCGGCGACGGTCCACGAGGCGCTGAAGGACCACGTGCACACCTTCAGCACCGTCAACGAGCCATGGTGCGCCGCGTTCCTCGGCTACGCCTCGGGCGAGCACGCCCCGGGCAGGCGTGAGCCGGAGAACGCGATCAGGGGCGCGCACCACCTCAACCTGGCGCACGGGCTGGCCGTGCAGGCGATGGGCGCCCGGCGCGTCGGCGGCTGCGTGAACCTGTACGCGATCACGCCCGCCACCGACAGCGTGGAGGACCTGGACGCGGCCCGGCGCATCGACGGGCTGCAGAACCGGTTCTTCCTGGACGCGCTGCTGCTGGGCCGCTACCCGGAGGACGTGCTGGAGGACCTCCCCGGCGAGGCCGACTTCATCCAGCCGGGCGACATGAAGATCATCAACGCGCCCATCGACGTGCTGCTCGTCAACTACTACAGCCGCTTCACGGTATCGGGAGCACCAGGCGGCAGGCAGTCGGCGGCGGCGGCCCCCACGGACACGGGTTCGCCGTGGGTGGGCAGCGAGCACGTGTCGTTCGTCAGCGGCGGCCAGCCGGTGACGGCCATGGGCTGGGAGATCGACGAGGGCGGCCTGGTGGAGGTCCTCACGAGGGTGGCGCGGGAGTACCCGCCGATCCCGATGGTGGTCTCCGAGAACGGCGCCGCCTTCGACGACGTGCTCGATGACGGCCGGATCCACGACGCCGAGCGCCGGGCGTACGTGGAGGCGCACCTCGGCGCCTGCAAGGAGGCCATCGAGGCCGGCGTGCCCCTGGAGGGCTATTTCGCCTGGTCACTGATGGACAACTTCGAGTGGGCCTGGGGTTACGGCAAGCGGTTCGGCCTGGTGCACGTGGACTTCGAGACCCAGGAAAGACTGTTCAAGGACAGCGCGCTCTGGTACTCGGAGGTCATCCGGCAGAATAGGCGCCATGAACCGACCGACTCTTGAGGCAGTCGCGGCTCGGGCCGGGGTAGGCCGGGGCACGGTGTCGAGAGTCATCAATGGCTCGCCGAACGTCAGCGCCAGGGCCCGCGAGGCCGTTGAGCTGGCCATCCGCGAGCTGGGCTATGTGCCCAACCGTGCGGCGCGCGCCCTGGTGACGCGCCGCACCGACACGGTGGCGCTGGTGGTGTCCGAGTCGCAGCTGCGGGTGTTCGACGAGCCCTACTTCGCCGGCACCATCCGCGGCATCGGCTCGGCGCTGGCCGAGACGGGGTTGCAGCTCATCCTGGCGATGGCCCGCACCCCCGAGGAGCACGAACGGCTGGAGACCTACCTGACGGGGCAGCACGTCGACGGCGTGCTGCTCCTGTCGCTGCACGGCGCCGACCCGCTGCCCGGCAGGCTCGAGGACATGGGGGTGCCGACCGTGCTCGGCGGCCTCCCCGTCGGGCTCCACCCGTACAGCTACGTGGACATGGACAACCGGGCGGGGGCCCGGCAGGCGGTCAAGCACCTGCTGGGGCTCGGCCGCCGCCGGATCGCCGCGATCGCCGGCGCCCAGGACATGGGCGTGGGCGTCGACCGTCTGGCCGGCTATCGCGACGCGCTGCTGCTCACCGGCCTGCCGGAGCTGGTGGCGTACGGCGACTTCTCGGAGGAGAGCGGCGCGACGGCGATGACCGAGCTGCTGGCGGAGCATCCCGACCTCGACGCGGTGTTCGCCGCCTCCGACCCGATGGCGCTGGGCGCGATGCGCGTGCTCAAGGCCGCGGGCCGGTCGATCCCGGAGGACGTGGCCGTGATCGGGTTCGACGACTCCAAGGCCGCGCTGCACGCCGACCCGCCGCTGACCACCGTCCACCAGCCGACCGAGCAGATGGGCCGGCAGATGGCGCAGCTGCTGGTGGCCCGCATCAACGGCGAGCAGTTGCGGCAGCCCGTCGTGATCCTCGACACTCATCTCGTACGCCGTCAGTCCGCCTGAAAGGCTCCCGTGGACAGTAGAACCAAGCGCCGCTTAACGGACGCCGAGCTCGACGCCCTGGTGCGGCGCGCGCTGGGCACGGGAGTGACGGCCGCCACCGAGCTGACCGACGGCTACGCCAACGCCGTCTGGCGGCTGACGCTGGACGACGGGCGCGACGTGGTGCTCAAGCTGTCGCCGTCGCCCGACCTCGACCAGCTCAGCTACGAGCGCAACCTGCTGCGCATGGAGGCCGCCGCCTACGAGCTGGTCGCGCAGGCCGGGGTGCCGGTGGCGACGCTGCTGCGCGCCGGGTTCGACGACCCGGTGCTGGGCGGCGACTACCTGCTGCTTGACGCGCTCGACGGCGTGCCGTGGAAGGACGCCAAGCCCGAGGGCGAGCAGGAGCTGCGCCGGGAGCTGGGCCGCCACCTGGCCAGGTTCAACGCGGTGACCGGCGAGGTGTTCGGCTACCCGCACGCCGGCATCGTGGGCGCCACCTGGCGGGAGGGGTTCCTGGCGATGGTGGGGGCGCTGCTCGGCGACACCGAGCGTTACCCGACGCCGCTGCCGCGCCCCGCGGCGGAGATCATGGCCGTGGTCGAGGCGGCGTCGCCCGTGCTCGACGAGGTGACGACGCCGCGGCTGGTGCACTTCGACGTGTGGCTGGGCAACGTCTTCCTCGACCTCAGCGGCCCGCCGCGGATCCAGGCCATCATCGACCACGAGCGCGCCTTCTGGGGCGACCCGATCGCCGAGTTCGTCACGCCGACGATCTTCGGCGAGCTGACGGAGGACGACCCGCTGCTGGCGGGCTACCGCGAGGTGACGCCGCTGGAGCTCACCCCGGCGGCGCGCACCCGGCTCGACCTCTACCGCGCCTACCTCTATCTGATCCTGCTGGTGGAGAACGGGCCCCGGCAGTATCCGGAGGACGAGTACGCCGGGCTCCGCGACGCCGCGTTCGGCTCACTGTCCGCGGTGCTCGACCGCCTCGTAGGCTCCTCCCCTGGCGCCCGCGGATAGCCTGACGGCGATCGTAGTGGCGGTGAAGCTTTTCGGCGCTCCGTAGTTGCCGGCGGCGTCGATCGGGCGGTATTCGACGGTGTGGCGGCCGCGCGGCAGCTTGCCGTCGCGGTCGTCCTCGCCGGTGGGCCGCATGGAGAACGGGCTGTGGTAGACGTAGGTGTCGCCGGACCTGGCGAGCGGTCCGGACAGCACGTCGTCACCATGCGTCAGGCTCCCGGAAGATCGGCCAGGAGGATGGGCCGGGTCGTCGGCCTGCCGGATCCGGCCGCGGGCTCGACCGTCAGCGCCACCCGGTCGTCCTCCCGCTCCGGCGTGACCAGCAGGGGCGTGGTCACGCCGTCCTCGGCGGGGCCCAGCATGCCGGCGGGGCGGGGGCCGTCGCGGCCCATCAGCCACAGCTCGTACCCCTTGGATCCGGGCAGCCGGGGCAGGCCGGACGAGGCGAACACCATGCGCCCCCTGGACCGGGAGATCACGACCGTGGCGGTGCCGCCCGCGGTGACGGGCCGGCGTACCGTCTCGGCGTCGGGCGCGGCCAGCACGGCGGCCACCTCCCTGTTCCGCGCGGCCAGGTCGTCCTGGTCGCGGCGGGCGTCGATGGCGACCGCACCAAAGGCGACGGCGGCCGCCGCGGCCACCGCCGCCAGGCCCGCCAGCGCCTTGCTCCGCCCGCGCCTGAACGGCACCACCCTGCCTTCCTCAAGCACCGCCCGCACCTCCGGCGGCTCCGTGGGGGCGGGCTGCCACGGAGCGGCCGGGACACGGACCGTCGGCGAGCTCGCCGGCACAGGCGGCACGGGCGGCGGCTGGGGCGGGAGCGCGAGCGTGGGGGCGTTCTCCGGTCCGCGCTCGGGCGGGACCACGAGCTGCGGGGGGCGCCAGGCAGCGGGGCTGTCGTCGGGCACCTGATCCGGCCGGGCGGCGGGACGCCGGGAGTCGTGCGCGGCGGCGAGCAGGCGCGGGCGGAGCGCGGCGGGCGGCGGCGCGGCCACCACCGTCGCCAGCCTGGCCGCCGTCTCCCGCAGCCGCCGTACCTCCGTCCCGCACACCTGGCACGCCACCAGGTGCTCCTCGAACAGCACCCACTCGGCGTACGGCAGTGCGTGCACGGCGTAGGCGCCAGAGAGGGTGTGGAGTCCGTCGGTCATGTCCACTCCCTTGTGTGAGAGGCGGCTCACGCATGTACTTCGGCCGTTCGGGCATGTCGGATGGCCATGGGGGGTTGCTCTTTTCTCATGACGTGAGACAATCTCATCGGGTGATGAATTATGGACTGCGTAATCGCGGGGGGCGGCCCGGCAGGCGCGATGCTCGCGCTGCTGCTGGCCAGGGCGGGCGTCGAGGTGACGCTGCTGGAGAAGCACGGCGACTTTCTGCGTGACTTCCGGGGCGACACGATCCATCCGTCCACGTTGCAGGTGCTCGACGAGGTCGGGCTGGCCGAGGATTTCCTGAAGATCCCGCACCGCAAGGCGCGCGAGATCAGCATGGTGACCGACGCGGGGGACGTCAGGCTGGCGAGCCTGCGCGGGCTGCCCGGCGCCTACGACTACATCGCGTGGGTCCCGCAGTGGGATTTCCTCAAGCTCATCACGTCGGCCGCCGAGAAGTATCCGGGCTTCCGGCTCCTCATGAACGCCGAGGCGCACGACCTCATCCGCGAGGGCCGGGCCGTACGCGGGCTGCGTTACCGCGACGCGTCCGGCGAGCACGAGATCAGGGCCGACCTGACGGTGGCCGCCGACGGGCGCCACTCGATCCTGCGCGAACGGGCGGGGCTTGTGCCCGAGGAGCTCGGCGCGCCGATGGACGTGGTGTGGTTCCGGCTGCCGAGGCACGCCTCCGACCGCGACGACACGTTCCTGCGGATCTCCAGCGGCAGCATGATGGTCGCGATCAACAGGGAGAGTTACTGGCAGCTCGCGTACGTGATCCCCAAGGGCGGGTTCGACGAGCTCGTACGCGAGGGCATCGGCGCGCTCCGCCGGCCGGTCGCGTCGCTGCTGCCGTGGCTGGCCGACCGGATCGGGGAGATCGAGAGCTACGACCAGGTCAGCGTGCTCACGGTGGTGATCAACCGGCTGCGCCGCTGGCACCGGCCGGGATTCCTGTGCATCGGGGACGCCGCGCACGCCATGTCGCCGGTGTTCGGGGTCGGGATCAACCTGGCCGTGCAGGACGCGGTCGCCGCCGCCAACCTGCTGGCGGGCTCGCTCAGGTCCGGCGCGCCGATCCCCGAGTCGACCCTGCACCTGCTGCAGAAGCGGCGGATGCTGCCCACCAGGATGACGCAGGCGGCCCAGCGAGTGGTCCAGAACATGGTGATCAGACGGGCGCTGAGACAGGAGTTCGATCCGTCGCCGCTGCCGGGCGACTTCGCGAAGATTCCGCTGGTGAACCGGCTGGTACGGCGGTTCATCGGGCTGGGCGTCCGGCCCGAGCACGTGATGGTGCGGGAGTCCTGACCTCCGCCGGGGCGGGGGGAACCTGTTTCTCACGCCCCGGCGGCATCCAAAACGTGGACAACACGGTCGGCAGGGCGGAGCCGGTGGATTACCCTCGTATCTCGTGAGCAGCAATCTCGTGGATCTCGATTCCTGGCGTGCCCTTCCCGTGGCGCAGCAGCCAGACTGGCCCGATCGCGGCGAGCTCGACAAGGTCGTCGCCGAGCTGGGCGGCCTGCCCCCGCTGGTCTTCGCCGGGGAGTGTGACCAGCTCAAGGAGCAGCTGGCCGCCGTCGCCCGCGGTGAGGCCTTCGTCCTGCAGGGCGGCGACTGCGCGGAGACCTTCTCCGGCGCCACCGCCGACAACGTGCGCAACAAGCTCAAGACGCTGCTGCAGATGGCGATCGTGCTGACGTACGCGGGCAAGGTGCCGGTCGTGAAGATCGGCCGGGTGGCGGGGCAGTTCGCCAAGCCGCGCTCCAAGCCCACCGAGACCCGCGACGGGGTCGAGCTGCCGGCCTACCGGGGCGACATGGTCAACGGGTTCGACTTCACCGCCGAGGCGCGCAGGCCCGATCCGTGGCGGCTGCTCAAGGCGTACCACTCCTCGGCCGTGACCCTCAACCTCGCGCGCGCGTTCACCAAGGGCGGCTACGCGGACCTGCGCCAGGTGCACGCCTGGAACCAGGACTTCGTGGCCGAGTCGCCCGCCGGGCGCCGCTACGAGCAGCTGGCCAGGGAGATCGACCAGGCCCTCGCGTTCATGCGGGCCTGCGGCGCCGATCCTGAGGAGTTCCACACCGTGGAGTTCTACTCCTCGCACGAGGCGCTGATCCTCGACTACGACCGGGCGCTCACGCGGATCGACTCGCGTACGGGGCGGCCGTACGACGTGTCGGCCCACATGGTCTGGATCGGCGAGCGCACCCGCCAGCTGGACGGGGCGCATGTCGACTTCTTCTCCAAGATCCGCAACCCGATCGGCGTCAAGCTCGGGCCCACCACGACGCCTGACGAGGCGCTCGCGCTCATCGACAAGCTCAACCCGGGCAACGAGGCGGGGCGGCTCACGTTCATCACCCGGATGGGCGCATCCAAGATCCGCGAGCACCTGCCGGCCCTGGTCAAGGAGGTCACGGCCACGGGGGCGCAGGTCGCCTGGATCTGCGACCCGATGCACGGCAACACGTTCGAGGCGCCCAGCGGGCACAAGACGCGACGGCTCGACGACGTGCTCGACGAGGTGGCGGGGTTCTTCGAGGTGCACCGGTCGCTGGGGACGCACCCCGGCGGGATCCACATCGAGTTCACCGGCGACGACGTGACGGAGTGCGTCGGGGGCGGGCACGAGATCGTGGAGGGCGACCTCGCGACCCGCTACGAGACGGCCTGCGACCCCCGGCTCAACCGCGGCCAGTCCCTCGACCTCGCCTTCCGCGTCGCGGAGCTCTACCGCGGCTGACCCCTGCTCACCCCTTGCCCGCCCCGAGTGCTCCACTCCGCTCGGGGCGGACGCGTGACAGCACGCCGGCGCCACGGCGAGAACGGAATGAAGCGGCCCCAATACCAGGCGCTGATAACGGGTGAAACGCGTCTCATTGGGACGAAAAAGAGAACCGAATTCGGCAGAAATGTGGGGTTCCGCGGCTATGATCGCCCGCAAAGAGGGCGAATTTCGGGAGTAACCGTGGACAGTGCCCCCGAGGGGGTGGACCCCAACATCCCCAACGTCGCGCGTATGTACGACTATTACCTCGACGGCAAGGACAATTTCGCGGTCGACCGGGCTGCCGCCGAGCAGATCCTGCAGACGTTCCCCCACACCAAGGAGGGCGCCCGCGCGAACAGGGCGTTCCTGCGCCGCGCCGTGCGGCACCTGGTCGAGGCCGGGGTGCGGCAGATCGTGGACCTCGGCGCGGGGCTGCCGACCCAGGGGAACACGCACGAGATCGCCCCGGAGGCGCGCGTCGTCTACGTGGACAACGACCCCGTGGTGTGCGCGCACGGCAGGGCCCTGCTGGCCAGGACCGACGACGTGGACGTCCTGCAGGCCGACGTGCGCGAGACGGACGCGCTGCTGGACAAGCTGGGCGGCCTGGTGGACTTCGACCGGCCGGTGGCGTTCCTGATGCTGGCCATCCTGCACTTCATCCCGGACGACATCGCGTACGACCTGGTGGCGAAGGTGCGCAAGGTGAGCGCGCCCGGCAGCCGGCTGGTGATCAGCCACGCCATCGACGACACGCCGGACACCACCCCGCAGGCCGTCGAGATCTACCGCAGGGCCACGGCCGCGCTCAGCCTCAGGACCCACGACGAGATCCTGCGCTTCTTCGACGGCTACGAGCTGGAGGCGCCGGGGCTGACGTACCCGAACGGCTGGCGCCCCGACGACCCGGACGCGCCGGGCAACGGGATCACGTTCGGGTACGTCGGAGTGGGACGCAAGCCGGACAACGCCTAGTTCTGCTTGAGCTCCTCGGCGAGCTCGGCCCTGATGGCGTCCATGTCAAGCGCGCGGACCTGCCGGATCAGGTCTTCGAGCGCGGGTGCCGGGATGGCGCCGGCCTGGGCGAAGACCACGATGCCGTCGCGGATCGCCATCAGGGTGGGGATCGAGGTGATGTCGAAGCCCTGCGCAAGCCCCTGCTCGGCGTCCGTGTCAATCTTGCCGAACGTGATGTCGTCGTGCTTGTCGGAAGCCTGCTCGAAAATCGGGCCGAACTTCTTGCACGGCGGGCACCACTCCGCCCAGAAGTCGAGCAGCACGATCCCCTTGTCGGCGATGTCGTTGAAGTTCTTCTCGGTTACTTCGATGGTCGCCACAAGTGGCTCCTCGTTCGTCGCTGATAATGAGTCATCGGTATGAACCCCTACCCGTTCCCGGGCATTCCACTGACTATGCCACCGCGAACTCCGCCACGTGGCAGGGATGGTCGGAGAACGTCGGGATGGGCTCCAGCGGCCGGCTGGGGACCGCCGGGGGGTGCAGGATGGTGTCCACGCCGCCCTCGTGGGTCGAGAGCAGCGGAAGGCCCAGGAGATCGCGCCGGACGGTGTTGAGGTCTCCGCCCACGAAGGTCAGGGGCAGCAGGGCGTACGCGATCTCCTTGGCCGCCTGCTCCCAGATGTGGCCGAACACGGGCTCCTCCGCGCGGCGCCCGAACCGGTGGAAGGGCACCATGTGCAGGCTCCCGACCGTGATCATGCGCCTGCCGTACGCCAGCCGCGCGGTCATGAGCCCCTTGTCGTAGGAGCGCCAGTCGTCCTTGACCAGCTCCGGGTTGGGCAGGACGGCGCGCCTGACGTCCCGCAGCTCGAACCTGGCGGCCAGCGCGATGCCGGAGGACCCTGCGGCGCGCACCGCCGGTGACAGCGGCTGGCCCTCGATGTGCCGCAGCTCCGTCCGCCCGGCGATCGCGTCGAGCATCGGCGAGCGTGCGCCGTCGAAAACGACCTCCTGCAGGGCCAGTACGTCCAGGTCCTGCTCCTGGATCAGCCGCACCACGTCGTGCGCTGCCGAGCAGTCTTCGCCGCCTTCGTGGATGTTCCATGTCCCGACGCGCAGCACACGCGTCCGGGATCGATCAACGTGCGCCATTGCACGCTCACCTTCTCCCAGAATTCCCCGGGCCCCAGGGGTCAGGCCCGACGCCATCCAGGAACACGACGCTATCGGCCCGGAAGTACACCCGGTTCGGCGGGTGTTGTGACGTTCGTCACTCTGTTCCGATAGAAGGGTAGGAGAGGCATCGCGTTCGGCTTGGGGGGACATGGCAGGACCGACTCGACAGGATCAGCCCGACGCCAGGGAAGGGCTCCGCCGGGCGAAGGAGTGGCTGCGCGGGTGCTACAAGTCCCTGCCCAACGGGTCAGGCTGGGGTCACCACGTGGACGAGGATCCGACGGAGTGGGGCGGCACCCTCGACGGCATCCGCGGCATGCTGGCGGTGGGGGGCGAGCCCAACTCCGAGATGCTGACCGGCGCGGCGGACTGGCTGCGCCGCCGGCAGAACCCCGACGGGGGCTTCCCGTCCAGGGAGATGAAGTACTCCCCCGCCGAGGCCACGGCCTGGGTCGTCATCGCGCTGCGCGACATGGGCTGGCACCGCGGCAACGACCCGCACGTGGAGCGGGCGGTGGAGTACCTGCGCGGCTGCGTGGACGACCAGGGCGCCGCGGCCACCACGCGACGGGACATCGGCAACCCCCGCACCCTGCCCACGGCCCTCACCCTCTGGGCGCTCTCCCTCCAGGACGGCCTCGACGACCTCCGCGGCCTGATCACGACGCGGCTGCGGCTGATGCAGGAGCCGGAGAGCAAGGGCTGGGGCATCAAGGTCGGCGCGACCCCCAACGCCGCCACGACGGCGCAGGTCCTGCACGCGGTGCGGCTGGCCGGCGTGCCGGAGGAGGTCGACTGGGTCAGGGACGGCGTGACGTACCTCCTGGGACGCCAGAAGGCGGACGGGTCCTGGGAGAACAGCTACGACGAATGGTTCACCGCCGAACTGGAGGGCACGCCGTCGCGGTGCGTCCACTACGGCACGGGGTGGGCGCTGCTGGCCCTCGCCGACTTCCCCTCCGATCCGCGCTGCCGGCAGGCGGCGGAGCGGGCGGTCCGCTACCTGCTCGAGCGCCAGCGGCCGTCCGGGGCGTGGCTGTTCGAGGAGTACGACCCGACGGAGTTCGTCTGGTGCACCACGCAGATCATGGTCGCCCTGACCAAATGGCTGGAGGTCCGTCCCACGCAGCCGGTTGGAACGTTGGAAAGCGAGCTGACCAAGGTCCTGCGCAGGGCCGGCACATGGGCGCGCGAGTCGTTCCTTTATCTGGCTTTCGGGGCTTTATTGGTGGCCCAAACCTGGCAATACATCCAGCCGGTACTGGCCGCGGCTCTCGGCGGCCTCAAGATCGACATCCCCGGCATCTGGACGAACCTGATTAGCTCTCTCATTTGGCTGGCGCTCACGCTCGCCCTGGCCTGGGCCGGAAAACGCATCGGCAAAGCGCAGAAGAATCGGCCTTGACCGGCAATTGAAGATCGCGCCCCCAGGTGCGATCATAGAAAAATCAGTATGCCCGAGCACCATTTCCCCGACAAGCGGCCGCACCACCGCCTAGGCTCTACCACAGCTCTGCACCGGACCGGGAAGGTGACGATGACCACCCACGTTTTCGTCGAGCCGGCCGAATGGAGCTTCGACAAGCTGGGGCATCGGGGCAAGCTTTTCGGGTCGAGCGGCCGGTTGACGAGCAGCAGCCACCTCATCATCGAGATCACCGGCCGGGTGCCCGCCCGGCTGCTCCAGCAGGAGTGCGACTTCGTCTATTACGTGATCGAGGGGCGCGGCACGTTCCACATCGAGGACCGCTGCGAGCACTGCAACCCGGGCGATCTCGTCACCATCCCCAAGGGCTCGAAGTTCACCTACGAGGGCGACGGGCTGAGGATGCTGCTGACCTCCACGCCGCCCTGGTGGCCCGGCCAGGAGCAGGTCTTCGACGCCGAATGACGGTCACGGCCCGCCCAGCAGGCCGAGGAGCAAGCCGAGCTTCTCCATGATCTCGTCCCCCTCGAGGCGCTTCATGGAGCGCGTACGCGGGATCGGCGTCCCCGCGGGCACCAGCACGTGCGAGAAGCTCCGCCGGACCGGCCCCCTGACCACGATGGTGGCGGTCATCGGCGCCCCCTCCCGCGCGGCCAGCACCCGGTGATAGGTGTCACGGTGCATGCGGTAGAACGAGCCCGCCGGCACCTCGGCGTCCACGGCCACCTCGAGCGAGGCGTGTCCGGTCAGCTCGAACCCGTAGTCGCCCGGCACGCCGCCCGGCGGCATCGTGGAGTCGTAACGGTCGTACGGATCGCCGCCGGGGACGTCCTGGAGCAGCTGGAAACGGAGCGATCCGCACAGCACGAGGGAGCTGAAATCCCAGGCGTGGTTGTGAATGGTCTCGTCCGAGACAATCCCGGTCCACCAGAGATGCACGCGGACTTCCATGCCTCCGGACTCGGAGTAAAGCGATATACGGTCGAACCCGTTCGGATGCGCGTACGAACGGCGCGCCACCGATTCCCGCTGCGCCGGATCGCCGGCCAGCTGCCCCAGGGCCATGCGCAGCAAATTGCGGGCCGTCACGGGAGACAGGACGCCCGCTCCGGCGGGGCAGACTTTCGTGGCGAGAGCACTCGTGAGGCGATTGAACGCATTACCGTCCATCGAATCCTCTTCAACTCAGCGAGTCCCCTTGGTGTCGAGATTACGGCTGATCCCAGAACGAGAAAAGAGGGCGGAGTGGCGCCGCCGCCGCCCTGCGCCGGGCCGATGCCCCCGAAAAGTGAATAGCACGCCAAAAACTCGAACCTTGACATCGGCGTCCCGCGGGTATGAACCAGTGCATGGACTGGGTCACCTGCGCGTATTCGGCTGCCTGCACCGGAATCGCTAGCCGTCCGACCGGCTTCTGCCTCGCACACCTCACTCCTGACCGGCTCTCCGAGGTCCTTGACGAGATGGTCCCTGGTCGCCTGCTCGACCTGCGCGGCACCACGATCAACAGCGAGCTGCTGTCCAGAGTCCTGGAGGCCGTCGGCGCCAAGCCGGGCAGGGCCCGGCTCGACCGGGTCAGGTTCACCGGCGACGTGCGGCTCGCGGGCGTGACGTTCACGGGCGACGTGTCGCTGGACGGAGCCAGGTTCGAGCGGCTGGCCTCGTTCTTCGACGCCCGCTTCGAGGGCAACGTGTCGCTGGCGGGCGCCAGGTTCACCCGCGAGCTCTCCTTCCACGGCGTCACCGTGCGCGGGCACGTCTCGCTCGACCGGGCCGTGATGTCGCGTGACGCGCTGTTCAGCCAGGCCGTGTTCGGTCACGGGCTGTCCTGCGAGCGGGCCAGGTTCGACGGGTACGCCACCTTCGACGGCGCCAGGCTGGGCGACGGGGCCACCTTCAGGGGGGCGCGCTTCGGCCGTACCGTGTCCTTCCGCAAGGTCAGCGGGCACGCCGGGTTCGAGGGCGCGCACTTCGCCGCCGACGCGTACCTCTCGGCCACCGGCCGGCTCTCGGTGGCCAGGGCCCGCGCCGACGGGCTGCTGGACGTGGCGGTGGCGCGGTGCGGCGTGGACCTGCGCGGCGTCGAGGTGGCCGGCTCGACGACGCTGCGGCTGACCGACTCGCAGGCCGACCTCGAAGGCGCGGTGCTGCGCGGCCCCGCCACCGTGACCGGCCGGGGCAGGTCCATGCTGTCGTCGCTGCGGCTGGTGGACGCGGCCAGCCTGGCGCTGTTCGGGCTGGACCTGTCGGCGTGCCGGTTCGCCGGGCTGGCCCATCCCTCGGGGGTGCGCGTCAAGGACTGCACGTTCGCTCTCACGCCGCGCGGCGTGCGGGTGAGCCTGCGCTGGCCGATGCTGCGCTGGTTCTCCCGCCGCCGGGCACTGGCCGACGAGCACACCATGCGCGGCTGGGCGGCGGCGGGCGACCCCGGCGCCACGCCCGACGGGCTGGCCGCGCTCTACGCGGGGCTGCGGCCCAGCGACAGCGCCACCTCGACCGACTTCGCGTTCGCGGCCATGGAGATGCGCCGCCAGGCCGATCACCGCTGGTGGCTGTCGCTCTCCTGGCTCCTGTGCGGGTACGGCCTGCGCATGGGGCGGGCGGCGGGCTGGTTCGCGATGCTGCTGACGATCGTCGCGGCCGCCGTGCTGTGGACCTCGACCTCACACGCCGACCGCCAGGCCGAGCCGCCCAGCCCGGCCGTGCACCCCTAGAGCCCCTAGAGCTCGTCGACGAGTGCGGCGATAGCGCGGAAGACGTGCGAGCGCCAGCCGCCGCCCATGATCCGGCGGGAGAGCTGCTGCATCTCGTCGTCCGGGTCGAAGCCCTCGTGGTCGAGGAAGAGCCGGGTGCCCCTGCCCTCGGGCTCCAGCCGCCAGGTGACCGTCCAGTCGGCCTTCTTGCGGTCGCTCCAGCTGAGCTTCAGCAGCTTCTCCGGCTCCAGCTCCAGCACCTCGCAGTGGACGATCCCGTCGAAGCCCACCTGGGGCTTGGGCTCGGTCGTGAACGTGAACCGGTGCCCCACCTCCGGCCTGAAGTCGTTGGGCATGAGCCAGCGCGCCAGCAGTTCGGGTTCGGTGAGCGCCCGCCACACCTTCGCGGGCGGGTGCGCGATGAACTGGTCGAGCCTGATCGCGCGCAGGTCTTCAGCCGTCCTGTCGTGGGGCATGGTCGTCGTCCTCCATCTCGTCGAGCAGGGTCGTGAGGCCGGCGAGCTTCTCCCGCCAGAACCGTTCGTACGGGGTCAGCCAGTCGCGGATCTCCATGAGCGGCGCCGCCTCCAGCCGGTAGTGCCGTTCCCGCCCCATGCGGGTCTCGGCGACCAGCCCCGCGTCCCTGAGCACCTTGAGATGCTCCGACACGCTGGGCCTGCTCATGTCGAACCGCTCGGCCAGCCGCCCGGCGGGCTGGGCACCCTCGTCGAGCAGCAGGCGCAGCAGCTCCCGCCTGGCCGGGCTGGCCAGCGCGGCGAACACGTGGTCCGGGGTCATGCCTGGCTGACCACGAACCCGTTGCCGAACGGGTCGTGGAAGAGCAGCTGCCGGCCCCACGGCTCGTCGCTCGGCCCCTCGAAGGCGACCTCGTGCTCGCGCAGCCGCGCGGCCAGCGCGTCGAGGTCGGGCGCGGCCACCACCAGGCCGCCGATCGGCGCCATGCCGGGGAACCAGGAGGCCAGCAGCAACGTGGTCTCGGCCCTCTTGGGGGCGACGGTGAGCCAGCGGCCCATCGGGAAGGGGTTGTCGGCGCGTACCTCGAACTCGAGCACGCCCGCGTAGAAGGCGAGCGCCCGCTCCTGGTCGGCGACGGGCACGGTGACGGTGCGGATCTGGGATATCGGCATGTCGAACACTATACGTAGGATTTTTCCTACATATCAAGTCGTCCCTGGAAGATATCGGGGACTTCCCCGATAGGCCCCCGAGATCGCTCTCCGTAGACTGGGTCCCATGCGCATCGACGACTATGTGGCGGAGCTCGACCGCGCCCTGGCAGGTCCGCACGGGGCGAAGCGCGACCTGGTCGTCGAGGCACGCGACAGCCTGACCGACACCGCCGACGCGCTGGAGGCCGAGGGGCTGGACCGGGTGGAGGCGGAGCGGGTCGCGGTGGCGGAGTTCGGGCAGGTCGCCGAGGTCGCGCCCGGCTACCAGGCCGAGCTGACCGCCTCGGCGGGGCGCCGGCTGGGCTTCCTGCTCTTCATCAGCGTGCCGATGACCGCGCTGATGTGGTCGGTGATCTGGCGCCTCTATCCCGGCAACGAGCTGACCTGGCAGCACGCGCCCGTCTGGTACATGCCCGTCTCGCGGCTGCTCGACGTGCTCCAGCTCGGCGTCGGGCTGTACGGCGGGCTCGCCCTGTTCGCCCTGAGCCGGGGCGCCCGCTGGATCCGCCGGCCGCGGCTGGTGACCAGGTCGCTGGGCGTGCTGGTCTGGGCCATGCTGCCCGTCACCGGGGTGTTCAGCGTGGCGTTGACCCTGGGCGCGAACGGCGCGAGCCAGGTGGCCGCCCTGCCCTCCGTGCTCGCCAACGTGGTGACGTCCGCCTTCTGGGGCCTGCAGATCTACGGCGCCACGCGCTGCCTGCGCGTCAGCCGTCCGCGGCTCGCACGGAGCTGACCTCGGCGGCTTCGGGGCGCAGCACGCCGCCGATCACGGTGGCGAACTCCTGCCACGCCGAGCGCTCGCCTTCCAGCCGCTTCCGGCCCGAGTCCGTCAGCCGGTAGGTGCGGCGCTTGCGCCCGCCCACCGTCGCCCACTCGCTGGACAGGTAGCCGATCCGCTCCAGCCTGCGCAGCGCGGGGTAGACGGTGCCGGTGGGCACGTTCAGCGCGCCTCCGCTCCGCTCCAGCAGCGCCTCGATGATGGCGTACCCGTGCAGCGGCTCCCTCTCCAGGACAGAGAGCAGGAGAGCGTCCATGTGGCCGCGCAGCGCGTCCGGATTCATGACGTCGATCCTAGGTCCCCGAAGAGCCCAGCCGAAGTACGGAGGTGTGCGCTCATGTAGACAGTCTACATGTAGGCTGTCTATATGTAGGTAGGCATAACAACCGACGGAGTCGTGATGGATGTACTCGAACTGGCACGTACGCAGTTCGCGGTGACGGGCAGCCTCCACTTCCTGTTCGTCGTGCTCACGCTGGGCCTGGCGCCGCTGGTGGCGATCATGAACACGCGCTGGGCGCTCTCCCGCAAACCGGTGCACGAGGCGATGACCCGCTTCTGGGGGCAGGTCTACGTCGTCAACTACGCGCTGGGCATCGTGACCGGGCTGGTGATGGAGTTCCAGTTCGGCCTGTCGTGGAGCGGCCTGTCGCACTACGCGGGCGACGTGTTCGGCGCGCCGCTGGCCATGGAGACGCTGGTGGCCTTCTTCCTGGAGTCCACCTTCCTGGGCCTGTGGATCTTCGGCTGGGGGCGGCTGCCCCGATGGCTGCACCTGGCGTGCATCTGGCTCGTCACGCTGACGGCGTACGCGAGCGCGTTCTTCATCATGATGGCCAACTCGTTCCTGCAGAACCCGGCCGGCTCCGTCGCCCGCGGGGGCCGCCTGGAGCTGGTGGACGCCGGCGCCCTGCTCACGAACAAGGCGCTGATCTTTTCCTTCCCGCACGTCATCGGGGCGGGCCTGTTCACGGGGGCCATGGTGCTGGTGGGCGCGAGCGCGTACCAGCTGCGCCGCCGCACCGAGCACGTGGAGTTCTTCACCAGGTCGCTGCGGACCGGCGTGGTCGCCGCGGCCCTCGGGATCTTCCTCACCATGGGGTTCGGGTACGCGCAGTTCGCCGGGGTCCAGGAGGGCAAGTTCGACGGCAACCCGGGCGCGGCGATCCCGCTCGGGCTCATGATCGAGTTCGGCCAGCTGCTCGGACTGGTCGTCCTGTTCGCGCTGCTGCCGATGGTCGGCGTGCTCCACCGGTGGCGCTGGACGCATCCGCTGCTCATGCTGATGACGCCGCTGCCGTTCATCCTGGCGATCATGGGCTGGCTGGCGCGCGAGGTGGGGCGCCAGCCGTGGATGATCTGGGGCAAGCTGACCGTGGCCGACGCCATGTCCCCCGGGCTGACCTCGGGCATGATCACGGGCTCGCTCGTGGGGTTCGCCGGCGTGCTCGGACTGCTCGCGGTCGTCGACTACGTGCTCATCGCCAGGATCATCCGGCGCGGGCCGCGCGACCTCGACCTCGGCGCCGTTCCCGCCACTGAGTCCCGCTCCCCCGCGCTGAGCTATTGAGGAGTGCTGACATGGAAATGCTGTGGTTCGTTCTCTTCGCGATCCTGCTGGCCGGATACTTCGCCCTTGAGGGGTTCGACCTGGGGGTGGGGCTGCTGCTGCCGCTGCTGGGCAGGACGCGGGAGGGCCGCGACCGCATGGTGGCCGCGATCGCGCCGTACGTGCTGGCCAACGAGGTCTGGCTGGTGGCGGTCGCCGGGGCGCTGTTCGGGGTCTATCCGCTGCTCGAGGGCGAGGTGCTGTTCAAGCTGTACCCGCTGGTGGTGGCCATGCTGCTGAGCTGGGTCGTACGGGACGCGGGGCTGTGGTTCAGGCGCCGGCTGCACGGGTTCAGGTGGCGCGGGTTCTGGGACGCGATGATCGCGTTCGGGTCTCTCGGGCTCTCCTTCGGGTGGGGCATGGCGATCCACGCGGCGGCCACGGGGTTCGCTACTCCGGTCGTGCATCCGGTGGGGGTGATGCTGGGAGCGGTCGTGACGCTGCTCTTCGCCTTCCACGGGTGGACGTTCCTGGCCTGGCGGACGCCCGGGGCCTTCGGGGCGTCCAGGTCGGGGCGCGCCCTGGCGGTGTCGGCGCTCGTGGCGGCGGTCCCGGCGCTGGGGGTGCTCGCGGGCGCGATGCCGTACCTGCTGGAGCACAGCGCGCCTCCGGCTACGTTGAATGTGCTCAGTGTCATGGTGCTGCCGTTCGCGCCCATCGTGCTGGGCGCGCAAATATGGGTATGGCGCACTTTCCGCCCAGGGAAGGACGCTTTCCGACTCCCATCGTTCTTCTGAGGGCACGTGCACAGGGATCTCCTCCGGCTCATGCGGGCCGAGCGGTCGGTTCGCCGCCATCTGGCCGTGACCATGGTCGCGGCGGTGCTCGCGGGGCTGCTCGTCCTGGTGCAGGCCGAGTTGCTGGCCGGGGTGCTGTCCGGCAGGTTCACCGCCGCGGCCCTGGCGGGGCTGGCGGCGGTGGTGGGCGTGCGCGCCCTGCTCGCCTGGACGCAGGGCGTCTTCGCGGGGCGCACCGCGACCGGCGTGAAGTCGGCGCTGCGCCATCGGCTGCTCGGGCGCCTGCGGGACCTCGGGCCCGCGCGGCTCACCGCCCACCGCTCGGGCGAGCTGGTCACGCTCGCCGGGCGCGGCCTGGACCGGCTCGACGCGTACCTCACCGGCTATCTGCCGTCGATCGCGGTGGCCGGTGTGGTGCCGCTCGCGGTCCTGGTACGGCTGTTCGCCGCCGACCTGGCGAGCGCGGTCATCGTCCTGGTCACGCTCCCCCTGATCCCGATCTTCGGCGCGCTGGTGGGCATGACCACCAAGGCCGTCACCGAGCGCCAGTTCCTGGCCCTGTCGCGGCTCGGCGGCCACTTCCTGGACGTGGTACGCGGCCTGCCCACTCTGCGGGCCTTCGGGCGCGCCCGGTACCAGGTGGGCGTCATCCAGCAGGTCGCGGAGGCGCACCGGAGCACGACGATGCGGACCTTGCGGGTGGCGTTCCTGTCGTCGCTGGTGCTGGAGCTGTGCGCGTCGCTGTCGCTGGCGCTGGTGGCGGTGCCGATCGGGCTGCGGCTGCTCGGGGGGTCGCTGGATCTGACGACGGCGCTGCTGGTGCTGCTGCTGGCGCCGGAGGCGTACCTGCCGCTGCGGGCGATGGGGACGCGCTTCCACGCCTCGATGGAGGGGGTGGCCGCCGCCGACGCGGCCTTCGCCGTGCTGGACGAATCCGGCTCCGATCCGGTACGGGGGCCCGCGCCGGCGTCGTCGGGCGATGAGTCCTCGGGCGGTGCGTCCTCCGTCAAGGCGCCCTCGGCCGGGGCGCCGGAGATCCGCTTGGAGAACGTGACCGTCCGCTACCCCGGCCGGGACGGCGCCGCGCTGGAGGACGTCTCGCTCACCATCGGCCCGCGCGAACGGGTGGCGCTGGTCGGCGAGAGCGGCGGCGGCAAGAGCACCCTGCTCCACCTCATCCTCGGCTTCATCCACCCGTCGGAGGGCCGGGTCCTGATCGACGGGACGGACCTGCGCGAACTGGACCTGGGGAGCTGGCGGGCGCGGCTGGCGTTCGTGGCGCAGCGGCCGCACCTGTTCGCCACGTCCGTGGCCGGCAACATCCGGCTCGGGGCTCCCTCGGCCACCCTGGACGAGGTCCGGAGGGCGGCCGCCGCCGCGCACGCCGACTTCGTGGACGGGCTTCCGCAGGGGTTCGACACGGTGGTGGGCGAGCGCGGGACCAACCTCTCGGCCGGTCAGCGGCAGCGGGTCGCGCTCGCGCGGGCCTTCTGCCGTCCCCAGGCCTCGGTGCTGCTGCTCGACGAGCCCACGGCCCGCCTGGACGGCCGGAGCGAGGCGGCCGTGGTGGCGGCCACCTCGGACCTGGCCCAGGACCGTACGGCCGTCATCGTCGCCCATCGGCCCGCCATGATCGAGCTCGCCGACCGCGTCATCCGCATCCACGAGGGCCGTGTCGTCTCCGACACCACCCGCCGCACGTCCCACCCGGACGGGAGCGCCGCGCGTGCCGGTGAGCCGCCCGCGCGGAACGGCGCGGCCTCGGCGGAAGGCGACGCCGCCACGACACACGACGCGACCGCGAAAAGCGACATCACGGCGCAGGCCGACATCACGGCACAG